>JASHSS010000328.1 GCA_030038565.1 Bryobacteraceae bacterium
ATGCTGATGGGCGTCGGCGTGTCGTAGCCGTAACCGGCCTGCGGAGAGGAGAGCCAGCCTGCGCTGCTCGAGGTGCTGGCAACGAACTCGAAGGAGGCGCCCACACTGGTTACGGACAGAACTTGCGGCAACGGGTTGGCGCCACCGAATACTTTCGTGAAATACAACTGCGGTATTGGAGCGAATTGTGGAGTGGCGGCTTGAGCCGGGTGCGAAAATACTGATCCCAGCACGCCGAGTGCCACGAGAACTGCATGTATGGAGAACTTCTGATTCGAATGATAGAACCCTTGCCGACCTGTCATCCCCGGCCCCCTGTTTTCTTCCCTCAGAATTCGGATCCCGCATGTTGCCCACACGGATTGTGCCAGTATACTCCCAACGGCTCTTTTTGTGACGATCTTAGTTGGACTTTTACACGTGGCCTCCAGGCCGGCAAGAGCTAGTAGTACCGGGCATGATTTACCAGTCGGGAGCCAGGCGCCGGGCACAGGTCGCCTCCAGGTGGTAAGCGAGCACGGTCAGCCGGAGCCTTAGCTGGTTGAACCCGGCCGGCTGGCAACTCGTCCCATTCCTTTCACCGGCCGCCTTACCCGCGCGGAATACGGGTCTCGTGTTGTTACGACAGGATGACACCGGAGTAATGAACTTACCGGCTTTACCGCTTGCGTCACTTCCGCTCCGGGTGGCAGACCTTCCACATCATTCCCATCGGGTCCGCAAGCCAATGACCTGGTGCGCCTGAATGCACGCCAAGAGCACGCATGCCCCCGGTATTGCCGGTACCGCGCGGTGGAACCGGCTGAAACGCCACGCCGGAGTTTCCGCCCTAGGGTGGGGCAGGCCTTCAGCCTGCCCTGGACAGGCTGAAGCCCTGTCCCACCAATCCCTCACGCATCATGGTGTGACAGGCGCGTCTTTAGGGAACTGAATCATGCGGTCGGGGAGCTAGATGGCTCGGTGAGGTTCAGAACAGCCGGCGAAAGCGGCCACCGCCCCATAAACGTCCTTGAGGCGCACCCGGATTTCGCCGGCTTCGCCTGACGACAACGCATCGGCGTGGCCCGGTCCGTTCCGCCGTCGCGCCCGAGGGCTTCATCGGGCACTTACGTCACGTGAGGTGATGAACCCGGTAGATCGATCCGGAATGCGAAGCTCCCCGTCAGGCGCTTCGGGCGGGAGCGCTCTCTTCAGCTCTTCTTGAAAAGCCGGTCGAAGGCGCTGCGCGCATCGTCTGCATTGCGGGGTGCGGGCGGACCCGCCTGCGTGGGCGGTTGGGCCGTCGGGCCGGAGCCGTTGGAGGTGCCGTCACGCGCTACCGTTACGCGGGGCGTAAAAAGGGTACACTCGTTGGCCTTATCCTTGTACGCAATCCGCACGGGGATGGGCTTCAGGCATTGAAAACGGGTGGAGGGTTCGAAGTGGGTGCACTGCTTACAGCAATGCAGGGGCGCGCTGCACTTGGGACACACACCGTTGAAATCGGTCCCCGGCGGAAGGGTCGTGGAGCAGTTGAAACAGCGCGCCGCCGCCACGTGCTGGACCAGGCGCGGCAGGCGCGGTCCGGTCACATCCAGAGGGGGGCGGGGGCCTTGGGGCCTGGGACGGTCCTCGCCACCGCGAGGGCCGTGCGATTCGCGGTCCGAATCCATGTACCCGTGTTGTCTGTACTTCCGGTCGCTGTCCATGGGGAAGATTGCTCCGTAGCTAGCAGGAAAGACGTCTCGTAAACCCTTGAAACTTCAGCAGCTCGGCTTATCCGGCACCCAAACCGGACCCGTCTCCCTCCGCACGCGGGGCTAGGCACGGCAATGAGCGTGGGATTACCGGAGGGGATCGGCGGGAACTCCTGGCTAGCACTTCCAGATTTCGGCGCCCGCCAATACTGCAAATTCATAAATACCACGGATCGGGTCTACTTTGCACGCACGATTTGGAGCATATAGGTCTATCCGCACAGTCAGCGGCGGTTTACTCTCTTTCGGCAGGGCGAGGGGGTTATTGCTTTTCCATTACACGCGTGGCCATGGGCGCGCCGCGGCCGGCTCCCATGAACGACTCCACGGCCTGCACCTTGCCATCCGGCGAAAGCCCCCGAACCTCCGTCATGGTCATGCCGCGGTCGCCCGTTACCACGGTTACCAGCTTGCCCCCCTCCCAGTGGGATTTGGAGTGGAACTCGTTGCCGTTCACCTCGTTCACCGACTCGCTGCCGTCGGTGGCCAGCTTCAGAAAGCTCCTGGTCTGGCCGCGCGCATCCTCGGCAACCGTGGTGATGGTGAGGACGGGGTCCTTTTGCTGGATGGTTTCCTCGCAGGTCTTGGGATTGCGGCCGGTGCTTTTGGCGGCATTCATCACCCAACGGCCGGAGAGGTTCGGTTTGGTGTCTTGCGGGTGGAGGACTCCCGCGCCGGCGAGCAGGCAGATGACAAACAGACGACGGTTTTGCATGAGTTACTCCTGGCGAAGCGAGCGGATGGGATCGGCGCGGGTGGCGCGGAGGGCCGGAGCGAAGGAAGCGGCCGCGGCTACGGCCAGCACGGCCAGCGCCGCGCCGGCCAGCGTGAGCGGGTCCCAGGGCGCCAATTGAAAAAGCAATCCGCGCAAAAACCGGGCGGTGGCCAGAGAGAGCAGCAGGCCGGCGCCGATTCCCGCCGCTCCCAGCGCCATGCCACGGCCCAGCACCAGCCCGAAGATGGCCCCGCGCGTGGCGCCCAGCGCCATGCGGATGGCCAGTTCCGCGGCGCGCTGCGCCACCACGTAGCACAACACGCCATACAGCCCGGCCATGGCGATCATCAGCGCCATGGCTGCCATCAGCGAAGCCGCCACCGAGCGCAGGCGCGGAGAAGCCATCGAAGCGGAGAGACGCCGCTCGACTGGTTCCACGCCGGAGACGGCCACCGTGGCATCCAGGCGCGCCAGGGCGCGGCGCAACGGCTGGGCCAGCGCGGCCGGGTCGGCATCGCTGCGCAAAACCAGGCTCATGGCCGCAGATTCTGCGCCTGCTGATAAGGACGGAACAGCGTGGCGGCAACGTCCTCATCCAGCGCCGAAAGCTTGGCATCGCCCACCACCCCCACAATGGTCATCCACGGCGACGGCGATTCGGCCAAACCCGTCTTGATGCGGCGTCCCGCCGCGTGCGCCGTGCCGAAGAAACGGCGCGCCAGGGTTTCATTAACCACCACCGCGCCGGTTTCTCCAGGCCCTAATCCGCGGCCTTCGCGCAGCGGGATGCCCAGGGCGCGGAAGGCATCGCCGCCCACCAGCACGGTTTCCACGCGATGGCGCTCGGCATCCGGCGCGCCCCATGCCGGCTGGCCTTCCGCGCTGATCAGCGAGCGGGAAACGCCCCCGCCGGCAAACGGGATGACCGAAGAAAGACCGGCGGCGCGCACACCCGGAAGCGTCGCGGCCTGTTCCAGGGCGGCGGCGAGATAGGGCTGATGGCGCGTGTCGGGCAGGTTGAGCGACGCCGCCAGCACGCCTTCCGCGCGGAATCCGGGATCCACGGCCGCTAGCGTGGCGAAGCTGCGCACCATCAGCGCGGCGGTGGAGACCAGCGCCAGGCTGAGGGCGATTTCCCCGGCGATCAGAAAGCTGCGCAGGCCGAGGTGACGCGCGCCGGCCGTCCCAAAGCGCGCTCCGGGCGCCTGTTTGAGCGACTCGGCGACATCCACGCGGGCGGCCTCGCGCGCCGGAGCGATGCCGCTGGCGACCGCCGTAACCAGTGCCACCGCCGCCGCGAAGGCGAACACCGGGGCATCCAGTTCCACCGGCCGGCCAGCCAGCATGGTATCCGGGAGCAACGGCAGAAGCGCGTGGACCAGGGCTGCGCCGAGCGCGAAACCCGCCGCCGATCCGGCCACCGCCAGCGTCAGCGACTCCAGCAAAAGCTGGCGCGCCAGGCGCGCGGCCGGTGCTCCCAGGGCCAGCCGTATGGCCATCTCGCGGCGGCGCGCGGCCCCGCGGGCGATCAGCAGCCCGGCCACGTTGGCGCAGGCGATCAGCAGCACCACCGTGACGGCGCCCAGCAGCACCAGCCACAGCGTGCGGCTCCGCGCGGTGAGCCAGGTCTGCAGGGGCGTGATGACGAGGCGCGCACCCTCCGCCGGGCGGAGAGCCGGAGCTCGCGTCCAGCGGGCGATCACCCGCACCAGTTCCATAGGACCGCCGGAGCGTTCGCGCACCGCATCGAGCGCCAGCGGCGCCCAGACCTGCACGCCCGGCGGGAATGCGAAGGCGGCCGGAAGATCGCCGATCACGGTGTAGGGGCGGCCATCCAGCGTGATGCGCGCGCCCAGGGCGGCTGGGAAGGTTTCGCGCACCAGGGCGACGCCATCCGATCCGGGCCGGTCTTCCTCTCCGCTGAAAGTTCGGCCGCGGATCGGGCGCACGCCGAGTACCTCGAAGTACTCCGCGGTGACCATGGCGGCGGGCAGGCGCTCGGCGGGCCCGGCGGATCGGCCGGCGGCCGAATAGGTGTAATCGCCCATGCTGTACGCGGCCATCCGGACGGAACGCCCCGCAGGCCCGGCCACACGGTCGTGCCAGTCCAGGTACTGCGGGCTGGGCACCAGGTTCTGGTTGAACGAGGGATAAAACTGGGTCACCGAATAAAGGTGCTGTGGGTCGGGAAAGGGCAGCGGCCGCAGCACCACCGAATACACCAGGCTGAAAACCGCCGTGCTGGCGCCGGTGGCCAGCGCGATGGCCCCGATGGCCGTGCAGGTGAAGCCGGGCGCGCGCACCAGCGGACGAAGCACGCTCATGCCACCAGCGCGCTCCAGCGCGATTCGGGTTCCGTTTCGCGGGTAGTGAAGAGCACGCCGTGGCCCTGCGGGCAGAGAAATTCGGTGCCGGCCGGTTCGAAGGGACCGCGCGGCCCTACTCCGATGCACACGGGCGCTCCCAGGCGTTCCAGGCACACCGGACAGCGCTGGCTGCGGTCGCGGCGGCAGTAGCGCAGGGCCATGAACGACGTTACCAGGTAGGGTAGGAACAGCGCCGCCGGGTTGGCGGGCAATTCCAGGGCAGCCAGAAACAGGGCCGTCAGCCAGCCGAGCGGCTGCGCCAGCGCGAAAGCCGATGGCGCGGACCGGATCCAATCGATCAGAGCCACCAGTACCAGCGCCGCGAACGGCAGGCCGAGCACCGCCAGCGGATACACCACCTCGGCGGCGTAAGGCGTGAATTGCAGGAAGGCATTCCAGTCGCGCCATTCCCGTTCGGCCTGGGCCGCGGTGACGCCGGGCCGTAATCGGACCATCGCGCGCGTCCGGCTGACCGGCGTGAGGCTTTCGATCGTGTGGGAGCGCTCGCTCCACTGCGCCATCCGGGCGGCCGGCGGCAGCGGCATGATCTTGCCCATGAACGGGCCGGTTTCCGTCAGGATGGCGAGGCTGCCAGGAGCGGGCGCGAAGAGCGCGCGGCGGGTATGGGGGAATCCGCCCGAAACAGCGGCCACGAGCGCCAGCAACAGGGCCGGGGCGGCCAGGCGCAGCCCCGGGCGGGCCAGCCAATCCGCGACGTTGAAGCCTTCGCCGGCGCGCAGCCAGAAGGCATCGGCCAGTGCGCCGAACGAGTGGCGGGCCAGCGCCATGCGGCGTGGATCGGGCGTGCTGGAAAGCCACCACCACAACTCGGCGTGCCATTCGCGGCGCCATTCGTCGCGCCGCTCCGCGGGGACCAGCGCCGCGGCGGCAGCCAGCAGGAGGGCCGATTCGGGAGGCAGCGGCACGGCCGGAGAAATCATGCTTTGGCCACCTCCGGGAAGCGGTAGCGGGTCCCCGCCGTGGTTAGCGCGGCGTGGCCCGCACTGGTCACCTGGTAATAGCGGCGCGCCGGACGGCCTTCCGCGCGGGCCACCGATTCGCGCTCCCACTGGGCGTGAATGAAGCCGTTCTTTTCCAGCTTGCGCAGCGCCGGGTAGACCGTGCCGCTGGGCATGCCGGTGGCGTCCATGATCTCGAATCCGTAGCGCCGCCCGCGGTGAATGGCGTGGAGCACGCTGGCGGCGGCGTAGGAAAGGGTAGCAGGCATCGGGTTCCTGCTACATATGTATCATTGCTACATAGGTAGGTCAAGGAAAAAATCTACCGCGTCGGCACGCCGGTTAGTTTTGGGTGGGTTTCTGCACGTGATCGATGACCAGGAAGTCGGCGCTGCCCTTGCCCGGCTCCAGTTTCAGCCCCAGTTTTTCGATGGCGCT
>JASHSS010000329.1 GCA_030038565.1 Bryobacteraceae bacterium
AGGCGGAAGCTCGAATCCAAGAACTGCGATATGCTGGTGGCCAACCTCGTGGGCGGCTCGGAAGTGGGTTTCGAATCCGATCAGAACGAGGTGGTGCTGCTGTTGCGCACCGGCGAATCCATCCCCCTCGCCCGCGCCCCCAAGCGCGAGATTGCCGACCGCATCTTCGACGAAGTTCTGAAGCTGCGGCTGGCCCTCCATGCGGAACATGGACGCTGACACTCTGCGCCGGTACCTGGAGTATTATCGCGATCTGGGCATCCGGACCCTCTATAAACTGCCCGCCCCAGAGGCCGCTCCCGCACCGCCCCCCGTGGATGCCGGACCCCCGGAGCCGCTCGTGACGGCCGCTCCTCCGCCCTTGCCTTCGCTAGCGCCTGCGGGCGACACGCTGTTCCAGATCCTCACCGATATGGGCGATTGCCGCCGCTGCCGCCTGCACGAGGGCCGCACCAAGATCGTTTTTGGCGTGGGCAATCCGCGGTCGCCGCTGGTTTTCGTAGGCGAAGGTCCGGGCCAGGATGAAGACGAGCAGGGCATCCCCTTCGTGGGCCGCGCCGGCCAGTTACTCACCCAGATGATCGAGGGCACGGCGCGCAAAGAGGGGATCCAACTGCGCCGCGAGGATGTCTACATCTGCAACGTGGTCAAGTGCCGTCCGCCCGGCAACCGTACGCCCGAGCCGGACGAGATGGAGATCTGCGGGCAATTCCTTTACCGCCAGTTGACCGCCATCCATCCCAAGGCGATCTGTGCGCTGGGAGGCACCGCCGCGCGGGCGCTCACCGGCCACAAAGAGGGAGTTACTAAGATGCGCGGGCGGTGGTTCCAGTGGCGCGATATCCCGGTGATGGTGACTTACCACCCATCTTTCCTGCTGCGCGGCTACAACCAGGCCGCCAAGCGCGAGGCCTGGGAAGATCTGAAGAAGGTGCTGCACGCGGTTTATGACTGACGTGCAACTGCCCTCCGCCAACCTTCGCTCATCCGGCGCCCGGTGACCTACCTTCCTCCCGACCGCCTTCCGCCACGGCCGCCGGTTGGCGCCGCCTGCACGCCGGCGCTCAGATGGTCGTAGTTGAGGGCGGCGTTGAAAATCAGGAAATAGCTGCCCTGCGTTTCGCTGCGCCACATGGGATTGTTGGCGAACATCAGCACATGGCCCTTGCCACGCGGGACATCCACCACCGTGGGCGTGCCGGCCAACTCCCGTCCGCCCGCCAGCATTCCGGAAACAAACAGTTGATCTTCCGGCGCGAAGCGCACCACCACCCGCGGGCGCATTTCGGGGGGCACCGCCGCGCCGCCGCGGCCGAATCCGCCACCGCCGCCGGTCACGTCGCCGAGTTGGGAATCTTCGCCGGCGGTGGCCTGGCCGCGGGCGGGCGACGCCATGTTCAGCGGACGGCCCTGCGGCGTATCCTGCTCGGTGGGGCCTCCGCGTCCGGTGGGCCTGGCGCGACCTTCATTGTCGGCGGCTCCTCCGCGCCCACCACCGCCGCGCCCGCCGCGGCCTCCTCCTCCGCCTCCACCGCCACGGCCACCGAATCCGCCCGCCGCCACGGACAGCACCGGTCCCTGGTTGAAGTACACCGCCAGGCGGTCGCCGTACCCGTAGGCAATGGGGCTGAGCTTATCGGCGATCACCGATTCCAGGATGCTGCCGCGCGCCTGCAAGTCCGGCGCTTGCTGAATGGTCACCCCCTCTACCAGTCCGTAATCGATCGGAATCGACGCGTTTCCGGTGATGGTGATGAACAGGCCGCCATTGTCGATGAATTTGGCCACGTTAAAAAGCCCCTGTAGTTCCATCGCCCCGCGAGTGTCGTCGGTCTGGTCGGGCGCGTCTCCGAGGTTGGGCGTGAGGGCGCTCTTCTTGAACGGAATCGGCTCGCCGCCGCGGCCGGCATTGCCGTTGACGATGCGCTGCGCCGTGCCGCCCACGGGGCTGAACAGGATCACGTCGTACTTCGAGCGCAGGTCCGCCATGTCCTTCAGCTTCTGGTCGGAGATGTAATCGTAAGGGATCTCATTGCGGTCGAAGGCCACGCGGAACCAGCCGTCGTTCTGGGTATTGGTCCAGGTGTGGACAATGGCGATGCGCGGCACCGCCAGTTCGTGCATGGCAACCTGCGGAACGGAGGCGGCCGCGGTCACCGCCACGCCCAGAGCCGCGGCGGCGCTCTCCAGGCGGGCGCGCAGGTTGCCGGGATTGCCGTCGGCCTTCACGATGAACGAGCCGGGGTTGTAGTCACGGCCGTCGGCCTTGAAGGCCGCTTCGGCGGCGAACATTTTCACGTCCTTCAATTTAAAACGGAAGGTGGCCAGAATGTTGTCGGCGTTGTGCGCCACCAGGTAGGCCTGGGCGCCCGGCGGTCCCGAGACACCCCCGCGCGGCTTGGCCGCATCCGTCAGCAGGGTCATCGGCGCGCTCAGAATTTCGGGCTTGGTCAGCCGCACGGTCGCCACGTTGTGGGTGGGACCCATGGTCCAGCCGGTATCGTCGTAGGGCGCCGGGTCGGTGATGTTGTAATACTGCACGTCGAGCAGCATGTCCGCCATGCGGCTATAAGGCTGGTCCATGCGGACCACGTAGCTGCCGGCTGGGAACTTCTGTTTCTTAGTGTCGTTGACCGGAACCTCCGTGTCGGCGTTCAACCGGTCCACTTCCACCGCCTGCATGCGCAGCAGATTCACCAGGTCGGCGGCGTTGCCGGGCCGCGGATCGTCGCCCGGAATCACCCACGCCACCGGCCCTTCGTTGACCGCTTTCTTCACGCTGCGCAGGCTCTTGAGGTAGAAGTTCGAGAGGTACTGGACGCGGTTGGTGGCCACGCCGTTCATGGCGATCAGAATGCCGCTCTCCTGCAAATTCACGTTATTGCGCAGTGACCAGTTGACCCGCGGCAGAGGCGGATTGGGCCGGTACCAGGTGCGGCTGGTGGAGTTGGCCGGAACCGTGCGCTCGCCGGTGTCCGCGCCGCCCGCGCCGAAAGTTTCGTAGAAGCGGCCGATGGAGTTGTGCCCGTTGGCCACGTAGAACATGTAGTTGGGCGCCCAGCCGTCGTAATAGCCGTGGGTCCAGACGCCCGGCACGCCGCGCCGGGTAAGTTCCTCCACGTCCACGTAGGCCATCTTCTGCCACTCGTCGATGGTCAGCGGATCGAGCCAGGCGTTGTACGGCCCCATGCCCGTCGAAACATAGAGGAACGGCACGGATTCGTGCAGATCGTGGAGCACCGTGGGATGGAACTCGAGAAACGCGCCCATCATATTACGGCTCAGCGCCAGGGCCATGCCGATGCCGTCGCGGTTGTTGTCGTGGGCCACGTACTTGCCCCAGTAGACCAGCGGCGGCGCGGGCTTGCCGGGATTCTCCTTGCGGTAGTTATAGAGGTCCACTTCGAGATCGCGTCCGTCCGTTTCCACGACCGGGGTGATCAGCACGATGGAGTTTTTGCGGATGTTCTGGATAAACGGCGATTCCTCCACCGCCAGCCGGTAGGCCAGTTCCATGAGCATTTCAGGCGAGCCGGTTTCGGGAGAATGAATGCTGCCCGAGGCCCAGTACATGGGCAGACCTTCGGCGATCAGCTTGTCGGCTTCCGCCTGCGGCGTGCGGCGCGGGTCGGCCAGGCGGGCGGTGATGTCCCGGTAATGATCGAGGTTGGCGATGTGTTGCTCGTCGGAGATGGCCACCAGGATCATCTCGCGGCCTTCCTCGGATTTCCCGATAGAGAACACCTTGACCCGCGGGGAGGCTTTTTCGAGGGCCCGCATGTAAGCGTTGATGTCCTTCACGTAAGTCAGCTTGTTGGGCGCGCCCACAATGTGGCCCAGCAGTTTATCCGGTGAAGGCACGCTATCGGAGGCCGGCAGATGGTCCACCAGTTCGGTGAGGAAGAAAGGCTCGGTAGTGTACTCCTTGATCTTGGCGCCATAGGCCTCGTCGTTTCTCTGGGGCGCGGCTTTCTCGGCCGCCGCGGCGGGCGCCTTGACAGATTTCTTATTGGCCTTCTGGGCGGCGGCGGTAAAAACAAACGCCGCCAGCAGGCAAACTCCGATTTTTCGCATGATGGGTTTCATAATATCAGGCGCGCTTCGCAGGCGGGCCGGCGCGGGCTTCAGGTCCGCTGCGCGGCCCCAGGGCAATGGGCGCGATCCAGTTCCCGGCAGCCGGGCCGGAGTGGGATCCAGGGGTCGTTAGCCTGGCTCCAGAGCAACGGGCGCGGACCGATCCAGGCCGGCGGGCCGGTGCGGGCTCCAGTGGGTCCGCTGCGCGGCCCCACCCAGGCCCGGGGAAGCGGCGCGGGGACAGCATCCGGCCCAAATTGGCTGGCGGGGCACATGCTATCATGAGGTGGAAACACACCTCTCGGGAGGAGTTGAGACGATGGGTACGCTAGGCTGGCAGGAAACCGTCTTCATTTTCCTCCTGGCGTTGCTGCTTTTCGGGCCGAAGAAGCTGCCCGAATTGGGGCGAACGCTGGGAAAGGCAATGACCGAGTTCCGCCGTGCGTCGAACGAGCTGAAAGCCACGTTCGACAAGGAAATGAAAAGCCTGGAGCAGGAAACCGAATCGTTGAAACAAGTCGCTAACCAGTATCAGTACGACACTTACAATTACGATTACTCGTCCTATGAGTCCAATTATGAGGGATCATACGGAACGGAATCGAGCGATTCGACTGCCACCACCCCATCCACTCTAAGCGCATCCGCACCTCAGGGCGCTGAATCACCCGCCGCATTGCCGGAAGGCACCATAGCCCATGGCACGGAGACGGCCGTTGTCGACCAGGGTAACGGGAATTCCGGCGAGGGGGCCCACGGGGGCGCCCATGAAGCGCTGGAACATTCCGTCGCGCCGGGCGCCGACGAATCCGCCTCCACGACGGCTGAGCACAACGCATAAGCTGACCAATGGCAATCAGTGACGACCAGAAGGGAGCCGGCGCTCCTCCCCAGGGGAGTGCGCGCTCCACGGCGCTTACGCCGATAGTACAGAAGCGGCGGTGGTTCGGGGGCGGAGGACCTCCCGGGCCGCCGCGTCCGCCCTCCGGCGACGAGGACGATAACGAAGACGAAGGCATGCTCCGCATGTCCTTCCTGGAACACCTGGAGGAACTCCGCGCCCGCATCATCCGTTCCATGATCGGGGTGGGGGTAGCCTTTATCGGCAGCCTCTCCTTCTCCAGCCAATTGTGGGATTTCGTGCGCCAGCCGGCCACGCACGCGCTCGAAACCCTGCACTACGATCCCGAACTGGCGCAGATCGCGCCGATGGACAACTTCCAGATTATCTGGGTGAAGCTGCCTATCGTGTGCGCCATTTTCCTATCCTCGCCCTGGATTCTATATCAGATCTGGGCCTTCATTTCGCCCGGATTGTACCGCCGTGAGAAGCGCTGGGCCGCGCCGTTTATTTTGTGCTCCGCGGGGCTTTTCATTATCGGCGGCGTATTCGCCTACTTTGTGATCTTCCCTTACGGCCTGACCTTCCTGCTGGGCATCGGCCGGGGACAGGGCGTCAAGCCGGTAGTTTCAATTACCGAGTATTTCGATTTATTCGTGAACGTGGTGCTCGGCGTGGGCCTCGTTTTCGAAATGCCGGTGCTGATTTTTTTCCTGACCTTACTTAGAATTGTCACGCCGTCGTTCCTGCTGAACCACAGCCGCTACGCCATTCTGGCGATCTTTATCATCGCCGCCGTGGTCACTCCCACGCCCGATGTTTTCAATCTGATGCTGTTCGCCACCCCCATGTGCCTGTTGTTTTACCTGGGAATTTTCGCCAGTTATCTGCTGGTATTGCACCGTGAAAACCGGCGATTCCCGTGGCGCAAGGCTGGCCTCGTTGTAACCGTTGTACTATTGCTCATAGCCGGAGCGATATTCCTGGCTATTACTACACTCGGATATAAATTGGTACTTCACTGGCCATTTATGATCCGGTAATCCCGATTTTCGCGTAGAAGTGCGTCTTGTTTCCGATGTACCATCAGT
This sequence comes from Bryobacteraceae bacterium, assembly GCA_030038565.1. Lineage (GTDB taxonomy): Bacteria > Acidobacteriota > Terriglobia > Bryobacterales > Bryobacteraceae > JOPF133. The sequence goes on from JASHSS010000329.1 coordinate 6,007, forward strand.
TGACTACGATAGTGGTCGCTGTTGCGGTTTTGAGACGCGATGGATCTCTATAAAGCCATACAAGACTTATACGCGGAAAAAGAAAAGCTCGAGCGCGTAATCGCCTCATTGGAGGAACTGCAAAGGGCCGCTGAGTCCTCTCAATCGCCGCCGGCCGAGGGTAAGAAGCGCCGCGGCCGGAAATCGATGGGGTCGAAAGAACGGCAGGAGGTCTCCGAGCGTATGAAAAAATACTGGGAGAGCCGCCGGGGAAAGGCTCTTGAGAAGAAGGCCGGCGCCGTCCGGGCAGCCGACGCTGAGAAGGGCAAATCGTCTTAATCCAGTGCAGTGCGCGGGAAGGGACGGAGTGGCCGGTTCACCGGACTCAGTCGATTTCCCGCTCCTTGAAAAACCAGAGCCAGTAATATTGGCTGCCCGCCCCGGCGTGGTAGCGCATCTCGAAGCCACACCGCGTGGCCATCTGGCGGGCCTCGGGTTCGGAGAACGGAACCCCCACCCAGGTGTCGTCCTCGGTGACTTTGACGCGCGGGCTGCCCTGCACCTGGAACTTAAAGAGGCCCCCGGGACGCAGCCGGCGGTTGACTTCCCGCACGTAGCTTTCAATGATTTCCCGGTTGGGAATATGTTGAAATACGATGCAGGAAAATGCAAAATCCAGTTGCAATTTCGGGCCAATTCCCCAGCGGCTCCACCAGCTCCGTCCCACTACCGAAAGGTCTCGGCCGTTATTCCGGTAAACCCGCACGTTGGGAAATTCCGAGAGGCTCCGGCGGGCCTGGCGGACCATTTCGGGGCTGATATCCACTGCATACACGTGACCGAAGTGGCGGCCCAGGGCGCGCGTGACCCGTCCGGCGCCGCAGCCGATTTCGAGCACGTGCATCTCGCGCGGGTCCTTGCCCTGGCAGATGTTGCCGAGGTCGGTGAGGATCTGTTCCTGGAAGGTGGCCTCTCCGGAGCGGTAGAACTCGTCGTCGGACCACCGGTCCTGCAGGGTGGCCACGTAGAAGCGCGCATTTTCGCGCGCGCGGCGGTCCCAATCGCGCCGCATGCGCCGCAATTGCGTGCTGATCCGGTTCCCCGTCATCTGCTATATTGTAACTATCGATAGACAGGCTGTGGGCGAGTAGCTCAGCTGGGAGAGCACGGCGTTCGCAACGCCGGGGTCGTGGGTTCGAATCCCATCTCGTCCACCAAAGCAGCCGTTTCCACTCTTAAGATTTCCGTTGACCAGGATTGTAGGCTGCCGTCCGCGCCGCGCTTAAACTGGCGGCGGAGCGGCCCGCGGCGCCACGGCGTTCCCGGAAAACGGCAGCCGGCGCCCAAACGCCAAACGCCCTGCCCCCCGAATGGAGGGAGACAGGGCGTTTTCCGGGACGGCGTCGCTTTCCGGGATGGCGCCTGGGCGATGCGGATTATTCCGGTTCCGTGGCGCCGGTGGATTGCACGTTGATGGTGACGCCGGATTGGGTTTGCGCGCTGCCCACCGTAACCACAATAGGCTGCGCGCCATTGCTGAGGCCGGCGGGGACGGTCACGTTCACCTGCATTACCCCGTAGACAATGTCGGGCGCGGATCCGTAATATTGGACCGGCGCGTTGACGCCGCCGATGGTAGCGGTAACCGGCAGTACCGGCTTGTAGAGTCCTGTACCGTTGCCGGGAGCGACTGCGCCGGTAGTACTGGGTGGACTGGTGGCGCCTTCGCCGGTCATGTAGATCGCCACCACCGACCCCGGCGCCGCCGG
>JASHSS010000029.1 GCA_030038565.1 Bryobacteraceae bacterium
GGCGGTGATCTGTTCCGTCTTTTCTTCCGGTTTGGCGCCAGGCTTGGCGGCGGGCTTCTCTTCGGCATCCGGCACGCCGGTCTCGGGGTTGAAGCGGTCCCGGACCACCGGCGTGAGTTTCGAGGTAGCGGTCGCATCGGCACCATGCGCCATCAGGACCTTGATCGAGTCGGCGCGATTCAGCGACGCCGCGAACATCAGGGCGGTCTGCCCGTGTACGCTTTCCCGCGCCTTCACATCCGCGCCGTGCTCCAGCAATACCTTCACCGCGTCGGGATTGCCGGACGCCGCCGCGGTCATCAGCACGGTGGTGCCGTTGGCGTTGGCCGCGTTGGCGTCCGCGCCGGCGGCGAGGAGCGCCGCGATCATCCCGGCATCTCCGTTGGTGGAGGCCATGAACAGCGGGGTGATGCCCTCATCGCGCGTGGTCGCCTTGGGATTGGCGCCCGCCGCGAGCAGCATTTTGACCATCTCCAGATCGTCGTGGAACGCCGCCCAGTGCAGCGCCGTCGATCCGTCGCCCTGCGCGCCATCCACATCCACGCGCTCTTTCAGCAACGAACGCACGGTTTCCCGGTTGCCTTGCATGGCCGCTTCCGAGAGCCGGCTATCGGCCGCCGCAGCGAGCACCAGGCCCGAAAGGAGCGCGCCAGTCAGAAGTTTAGTCAGCATATGTCTTCCCTCGCGGGCGGGTGTTCACACGGAGACACGGAGGACGCGGAGAAAGCACGGAGAAAGGCAAGAGCATTGTCTGGGTTTTCTCCGTGCTTCCTCCGTGATCTCCGTGCCTCCGTGTGAACACGCATTCCGTGCCTCCGTGTGAACACGCATCCTCTAAATCGCGATCTCCCCGTTGCTGTCCCCGAAGGTCTCCACCCCTACTCCCAGCTTGTGCAGCATGGTGAGCAGGACGTTTGCCATGGGCGTGCCATCCTTGGTCCGCACGTGCAGATTGCCTTTCAACGCGCCGTTGGCGTGGCCCAGCAGAATAATCGGCACGCGCTTGTGGTTGTGGACGTTGGAATCGCCCATGGGGCTGCCGTAGAGCACCATGGAATGGTCCAGCAGGTTGCCGTCGCCATCCGGGGTGTCCTTGAGTTTCTGGAAGAAGTAGGGGAGCAGGCTCACGTGATAGCGGTTCAGCTTGGCGAACTCGGCGATGCGCGCCGGGGTTTCGCCGTGGTGCGAGCAGGGATGGAAGGGTGTCTTCACCCCGCTCGCCGGCCACACCCGTCCGCTCACGTCGCGGCTCATCTTGAAGGCCGAAACGCGGGTGGTGTCGGTCATGAACGCCAGCGCCTGCAGGTCGAACATCAGTTTCAGATGTTCTTCGTAGGAATCCGGCACGCCCAGAGGAGCCGCCGGCAGGGCCCGCGCCTCACCCGAGGAGTTGTATTTCTCGATTCGCTGAATGCGCCGCTCGATCTCGCGCACGTCATCCAGGTAGGTGTCCATGCGGCGGCGGTCGCTCGCGCCGAGGTTTTTCTGCAGCCGTTTCACATCCTCGGAGATCCAGTCCAGAATGCTGCTATTGATCTTCTGGCGCGCCGCCCGTTCCTCCGGCGTGCCGCCTTCGCCGAACAGGTTTTCGAAGGCCATGCGCGGGTCGAGCGTCATGGGCAGCGGCTGGGTGGGCGAGGCCCAACTGATGGTGTCCGCATACACGCAGGCGTACCCGTAATCGCAAGCGCCCGAGGCATCCACCATCTCGATGCAGAGCTGGATGGAGGGCAGCGGCGTATCCTGCCCGAAGCGCTGCGCGTAGAGCTGATCGATGGACGTTCCCACGTAGTAATCCGATCCCTCGGTCATCTTGGGATGCGCCGCCGTCAGGTACACCGCGCTGGAGCGGAAATGGTCCGCGCCCTCTTCGGCTGCCGACCAGGCCGTGGCCGGGTGCAGGTCCGTATCGCTGACAATGGTCAGATAATCGCGGAAATCCTTGAGGGGCTCGAGCGTATTGCTCCACTCGAAATCGGCGCCCTCCTTTTCGGGCGACCAGTAATGGCGATTGGTGCCCTCGCCGGTTGAGCCGGCCGAGCCGTGCACCATCTCGATGCAGGCCAGGCGCGTCCTGGTAGCCGCGGCCGTCTTGTGCAGCGGCGTCTGCGCCGGCACCATGGAATCCAGCAGCGGCAGCCCCAGCGCCACGCCCATGCCGCGCAGAACCGAGCGCCTCGAAATATGTTTCCGGCTGATGTAGGAAGGCACCATTCACTCTCCTCAGTTAAAATTCAGGACGCCCGTGGGAGCGCCACCGCCCTTCGGTTCAACATCTTCCGCCCGCCGCATTTGAAACGCCGGGCTCTTCACAATCCCGATCACGAACGCCGAAAACCGGTCTCCCTGTCGCGCCGCGTCGCGTTCGATTCCGCGCACCACCGGCATATCCGTGTACTCCGGCACGCGCCCCACGCCGTACGCCAGCAGGTTTTCGGTGAACGTTCCGAGGTACGAATCCACGTGATTCAACAATGCCTGGCGCAGGCTGGCCGGTCCATTCAATTTGGCGCCATCGAACATCTGGCCCGCGGGATCGATGGGGAAGCCGCTATCCATGGTGCGCCACACGCCCAGGGCGTCGAAATTCTCGAGCGAGAATCCGATCGGATCCATCAGTTTGTGGCAACCGGCGCAAACCGAATTGGAGCGGTGCGCCTCCATGCGCTCGCGAACCGAGAGCGGCTTGGCCACATGGCCCGTGCGCAGCTCGGAATTTTCGGGCAGCGCCGGCACGTTGGGCAGCGGCGGAGGCGGAGGCGTGCCGAGCAGCACTTCCATCACGTATTTGCCGCGCTGCACGGGCGATGTGCGGATGGCCGTCGAAGTCAGCGTCAACACGCTGGCGTGGCCCAGGATGCCGTAGCGATTGGGGTCCGTCACGGCCACCTTGCGGAAGCGGTTTCCCAGCACGTCCGGAATCCCGTAGTGCTTGGCCAGGCGCTCATCGACGAAGGTGTAATCGGCGGTCAGAAGCTCCACGATGCTGTGGTCTTCGTGCACGATGTTGTCGAAAAGCAGCTCGGTCTCGCGGCGCATGGAATCGGCCAGGCCGCGGTCGAAATTGGGAAACAGGAACAGGTCGGGATTGAAATCCTTGAGGTTCTGCAAGTGCAGCCACTCGGCCGCGAAATTGGTGGCCAGGGCTTCGGATTTCGGATCGGCCAGCATACGCCGCACCTGCTTTTCGAGGACGGCGGGTTCCTTCAGCCGGCCTTCGGCGGCCACCGTGAGCAACGCCTCGTCGGGCGCGCTGCTCCACAGGAAATAGGAAAGCCGCGAGGCCAGTTCCAGGTCGGTGATGCGGTAATTCGTGCCCGGCGCCACGCCCGCGGGCGTCCGCTCGAAGCGGAACACGAACTCGGGGCTGGCGATCATGGCCTGGATGGCGGTGCGGATTCCGGTTTCGAAGTTGCCTTCCTGGCCCTCGCCGTTACGCCCGCGCTGGTAGAAGCCCAGCAGGCTTTCGAGATCGTTGGGCGTCACCGGCCGGCGATAGGCCTGGCGCGCGAGGCCGGTCAGAATGGTCCTGGCGCAGGGGACCTCATCCTCGCCCGCAACCGGCCGGCAGACGAAGATCTTGCGGCGGCTGGGGGTGTCCGAAACGCCTTCCGGTTTGAGCGGCCCGGTGACGCTCATTTCGTGCAGGTGCGGCAAGGTGGTCATGCCGGGCAAGGCGCCCACGCTGACATCCACCAGGCTCTGCTCCACCATCTGGTATTCGTCTTCGATGGGCCCATCGAACTTCTGGGGAAACGATGCCGAGATGCGCTGCGGACCGGCCCGCACCTTGATGGGCGGGGTCTTGATGCCGTCGTTGGCCAGACTCATGGCGGGGTTGATCTCGATGAGCGCCACCTGCTCGCCGTTCACCGCCACTTCCACCATCTGGCCCTTGCCCTGGTTCATGCCGAACAGCGGCCCGGTGGGGGAGTAATAAAAGCCCAGCTTGAAAACGTATTCGCCATCGGCCGGAAAATCGTGCACCACGGCCATGCCGCCGCGCGTTCCGAGCGGGGTGCCGTCCACGTGGCGCACCTGCGAGACCACCCGCGGAATGGAGTAAGTGCTGGTGAGCGGCAGGGCGTGCGGATCACCCACGGCCTCGCGGCTGATGCGGTCCGCCGCACGTATGTAGCCATCCATCAACGCCGGGGAGATGGTGAGGACGTCCGCCATGTTGTCGAAGCCGTGACTCATGTCGTCGCTGGGCAGCAGCGGCGACACATCCACCGTCACGCCCAGCAGGTCGCGGATGGAGTTGGCGTACTCCGCGCGGTTCAGGCGGTGCAGCGCCGGCCGTCCGGGATTGGGGTGCACCGAAGCGGCCTGGTCGATTCCAGCTTCCAGGGCGCCGGCGAAGGCCTTGGCAGCTTCCGGTTTGGGGCGCGGCATGCCCGGCGGAGGCATCATTCCGGCGCGCACCATGCGAATCATCTTTTCGCCCAGCTCGGCGGTCTGGCCGGGATGCGCCCAATCGAACCTGGTGACAATCACGCCGCCGGTCTTCAACTGCTCGTTGTGGCAGTAGGCACAGTATTGGTTGGCAAGAGCCTGGGGGGCGGGATTAGCGGATACCTTCGAGGCGACCTGGCCCCACACCGTGGCGCCCGCAAACAGGGCGGAACAACCGCAGACAGCGAGTCGATTCATCAACTTCCGGCCCCTCACCGGAATTTAACAATAATTACCCGGCATGGATTATAACAAGAACCACCGCCGGGAGGAATGGGTTCCGGCGGCTTTATGCCTTCATCTCCTTGCCGCTGATTTGCAGATCGAAGCCGTCCGGGTCCTGGACGTGGAAGCTGTTTTCGGTGTCCGGGCGCGGCCCGTCCGGAAACCTCGGTGGAAAGCACAGCTTGCGGCGCTTCAGTTCGGCCTCCACCTTGTCCTTGTCCCAATCTTCGATGGTGTAGGCGATGTGATCCACCCGCGGGGTCACCTTTCCATCCGGCCCGGGCCGCCCATTCCGCGGCAGCAGGAAGGAATCGCCAAATGTCATATAGCACTGGCTCTTGCCGTTGTCCTGCTTGACCCCCATACCGAGCAAACCGGCGTAGAAATCGCGCGTCACCCGGTAGTCCTTCACCTGGTAGGAGATGTGGTTGATAGTCACGGCCTTGAAGCCTTTGCCTTCGTCCGCTGCCGCCGGTGCGGCACCCACACCGACAGCGGCGGCGGCCGCCACGGCCAGGTTCCTGACGAGTTGCCGCCGGTTGATTCTGCCCTCTTCGTAATCCCGCAGGAGTTGGCTGATAATCTGTTCCACGCTTTGGTCCCCCCTCGGACCGCCCGCCATCCATGATATGCTACCGCGAGCGAGGGGGTAGCTCCGGATGCGATTTTTGACCACGTTTGTCGCGGCCGTGGCCTTTTCGGCCATCGCGTACGCCCAAGTGGACCTGGAAATGATGACCTGGCAGGAACTGAAGAAGGCCATGGAGCAGGGCAAGACCACCGCGCTGGTATACAACGGCGGCAGCGAAACCCGCGGCCCGCAGTGCGTCATCGGCGGCCACACCCTGATGGCTCACGCCACGGTCATCGCCATCGCCGAAAAGCTGGGCAATGCCATCGCCGCGCCGGTGCTTCCGTTTTCTCCCAACCGCGCCAACCCCAGTATTCCCGGCACCATCGGACTGAGCAACGAGGTTTTCGCGGCGATCAACGAGCAGGTTGCCGAGCAACTCATCCAGAACGGCTTCAAGGACGTGGTGCTGATGGGCGACCACGGCGGCGGCCAACAGCAATTGGGCGAGGTGGCCAAAAAGCTTTCCGAGAAGCACGCCGCGCAGGGCATCCGGGTGGTGTTCTGCGACGACGTCTACAAAACGGCCAACGCCGATTTCGACAAATACCTGACCGCCCACAATCTGCCCTTGAGCTCGCATGCCGGTATTCCCGACACCTCGGAGATGCTCTACCTGGGCGGCGACAAAGGCTGGGTCCGCAAGGACCTCATCCCCACCGCCGTGGGCGACCGCCAGCACCCCAACGGCATCAGCGGCGACGCCCGTCCGTCCACCGCCGCGCTCGGCAAAATCATCTTCGATATGAAAGTGGATGCCGCCGTGGCGCAGATTCACAAACTGCTGGCGCCGGCGGCGGGGCAATAGGCGCAGTGTGAGTTCACCGCGGAGACACGGAGGCGCGGAGAAAGACGCGGATTCCCGCCGCCCAATCCCCGCATTCGTGGGTGTGGTAGTTTCCCACAAAAGAGTCAAAAATGTCTGATTATCCCGCAAATCTTTCGAGGTATACTGGGTCTTCAGAGGGACGACAGCATGAAAAAATACGGCAAGTTCGCGGCGTTGATCGTGGTTGTCATCGGTACCCTCGTCTGGCTGGCAGCCGCCGGTATGGGCGAAAACAAGACCTACTATAAGACCGTTGCCGAACTCAACAAAATGGGTGGCGCGGCTTACGGCCAGCGCACCCGCGTCGGCGGCGATGTCGCAGCCGGCTCCATCCAGCGCGTCGGCAACCAGGTCCAGTTCGTCCTCATGCAGGACAATCAACGCCTCAAGGTGGCCTACACCGGCACGGACCCTCTGCCGGACACCTTCAAAGACGGCGCCCAAGCCCTCGCGGATGGCAAACTCGACAAAGACGGCGTCTTCCGCGCGGGAAGAATTCAGGCCAAGTGTGCGTCCAAGTATGAGGCCAAACCCGGACAACTGGCGCCCGGCGCGGCCGCTCCCAATATCAACACCGGCAAGAGCTAAGTAGAGAAGTAGAAGAGGGGAATATGGAAAATCTGGGTTCGCTGGCCATCCTGCTGGCCTTGTGCCTGGCCTTGTACGCCGCCGCCGCGTCCGTGGTGGGCCGCGTCAAAGCCAAGCCCTTTCTGATTGTTAGCGGTTCCCGCGCGGTGTATTCGGTGTGGGCGCTGGTGACCCTGGCCTCGGGAATTCTGGTCTACTCGCTGCTGACCGGGGACTTCCGCTTCGCTTATGTAGCCGAGCATTCCAACCGCGCCATGCCCACCCTGTATAAGTTCGCGGCGTGGTGGGGCGGGCAGGAAGGCTCGCTGCTGTTCTGGAGCTGGCTGCTGGCAACCTATTGCTCGGTGGTGGTCTTTACCAACCGGCGCAAGCACCGCGACATGATGCCGTGGGTGGTCGGCGTGCTGGCCACCATTCAGGTCTTCTTCCTGACGATGAACAACTTCATCGCCAATCCCTTCCAGATGCTGGCGACCGACAAGCTGATCATCGCGGTCCCCGATGGCAATGGTCTCAGCCCCCTGCTGCAATATCCCGCCATGGCCATCCATCCGCCCATGCTGTACCTGGGATATGTGGGCTTCGCGGTTCCGTTCGCCTTCGCCATGGGATCGCTGATTACGCGCCAGCCGGGCGAGGGCTGGATCCACACCACTCGCCGCTGGACGCTGGTCACCTGGCTGTTCCAATCCACCGGCATCATGCTGGGCGCGGCGTGGGCTTACCACGTGCTGGGATGGGGCGGCTACTGGGCCTGGGACCCCGTGGAAAACGCTTCGCTCCTGCCGTGGCTCAGCGGCACGGCTTTTTTACATTCGGTCATGATGCAGGAGAAGAAAGGCATGATGAAGGTGTGGAACATGGTGCTCATCTCCACCACCTTCTTCCTCTGCATTCTGGGCACCTTCATGACGCGCTCCGGCTTTGTCGAATCGGTGCACGCCTTCGCCCGTTCGGATATCGGCAAGTACTTCGCCGGCTTCCTGGCCGTGGGCATCGCCGCCACCATCTACCTGATCCTCGACCGCCTGAATTACCTGAAGAGCGAAGCGCAGCTCGAAAGCGTGGTCTCGCGCGAATCCAGCTTCCTGTTTAATAACCTGATCCTGCTGGCCAGTTGCTTCGCGGTGTTGTGGGGAACGCTGTTTCCCACGCTTTCGGAGACTTTCTCGGGCACGCGCATTTCGCTGGATTTCGACTGGTACAACCGGCTGATGGTCCCCATCGGGCTGTTCCTGCTGCTGCTCACCGGGGTCGGCCCGTTGTTCGCCTGGCGGCGGACATCGCTTGACAGCCTGCGCCGCAATTTCCAGTGGCCGGGCCTGGCCGCGGTGGTGTTGGTGGGCGCCCTGGTAGCCGCCGGCATCCGCAATTTCTACGCCCTGATTTCCTTCGGCTTCTGCCTGTTTGTGGCGCTGACCGTTTTCTCTGAGTTCTATAAGGGCGGGCGCTCCATCGCCGCCAAAAATCACATCAACCTGGCGCACGCGATGGTCGAACTGACCCATCGCAACACCCGGCGCTACGGCGGATACCTGGTTCACATGGGCATCGTGCTGATGTTCATCGGGCTTACCGGCCATGCGTTTAACAAGAACGAAGTCAAGGAGCTGAACAAGGGCGACAGCATGAGGATCGGCGCCTACACCCTGAAAATGGTGGACCTGCAGGAAGGCGAAAACGCCAACTACCAGTGGCATCGCGCGAGCATGGACGTTTCCAAAAACGGCGAGTTCCTGGGCACCCTGGAGCCGGAGAAGCGCTTCTACAAGGCCAGCCGCCAGGGTACTTCCGAAGTCGGCATCCGCATGCGCCCCAACGAGGATTTGTACCTGAATTTCGGCGGCATGTCCGACGATAACCAGCGCGCGGTGATTCAGGCCTACGTCTTCCCGCTGGTCTCGTGGATCTGGATTGGCGGCCTGGTGCTGATCGGCGGAACGCTGATCTGCCTGGTGCCCAGTAAGGTTAAACTGCAATACGCCCGCACCGAAGTGGTGGGCTTCACGAAGAAACATGCCACGATTCAGAATTAGCCGCGACCGTGTGTTCACCACGGAGGCACAGAGAGCGCGGAAGCACGGAGAAAACCTCTCTTGTTCTTCTCCGTGCTTCCTCCGTTTCCTCCGCGCCTCCGTGGTGAATCGATACCTGCTCGCCGCGCTGCTGGCCGCCGCGGCGCTTGCCCAGACGGCCTCGGAGAAGCCCAGCGTGGATGTCCGCCGCGTGGGCTCGCGGCTGGCCTGCAAGTGCGGATGCAAGGAAACGGTGGCGAGCTGCAGCATGCTGGATTGCGAATCTTCCAAGACCGGCAAACTGCGTATCGCCCAGATGCAGAAAGTCGGCTACACCGATGAGCAGATCATCCAGGCGTTCGTGCGCGATTATGGCCCCGGCATTTACCTGGCGGAACCCAACGCCTGGGGCTGGATCGTGCCCTATCTTTCGGTGGGTCTGGGACTGGTGTCCATCTGGCTGTTTATCAAGAAGTACCGCAAGCCCAAACCGATGGCCGAACTCGGCCCCATGGAACTGGACGATCCGGCCCTCGAAAAGTATAAGGAACAGATCGAGAAGGATCTGGCGAACCTGGAATGATTATTGTCGCCACCTGCGTTGTTGCGATCGTCGTCATCGCGTTTGTCCTGGGCGTGAGACCCAAGGACCTCCCGGCCCCCGAGCCGGAATCGCCTTTC
>JASHSS010000330.1 GCA_030038565.1 Bryobacteraceae bacterium
TCCTTTTGAGCCGGGAGGAGCCGGTCCATGCACAGGCGCATGGCCAGCGAGTCTCCTGCCTTGGCCATCTCGATGAGCTTGAGGGTTAGGTTTTCTGACTCCTCTTGTAGCAGGCGTTCCATGAGGAGCGTGGCCTTGTTGCGGCTGCCCCGGGGGCGGCCGTCGGGATTGCCGCTGATCCCTTTGGGGAAGCGACCGGAACGGCGTTTGCGGTCGGCGGTGGTTGCGGGAGCTTGGGTGGGTTGGTGTTCGATGGGGGGCATGGGTAAGATTTCCATAGTGCAGTGGATGGATGAAAAAGCCGCGAATGGCTCGGAATGGCCGCATGGGACTGGAGCAGTTCCCGCGGGTTCCGAGGACTGGCTGGGCGATTGAGGGGCATCTGTGGATTGGTCACGACGGATGGATCCTGCGGGTGCCCGTTGGGAGGAATGCGATCCTCCCAGAAACAGGGTTTACGGGTCCTTTCGAGGTTTGGTGAGTGGACGCTCATCGCATCCACCCGGTGGGCCCGCTGCGGGAACCCCAGCCACCGTACTCCTCCTCTTCCTCAGGATCGAACGCCTGACGCTCTTCCGAGTCCGGCAGGGGATCCACGGGTTGGGCGAAGGTGAGGGCTAAAGCGTCGCCGCTGTCCGGAGAGTCCAGTCCGCGCTGCTTCATGTCTTGTTTGGATTCCAGAACCAACTGGTCGTGGCGATTGTGGTGATACTGCGGTCCGGTCAGGTCGATTTCTAATTGCGGGGAGTTGTCGATGGCGCCGTGCTCCAGCCAGTCCCGCAGGCGCGACCACATGTAGCTACGCATGTTGGCGTAGTGGAGGTCCCGGGCCTTCGAACCGAAGTTGATTTCGATGACGTTGGAGTAGCCTAACTGCCTGCAACGGTCCACGATGGCTCCGCCCATGCCGGCGTCGACGAACGCGATAGTGGGCCGGATTCCGTCATAGGTGGTGGTGAGCACTTGCACCAGCTTGGCGGCCAGTTTCATACTGTCGCGGCTCTCTTCGCCGGAGATCCGAACGGGCGGGATCGAGAGGGCATCGGTACCCCGTCGGAAGCGGATCTCGGTCGCGTCGCTGCCCCCGCGGGCCACGTCCATACCCACAATCAGCGGATCGTTGGGGAGATGGTGGGGTTGCCGCTTCTGGGCTGCGGCCACGCGGGCCGAGTCGATATACTGCAGGTCCGAGGCCCTGGGTGCCAGGCCACGCACGCGTACCCGCACGAAATCGCTGTCTTCTCCAAAGTCCTCAATCCAGTCGGCGATCTGCCGCTTGTTGGTGAGGCTAGACTGGCGGGAGTCGATGGTGCGGGAATTCCAGCGGTCGCGTTCAGCGCCGAAGACCACGCGATGGAACTTACCGGAGTTCTGGGTGGGATTGCCGAAGAGGAAGATCATCGGTTCGCCGTCGGTGAGACCACCTTCGGCTACTTCAAAAATCTGGTCGGGGACGCCGCTGGCCTCATCAAAGATGTAGAAGGAAGTGGAGTCGGCGGCATGCCGGCCGGCGAAGGCCTCACTGTTTTCGACCCGGCAGGTCTGGATCGAACAGGCCCAGGTCTCCGGATACAAACGGTAGGCGAGGGAGCGCGCCGTGACGGTGAACCAGTGCTCGTTGATCGCGAGCTTGGCCCATCTGCGGATTTGGGCCCAGGTTTTGGTCTCCAGTTGCTTGAGGGTGTTGGCGGTGATGGTACCGCGGGCATGCGGACGGGTGCTCATAATCCACAGGACCAGCCAGGCGACCAGGGTGGACTTGCCGATGCCGTGGCCGGACGAGACGGCCATGCGAATGGCCTGGACGGGCTGTTGGCCGCCGAATCCGCGTTCGCGCACTTGGCGGCCGAGGTCCCGCAAGAACTCCGCCTGCCAGACGTCTGGGCCGGTATAGGAGGCCAGGGGACTACCGGGTTCTCCCCAGGGGAAGGCGAAGTTCACGAACCCGAACGGGTCCGCATAATATTTGCGGATCTGCCTCGCTAACTTCAGGTCAATGCTGGATATCGCTGTTAGTTGAGTTGGTGTCATTTGTTGGTTATCTTTCTCTGATTGGAATTGTTAGGTGAATCGGACTCGCGGGTTGGCGAGGTATCGGGCCGTGCGCCTTGGATCTGATCTGAGTTCGAAAGGCGTCCCGACTGGATCGGCGCGGGAGATGACTGCCGTCGGAATGGGGAAGGAGGCTTTAAATCTGGTAGCTTACCGGGTTCGAGAGGATGTCGAGTCAGCCGCTGATCAGCGAGAAAAGTTCGAAACGCGTACACGGTGGCCCGCCAGTTATCAAAATCCGGTCTCCTTCCATCCAGTTCCTCGCCCCTCTTCCAGGATTATATGTATGGCCATGGAATCCCTGCCCAACGGCCGCCGCTCGGTGTCGCCGCGCCCCGCAGCCGCCGGCCAAACTGCTTCGATATAGAGTAGAGCCGTATAGAATGCCAAAATGGAAGTCCTGGTGCAGACTATGAAGACGAGCCTTTTCCTGGTTCTTGGCTGCTCCCTGGCGGCGCTCGCCGCCGGGCCGTTCGCGACCGACAAGACCGATCCGCAGGCGGCCGGCATGGATCCCGCGCGCCTGGCGCGGATTCCTGCCCGCATGCAAGAGTTCGTGGCTGCCGGTGCGACCGCCGGCGTCGTGACCCTGGTCGCCCGGCACGGGCACGTCGCCCGTTTCGACGCGGTCGGCTATCAGGACCTCGCCAGCCATACCCCCATGCGCACCGACAGCATCTTCCGGTTGGCCTCGGTCACAAAGCCCGTCACGTGCGCCGGCATCATGATCCTGGTGGACGAGGGCCGTCTGTCGTTGATCGATCCAGCCGAAAAGTACCTGCCGGAATTCAAAGGCCTCAAGCTGAATCCCTGTGGAACGCTTGCAGGCTACAACTGTGAACTCGTCACGCCCTCCCGCCCGGTCAACATCCTGGACCTGATGACCCACACCTCGGGCCTGCCCGGTTCGACGCCGGCGGGCGGGTCCCCGCCCAATACGCTGGCCGAACGAGTCGCCGCCGTCTCGCGGGCAACCTTGCTGTTCCAACCGGGAACGGCGTGGAACTATAGCAATATCGGGATCGCCGCGCTGGGCCGCATTATCGAGGTGGTCTCCGGACAGCCTTACGATCGCTTTCTCCAGGAGAGAATTTTCCGGCCGCTGGAAATGCAAGACACGTTCTTCTTCGTTCCGCCGGACAAGGCCGGCCGCGTCGCCTCGCTCTACACCTATGAAACCGGCGGTCTGAAGCTGGTTTCGATGCAGCCGGCGAAGTTCCCCGCGCCTGAGGGCGGGCTCTTCAGCACGGCTGGAGATATGGCGCGGTTTCACCAGATGATCCTCGATAAAGGAGTCCTGAACGGGCAGCGAATTCTGTCGGCCGCCGCTGTGGAGGCTATGACCACCTCGCAGACGGGATCCATGAAGGCGGGCTTCGCTCCCGGAGTGGGTCACGGTTTCGGCTTCGAGGTGGTGCGCGAGACACTCGGCACCTTCCGCTATAACTCCATCGGCAGTTTCGTGAAAGGCGGCGCTTATCGCACTTACGGATGGGGGGACCCCGCCAAAGACCTGGTCGGCATCATTTTTATGCAGCGCACCAACGGCGGTGGCGATGTGGCGGACGAAATCAACAGCTTTATGGCCATGGCGGCCGCGGCCATAGAGCGCTGAGCGGAGGCTGCCCCACCCAGCCAGGGATCAACAACCGGGGGGCCCGGTCCGGCGCCCTCAACCTGGCCGCGGCGCTTCGTTTGCCGCCAGGCCCCGGTTCGGCCCTCGCCGCCAGACCCGGTTCGCCCCTCGCCGCCAAGCCCCGGTTCGAAGCCCGCAGCCTAGCCGCGGCGCTTCGTTTGCCGCCAGACCCGGTTCGGCCCGTTCGCCGCCAGACCCGGTTCGCCCCTCGCCGCCAAGCCCGGTTCGAAGCCCGCAGCCTGGCCGCGGCGCTTCGTTTGCCGCCAGGCCCGGTTCGGCCCGCTCGGCTCCGGACCCAAGTTCCTTCAGCCCGCGCGCCCCTCAATGCCTTCCGCGCGGAAAACGGGCCGCAGTCGCGGGCGCTGAGCCGACGATCGCCTTGATTCTATCGCCGGCCGCCGTGCTTATATGGAGGTGTGGGTAAAGTCTGGCTGCGGGTTCTGCTGCTCGGGCTGGCGTTTGCGCTGGCCATCGCCGCCACCTTCGCCTTCGCCTACCGGGCCGGACGCCGGGCGCACGCCTTCCGCGCGGAAAACGAGCCCATCCGCGCCTGGATGTCCGTTCCCTTTATCGCCCATTCCCACCACATGCCGGCCGCGGAGTTGTTTCAGGCCATCGGGGTCGAGCCTCGCCGCCCACACGACCGGCGCTCGGTCCGCCGCCTGGCCCGCGACCTGAACCGCCCGGTTCCCGAAGTGATCGCCGAATTGCAGCGGGCCATCGATGCGGCGCGGCCGCCGGGTCGGCCACCACGATGAACGATCAGCTCCTCGCGGCGGTTTCGCAATACGGCGCGCCGGCCCTTTTTGGCATCGTGGCCATTGCCGCGGTTGGAGTGCCGCTGCCCGTCACCCTGCTTCTGATTGTGGCCGGTTCGATGATCTCGCAGGGCGCCATGAACCTATGGTGGGCAATCGGCGCGGCCGGGGCCGGCTCCATCCTCGGCGACCAGGCGGGCTACGCTATCGGCCGTTGGGGCGGGCCGGTGATCGTCACCAGGCTCAGCGGCATGTTTGGAAAGCGCGCCAACCTGAAGGCCGTGGAGGCCCAAACGCGAACATGGGGCGGCCCCGGCATTTTTATCACCCGCTGGCTCCTGGGCGCCCTGGGACCCTGGGTGAATCTGGCCAGCGGCACCGCCGCTTATCCCTGGCCCCGGTTCCTTCTGTGGGACGCGCTTGGCGAACTGACGGGCGCCGCGGTTTATATTTCTCTGGGCCGTTTCTTCAGCGACCGCGTGATCGCTCTCTCGGCGGTTTTAGGCGACCTGACCTGGTCCCTGGCGGCGCTCCTCGCGGCCATCCTTCTCGGATGGAAATTGTTCGCGTATGTGCGCCTCGCGCGCCGCTAACGGGCCGGCTTCCGGTCTGCCGGCCCGGCCCTTCTTTACGCAAACAAGCGGTCCGATGGCCTTAGCTTTTGACGATTTTGACGTCGCTCGCCTTGGTAAATCCTTTTACCACCGCGATCGCCGCATCGCTCATCCACTTGGCCTGTTTGTTTTCATCGCCCTTTAATTTGGTATCCATCTTCTCCATGGAGATCTGGAAGGACTTCTTAAAGTCTGGAAGACCGTCGTCCCAGTATTGATAGTCCCAAACCGGCATGGTGTTCGCGGCCTGTGCGTTGTGAAGAAACTTCGGACTGCTTTGGGCCGTCACCGCTATGCTGTATTTCCCGCTCGGCTTCGGAGCTTTGTCCACCGCCGCCCACGCGGTGTTGTACAGGGTGATCACCGTGGGCGCAATCTTGTCGCGTTCGGCGGTCTTGTTCGCCTGGACAAAGGCAATCCAGTTCCCGAGTTTTTGCTTGGCATCATGCACTGCCTTGAGGGCGGCGGCGTCCTTGCCGGGTTTCACGATCGCTTCGAGATCGGCGAGATCTTTCTCGGCTACTTTCTGTGCGGGCACCACTTTTGGGTCCGTCCACTTTTTAGGCATTGCTGGCATCGAATGTCAACTCCTTCAATAATTGTTGGCTTCGCTTCAAGCTTGCTCCTCGAGCGAAGCCGCGCCAAGTTCACCACAGTCCCCAGGCTTGGCGTCATGAAGAATGGCACGTGAAGAATGGCACGCAATACAGCACAAGGTTTATGGCTTCAGCGTCGAATCCCAGTCGCCCCACGGGCTGGGGTGGCGCCCGACCTCCACGTTGACCTCCCGGTAATGACCTACGTTCGCCCGTTTCACATATTCGGCCGCCGGCAGAAACTCGTCGCGGCGCAGGCGCAAGACGGCATCGAGCGCGCGGTCCATGCGCGTCTGCAATTCCCTGGCCTCGGTCCGGCCGCACAGGTTGTGCATCTGGAAAGGATCGCGTGCGTTATCGTACAAGAGCCACGGCCCGTGGATAGACCTCACATACGTAAAGCGCTCCGTCCGCAGGCCCCGGTACTCGGCGAAACCGTAGCGTCGCGCCTCTGTGATGGGCACCGGCAGGTTCAGGAAGGCCGCCGCCTCGCCGGGCGCGCGCGACGCTCCCACGATCAGGCCCGAAAGGTCGCTGCCCTCCACCGAATCCGGAATTCGAAGCCCGCACAGCGCAACCAGTGTCGGCATGATGTCCGGGGAGTTCAGGGGCGTTTGAATGCGCAGTCCCTTGCGTCCTAACGCCTGCGGATAGCGCAACAGGAACGGCACTCGAATCGATTCGTCCCAGGGATACAGCTTGGTGGTCAGCCCCTGCGAGAGCATCATGTCGCCATGGTCGGAGGTGAAAACCACGATGGTGTTTCCGGCCACGCCGGCGCGGTCAAGCGTTAGCAACAGCCGTCCGAAGCAGTCGTCCAGCGCGGTCATGTGGGCGTAATACCCGCGCAGAGTTTCGGCGGCTTGCGCGCGCTGCCCCTCCGGTACGTTGCGGCGCAACTGAAGTTCCCGGCCGGCATACATCGCCCGGTAGCGTTCCGGCGCCGTGGCGTAGGGAAAATGCGGGGGCCCCAGCGAAAGCACCAGCAGGAACGGGCCGGAGCCGCTCCGGCGCTCCTCGATAAAGCGGCAGGCGTCTTCGGTTTGGGCGATGGCATCGTATCCGGGCCAGTACCTGGGAGTGCGATCGTCGTCGTCATAATACAGCGAGTGGTTGTAGTCGTGGGTGCATTCGCAGGCTTTCCAGTAATCGAAGCCGAAGCGCTTCTCCGGTGGGATGTAGGCCAACCTCCGCCCGTAGTTGCCGTCCGGGCTGCCGTAGACGTGCCACTTGCCGATGAATCCGGTGCGGTATCCGGCGCGGCGGAAAACTTCTCCTAACGTTGGACCCTTGGGCCTCAGCTCCACGTCGTTGATGAAAACACCATGGGTAAGCGGATATTGACCCGTCAGGAGGCTGGCGCGATAGGGGCAGCACACCGAGCATCCCGAAACCGCGTTCTCGAAATTCACGCTTTCCGATTCCAGGCGGTCGAGCACCGGGGTGCGGACATTGGCATCCCCGCTGTACCCTATGGATTGCGCGCGCCACTCATCGGCCAGCAGGAACAGGACGTTGGGGGGCCGGTTGCGCTGGGCCAGAAGCGCCGGCGCGGCGGCCAGGCTTGACGCTGCGTGCAGGAAGCGGCGCCGACTTCGGTTGATTTCGCCTCCCGGGTTACTCATCAGGGCGCACACCCTTTCCTATCGCAGTTTACCGGGAACTCTACACACACGCACGGTCCCATTGAGAGATTCCCCATGCCCCGGCTCCCGGAACCCGGTTGGGTCCCTGACGCCTGGCAGGACGCTGAAAGACCGGCGCCACACCGGGAAATCAGACAAGCTGTCTGATCGCCTCGCGAAGAATCAATCAGTTACACGGGAAAATCAGACAACGTGTCTGAAAATTGAAAACCGGTTGGACCTTTTTTCTGACCTGCCAGGGCTAGGAATCCTCGCGCCCATCGCGGGCGGGCGGCATGGGCGAGGTCTATCGCGCGCGACACCCGCCTGGCGTGAGACATGCACTTTGAGTGGGAGGCGCCGGCCGTGGGTAATTCGGCCGCCGTGGCATCGTAACCGCCCCCCGGTCCACATGCTAAATGCCGTTGCCGCGGCCCCGCGGGTTCCGGGAGCGAGGGGCACCGCGCCGCGCGATTGTACCCTGCGTGAATGGGAAATTCGGACTTAAGGCGCGCCGCGTGGACCCGCGCGGCGCTTCTCGATCTCTTCAACCACGCTGTCGAGATCCGGATAGCCGGCGCCAAAGCCCCGGGTGAACCAGTTTCCGCCGCGCCCGGCGATTTTCTCGCCGTCGGCGATCACCTCAAACTGACCAGTCTTGCCCGACGTAATCACCGCGTCCATGCCGAGCCGTTTCTTGATGAGGGCCGCGAGACTCGCGACCTTGGCTTTGTTGTTGTGTCACGTGGGGCAGGAAATGATCTCGATCTTCATCTGATTTCCCAATCCGCTCTGGAGCCTATGAGCAGCTTAACACGGCCAAGGGTCCGGCCGGATGTCGGCCGGATTGCAACCCACGGTGAACTCGGATACATTTTTCTCGGAGCGTATCAGGTTATGCGAAGCCTCTGTTGGTTTCTTCTTTGGCTCGGCGCCGCCGCTGCGCAGAACGCCATCGTCCGGCCGACGATGATTGACGACGTGCTGGTGAACCCTGGGATGGGCATCCAGACGTTTCAGCGCTTCAACCGGCAGGCCATCAATCCTGGACTGCGCTGGTCGGAGGTCGGGGCGGAAGCCAAAGTTCGGGATGCGGCGGGCAAAGTGGATTTTCCGGAGTCCTCGGTGGCGTACTTCCGCTGGTTCTGGTGGCAACTGGAACCGCAGCAGGGACATTACCGCTGGGACATCATCGATACGGCGCTGGACGAGGCGCGGCGCCACGGCCAAAAACTGGACATGCGCCTCATGCCATATGACCAGGGCAATCCGCTTCCGCAGTGGTACCGCGATTCCGGCGCGCGCCGCGCGAACAAGGATAGCGACCAGGATGGCAAAATCTGGTCGCCGGACTCCTCCGATCCGTTTTACATCAAGACCTGGGGCGCCGTGGTGGCGCAGGCCGGGCAGCGTTACGACGGGCATCCCTACCTGGACGCCGTGGACATTTCGACCTTCGGGTATTGGGGCGAAGGCTGGGGACCCTACCCGCCGGATTGGCCCACCCAGAAGCTTCTTACCGATCAGTATTTCGATGCCTTCCAGCGCACCCCGCTGCTGATGAACTTCGATGTGCTCGAAACCCTCGTCTACAGCACCGGACGCGGCGCCGGCTGGCGAGCCGACTGCTGGGGCGATATGGGCCGGCCCGGGCGCAACTTCGCCCACATGCTGGACCGCTATCCCGAATACCTTGCCAAGGGCAATCTGCAGGATGTCTGGCGGCGCGCGCCGGTATCGCTCGAAAGCTGCGGCACCCCGGGGTCGTGGTTCAACGGCCATTACGACCTGCAGTATATCTTCGACCAGGCGCTGCGCTGGCACGTCTCCACCGTGAATATCAAGTCCACGCCCATTCCAGAAACCTGGAAGAAGCCGTTCGAAGAATTTCAGAAAAAGATCGGCTACCGCTTCGCCCTGCGCCGGCTGGAGTACTCCAAAAGCGTGAAGGCGGGCCGCATGCTGCCGGTAAGCATGTGGTGGCTGAATGCGGGAGTGGCGCCGGTGTATGCCGCGTACACGCTGGCCCTGGAACTGCGCGGCCCTGGCGGAAGGTCGCTGCTGAAGGCGCCCGTGGACATACGCAAGTGGCTGCCCGGCGACGCGGTTTACGAAGGCTCTCTGTACGTAGACGATGGTCTGGCTCCGGGCACGTACCGCCTGCGGGTGGCTATCCTGGACCCGCGCACGGACCTGCCGGCCATCCG
The DNA here is from genome assembly GCA_030038565.1 of Bryobacteraceae bacterium. Taxonomy (GTDB): domain Bacteria; phylum Acidobacteriota; class Terriglobia; order Bryobacterales; family Bryobacteraceae; genus JOPF133. The sequence goes on from JASHSS010000330.1 coordinate 9,489, forward strand.
GCTCGCCATCGAAGGCCGCCAGGCGGATGGCTGGTACGACGTGGGCGAGGTGGAGGTGGATTGACCGGGCACCAGGCGCTGCCGCCGGGCACGTCAATTCCAGTTCGCCGTGAAGATGTTGAACTCGTATTGCGTCTTGGCCCGCAAATCGGAACAGAAGACCAGAGTCTTGCCGTCCGGCGAAAATTCGGGGAAGGAAGTGAAGCCGCCGTAGTTGGTCACCTGCTGCAGTCCCGTGCCATCCACGTTGATCAGGTACAACTCGAAGTGCCGGCTGTCGCAGTCCTGCTTGTTGGAGGAGAACAGAATCTGCTTGCCGTCGGGGGTGAAAGTGGGCGCGAAGCTGGCGCAGCCGAAATTGGTGATCGCCTTAGGGTTGGCGCCATCGGCGTCCGCCACCATGATTTCCATCTTCATAGGCGCGGTCAGATTGGCCGCCAGCAGGGTCTTGTAGCGGTCCACATCCGCCGGCGTCCTGGGGTAGTTGGCGCGCCACACGATCCTGGTTCCATCGCGCGAAAAAACCCCGCCGCCGTCGTAACCGAGGGTTTTGGTAATCTGCCGCTTGTGCGATCCATCGGAGCGCATCGTCCATAGATCCAGGTCACCGGACGCGAGCGAGGTATACAGAATGTTGCCCGTCTTCCAATTGACGGTCCCCTCGGCGTCGTAACCGGGCGCATCGGTCAGGCGTTTTTCGATGCGGCCCGTGTCGCTGGCCAGGAAAATGTCGTAGCCCGCAAAGATGCCCCACACGTACCCCTTGCTGCGGTCGGGATTGGCGGGGCAAGCCTCCGCCGCCAGGTGCGTGGACGCATAAATGATGTGCTTATTGTCTTTCAGAAAATACGCGCAGGTGGTGCGGCCCTTGCCCGTGGAGACCAGGTGCTGATTCGAGCCATCGGCGTTCATGATGAAGATCTGGTCGCAATCGTAAGGCGGCCGGGTGGTCTGAAAGATGAGCCGTCGGCCGTCGGGAGACCAGTAGGCCTCGGCGTTTTCGCCGCCGTTGGTCAACTGCCGGATCCCGCCCAGATGCGCCGGTTGCGCCGCCGCGAGGCCTGCCAGTGCCAGTGCTGTCAATGCTGTTCGTTTCATCGCCTGTGGAACCAGCATAATCCAGAGCGGCAGGGCGCCGGGGGCAATTTTGGTGGCAGCCGGCCGAAAACCGGTGGTTCTCCCTCCCATAGGCGGAAGATCCGGCCAGCGTGGCGCGCCGTCCAGCCCCGCGCCGATCGCTGATCGCTCATGCCCAAACGCATCGCGACGCCCGGCAGTTCGAGGTGGCCTCAGTCAAAGCTTCGGCGCCCGAAGCGGGCCGGGGACCAGCGAACCGGTTGGCGCAACGCTTCAGGCTCATGGTGCGGCGTGAGAGCGGAACCGGGGAGCGCGGTAGGGCTCCGGACCTCCCGCGCGCGGCATTATAATTGGCCTATGTCTGAAACCGACGTAGCCCGCCGTGCGTTTCTGCGCGGTGTTACCGCCGCTACTGCGCTCTCGTACTCGCGCGTGTTCGGCGCCAATGACCGTGTCCAACTCGGCCTGGTCGGCTGCGGCGAGCGCGGCCGCAGCGACATGGGCAATTTCATCAAGGCCGGCAACGTGGATGTGGCGGCACTGTGCGACATCTACGCTCCCCACATCGACCAGGCCAAGCAAAACGCGCCCAACGCAAAGTCCTTCAGCGACCACCGCAAGCTGCTGGAGGTGAAGGAACTGGACGCCGTGCTGATCGGGGTGCCGGACCACTGGCACGCCACCATCGCGATCGACGCGCTGAATGCCGGCAAGGATGTTTACGTGGAGAAGCCGCTGACGCTGAAGATCGAGGAAGGGCCGCCGATCGTTAAGGCGGCGCGGGTGAACAACCGCATCTGCCAGGTAGGGATGCAGCAGCGCTCGGGCAAACATTACCTGGAGGCCAAGCGCGAGTATCTGGACACCGGCAAACTGGGGAAGATCACGCTGGCGCGGACGTGGTGGCACGGCAACGGCTACCATCTGCGCAAGGCGCCGGCTTCGCTGGCCACTAAGCCGGACAACCTGGATTGGGCGCACTTCCTGGGTCCGGTGAAGTGGCGCGACTGGGATCCGCAGCAGTATTGGAACTGGCGCGCCTACCTGGATTTCGGCGGCGGGCAGGTGACCGACCTGTTCACTCACTGGATCGACGTGGTGCACATGTTCACCGGGCAGGATATTCCTTCGGCGGCGGTGGCTTCGGGCGGGATCTATAACTACAAGGACGGGCGGACGGCGCCCGACACCATCAACGTGCTGCTGAAATACCCGGGGGAGATGACGGCGACCTTCGAAGCCACGCTGGTGCCGGGCATCACCGGGGCGGCGGTGGAGTTCGCGGGGACGCTGGGGCGGCTGTACATCGACCGGGGGCGCTACGAGTTTCACCCGGTGGGGCGGAACGCGCCGGTGACCGTGGTGCAGGCGCATTCGAACCTCGATCTGGACCACATTCAGAACTTCCTGGAGTGCGTGAAGTCGCGGCAGTTGCCGAACGGAGACGTGCTCATCGGGCACCGCTCGGCGCAAGCCTCGCACCTGGGGAATATCGCTTACGAGCAGAAGCGGCAGATCGATTTCGACCCCGTGCGGGAAGAGATTCTGCCGTTCTGAGAGTGGGGACGCGGCTCGCCCAGGGGAGGGTGCGGGCGTCCGGTTCCGGACGCCGCGGCGCCCTCGCGCTATACTATTAGTTCAATTCAAAAAGAATAGAGGGTTTCATGATTTCAGCAACACAGTTGCGTCCGGGAATGGTGGTGAAGTTCAACAACGATCTGTTTTCGGTTTTCAGCATGACTCACCGGACGCCAGGCAACCTGCGCGGCTTTGTGCAGGTCAGGATGCGGAATTTGCGCAGCGGCACGATGATCGAGCACCGGTTCTCGTCGGAAGACCGGGTTGAGAAAGCCAATCTCGATGAGCAGGAGATGGAGTATCTGTACGACGACGGCGAGTACTTCTACTTCATGAACACCGAGACTTACGAGCAGATGCACCTGATGAAGGACCTGCTGGGAGACGCCACGCAATACCTGATCCCGCAACTGCACGTCAAGGTGGAGTTCTACGAGGGCAAGCCGATGAGCGTGGAACTGCCCGCGACGGTGGACATGACCGTGGTGGAGACGGAACCGGGGCTGAAGGGGGCGACGGTGTCGAACGTGACCAAGCCCGCCAAAACGGAAACCGGCCTGGTGGTGCAGGTGCCGCCGTTCATCACCGAGGGCGAGAAGATCCGGGTGAACACGGCGGAGGGGACTTACCAGGAACGGGCGTAGGGTCCGGGGGGGCTTCGCAGGACCGGGGGCGCACGTGTTTTCACCACAGAGACACGGAGGGCGCGGAGAAAGCACGGAGAAAACCAAAGGCGAGGGACTGGCGGCGCTTCCACGACCGGGGGCGCACGTGTTTTCACGCGGAGCCTCCACGCCGAGGGGCCTCAGCACGCACGGGAAGAGAAAACTCCCCGGACTCGGGCGAGGTTGAGTTCACCCGGGAATTGGAGTTTTCCGGGGAGTGGGTAGGACCGCGGCGCGCGGCCAGGGAGCGCTCTCTCACGGTCGCGCCTCTTCTCTAACCGGGCTTGAGGGCGTCGCGGGCGGGCGCGCAAGCGGGTTACAATAATTTCGGAGTATAGGGTTCTAAGGAGTTATTGATGCCCCGGCGCCTGGCCCGCAAGCTGATGCTGTCGATTACGGTGATCGTGATCATCGTGGCGGCCGTGTCCGGACTGGTGAACGTGAAAACCGAGGAGCAGCAGCTCCTCAATA
>JASHSS010000331.1 GCA_030038565.1 Bryobacteraceae bacterium
GTGGCGGCAGACGTTCTGGGATGTCGCCCGAAGGTAGCTTGCCTCGCCGACGTAGCGCAGGGTAAGCTCTGGGCGTATCAGGACCCCAGCCGGCGTTTGAGTAAACGGAAGAAAGACGAACTCGACCTGATCCGGCTGGCTGAGGCCCATCCCGAGCTAAAGGCTTCTTATCCGGCTGTGTTGAGGGCGCAAATCGAACGCGGATGATGTCGGGCGATCCCGGCGATGTGAAGTGCGAGTCCCGGACGAACGCCCTATCTTCTCTTCACGAATTTGCGGGAGCGCAGCTACTTCGACTTCTTCGGGGTCCATTTTTCGTTCAGCAGTTCATGCAGTTCCGCTACCTTGCGTCGCAAATGCCTCTCGCGCCGGCCGATCCAGAACAGGTAGCCGAAGATCAGCAGCCAGCCGGCCCCATAAGCGTAAAACAGCCAGTGCAGGTTTTCCATCATAGGCGTATCGATCCCGCGTCCACTAGCTCGTTGGCGCGGCGCGTGAGGTCTTCCACCGCCCGGTCGAGGCGCGCCACCCGGCGGCGCACCCTCACGACGCACCACCACACCAGCACCATCGTGACCAACGCCACCAGAAAGGTTTTGAGCATGTCCGGCGCCAGGCCGGAGTTTTCGCCGCCGCCCAGCACCGGCGAAGGGTGCTGCGTGCGGAACAGGCGGTTGGACATGTAGATCAGCGGCACGTCCAGCATTCCCAGAATGCACACCACGGCGCACACCCCGGCGCGGCTCTCCACCGGCGCCGCGCGCCGCACCATCAGGTACGCGGCGTAGAGGAACAGCAGGACGAAGGAGGATGTCAGGCGCGCATCCCAGGTCCACCAGATGCCCCACACCGGACGCGCCCACAAGGATCCCATCACGATGTTCACCGACTCGAACACCACGATCGATTCGTTGGCCGCGAGCGACAGGTCGTCGTACTTCTCCTGGCGCGTCACCAGGTAGAGAATGCTGGACACCCCTCCCACGAAGCAGGCCAGAAAGGAGACCGCGGCGGCCGGCACGTGGAAGTAGAAAATCCGCTGCACGATCCCCATGGTGGCTTCCGTCGAGACCCAGTCGAATACCAGGTAAAGGGTCAGCAGCATGAGAGCCGCCGTGGGCAGCAGGAGCCAGAGCGGCAGCGCGGGCCGGTCGTCAAACCCGGCCGGCGGAATGGACTGCCCCTCCACGGGCCCAGTATACACGGGCCGCCCACCCCCGGAAAAAAGCGCGCCGCCCTCTACAGAAAACCGCCGCGGCAGCCGATACGATAGCTGGAGGTGCGCGAAATGGCTTCTGCATCGGTCAACCCCGCGGTATCGGATTTGTTGCAGACCCTTTCCAGTCTCAATTCGCCGGTGCTCTCTTCGCAGGCGGTGGTGTCCGCGCTGGAGAAAGCCCCGGCCAGCGACATCGTCCGGCTGAGCGCGGAGGCCAGCCAGTTGGAGGGCGTGGAGGCCATGTTCGGCCTCTCGAACAGCTCCGGCAGTTCCGATAGCTCCGACAGCCTGACCAGCGCGCTGGCGAGCCTGGAGAACACGGCGGATGCGGCGGCCGGTTCCACGGCCGGGGCTTCCTCTTCCGCCACGTCGTCTTCGTCGGCGTCTTCATCCGCCGCGCAACTCGCCAGTTACCAGGCAACCCTGCAGTCGGACGAGGCTGAGGCTCTGCTGGGCGGCGAAACCGGCAGCGGCGCGACGGGGTCTTTATTCGATTTGACGGGTTAGCGCGCAGAGTGCCCTGTGAAGCACCGGCGCAGTGATTAAGATTGAAGAATGCGGATTGCGATCCTACTCGCGCTGGCCTGGGGCGCGGCTGCACGGCAGGCGCCCTTCACGCTGGAACAGGCGCTCAGCGCGGCCTTTCCGTCGGACTTAGCGGCCTCGACCGCGGGTGGCAAAGTGGCCTGGGTTTCGAATGCGCGCGGCGTTCGCAACCTCATGGTGGCGGAGCCGCCGGGTTACCAGGCGCGGGCGGTTACCAGCTACACCTCGGACGACGGACAGGAACTCAGCGGTCTCGAGTGGGCGCCCGACGCTTCCAGTCTGATTTATGTGCACGGGGAACCCGGTCGAAGCGGGGAACCGGCCGACCCGGCGCACAATCCGCGCGGCGAGGTCCAGGCGGTCTGGATGGTGCGGCTGGATGGAACGGCGCCGCGCCAGTTGGGGCCGGGAGAGCGGCCGGCGGTGGCCCCCCGCGGTGGCCGGGTGGCTTTCGTCAACCGGGGAAAGATCTGGTGGGCGCCGCTCGATGGCAGTGCTCCCGCGGCGCTGCTGTTTCAGGCGCTGAGACAGTGCGGGCAGCCGGTCTGGTCGCCGGATGGCGCGAAGTTGGCCTTCCCCAGCAACCGCGGCGACCACGGCCTGATCGGCGTCTACGACGTGGCCGCCGGGTCGCTGCGCTATCTGGACCCCAGCACGGACGTGGATCTCTACCCCCAGTGGTCGCCCGATGGCGCCAGTATCGGCTTTGTGCGCATCCCGAGCGACGGGCTGCGCCCGGTCCGCCAGGCGCGCCGCGAGGGCCAGCCGTGGTCCATCCGGGTGGCCGCGGTCGAATCCGGCGTGGGGCGCGAGGTCTGGCGCGCGCACGCCGGGCGGGGCAGCGTGTTCCGGGAAGTGGAGGGGGCCAATCCGCTGCGCTGGGCCGCCGGCGGCCGGCTGGTGTTTCCGTGGGAAGGCGACGGCTGGACGCACCTGTACTCCGTGGCCGCGGCCGGCGGTCAGGCCGTTGCGCTCACGCCGGGCGAGTTCGAGGTCGAAAGCATGAACCTGTCGCCGGACGGAAGGGAGGTGGTGTTCTCCTCGAACCAGGGCGATATCGACCGGCGGCATTTATGGCGCGTGTCCGCCGGCGGCGGTCAGCCCGCGCCGCTCACCTCGGGCGAGGGCCTGGAGTTTTCGCCGGTGCCGCTCTCCGCCGGCGATGCGGTGGCCTTTTTGCGATCGGATACCGGCCGCCCGCTGCGCGCGTCGCTCCGTACAGGCGTGCAGATCCGCGATCTGGACCCGGCTGCCATTCCAGCCGATTTTCCGGCCGGCCACATGGTCGCCCCGCAGCAGGTGATTTTTCCGGCCGCCGATGGGCTTTCCCTGCACGGCCAGCTCTTCCTGCCCCCGGGCGGCGCCGCGGGACGCAAACCCGCGGTGGTTTTCTTCCATGGCGGGTCGCGCCGCCAGATGCTGCTGGGCTGGCATTCCATGTATTACTATTCGAATGCCTACGCCCTCAATCAGTACCTCGCCAACAGCGGCTACGTGGTGCTGTCGGTTAACTACCGCGGCGGGATCGGTTACGGCATGGAATTCCGCGAGGCCTCGCACTACGGCCCTTCGGGCGGCTCCGAATTCAACGACGTACAGGGCGCGGGCCTGTATCTGCTGTCCCGCGCCGATGTGGCTCCGGGGCGCATCGGCACGTGGGGCGGATCGTACGGCGGCTACCTGGTGGGCCTGGCTCTGGCGCGTTCCTCGGATGTGTTCAAGGCGGGGGTGGATGTGCACGGCGTGAGCAACTGGGCCACCGAGTTGGGCATCCCGCCCACGGCGCCGGACTACCAATTGGCTTTCGATTCCTCCCCCATGGCGTTCGTGAAATACTGGACCTCGCCCGTTCTGCTGATACAGGGCGACGACGATCCGGATGTGCAGTTCAACCAGTCGGTGATGCTGGCCGGCGCCTTGCGGAAACAGAATGTGGAGGTCGAGGAGTTGATCTTCCCCGACGAGGTACACGATTTCCTGCTGTACCGGAGCTGGCTCCAGGCATACCGGCGGGCGGTGGAGTTTTTCCAGCGGAAATTATAGGCCGCGCTGGCGGCTCGCGGGGCCCCGGCCTGGGATCACCACCCGGCGCGATCCAACGCGCCGGGGCCGCCGGGAGCGGGTGTGCGTTTGGCCGCCCGCGCCTGGCGGCCTCGGGGAGCCGCCGTCGCAGCCCAGTGCGGTGGCGGCGGGGCCGGGAGCGCGTGTACGTTTGGCCCCCTGTGTCTGGCGGCCTCCCGGAGCCGCCGTCGCAGCTCAGCGCGGTGGCCGCGGGGCCGGGAGCGCGTGTACGTTTGGCCCCCTGTGTCTGGCGGGCTCCCGGAGCCAGCGTCGCAGCCCAGCGGGGTGGCGGCGAGGCCGGGAGCGCGCGTACGTTTAGTCCCCCGCGCCCGGCGGCCTCCGGGCCACCGTCGCAGCCACAAAGGGATTTGACTTCACCTTCTGGAATCAATACTATGTCCCCAAGGGTATAGGATAGGCAGTGTGGGCTTGGAAAACGTCAATCCTCGCGAGGAACTCAAGCGGCTGGAAGAGCTGATCAAACAGGCTACCCAACTCGCCGACTTGAAGCCGATCTATTTTCGTCTCAACGAAATCATCACCAACTGCACCGGTGATTTCGACATCTGGGTCGCCGGAAACGATATCAAGCAACTACTGGTGGCCCGTGGGACGCTGATCCAGCAGGGGGAAGTGGCCCCGGGTCCGCCCCGGCCCGCGGCGCCTCCCGCTCCCGCCACGGCCGCGCCCGGGGAACCGCCGCCGGCGCCCGGCCCTCCTGGGGCGCCATCCGTTTGGGAGACCACCGCGCCACTGCCGGCCGCCCCTCCCAATCTGTCCTCCACATCCCAGGGACCTGCATCCACGTCCTCCGTCTGGAGTACCACGGCGGCTCCGCTTTCGGCGCCTCCCAAGCCGTCCTCCACTTTCCAGGGTCCTCCCACCTCCCCAACCGTGTGGGACACCGTGGTGCCTCCGCCGGTCGCGTCTCCTAATCCGCCCCTTCCGCCCCCAGCCGCCCCCGCCTCGCCGGAAATGTGGAATACCGTGGCGCCTGCGCCCCCGCCGGCTGCGCCTCCGCCGTCGGCCCCACCCCCTTCGCTCTTCGACTTTGTAGAACCGGAGCCGCCGCCGCCCGTGAGCGCCGCCGCCGTTCCCCCTCCGCCGGTTGTCCCGCGGGCGGCCGTCGCTCCGCCGCGGGTACGCCCGCCGCAACCACCGGTCAGGGCGGCTTCCGCCAGTAATCGGAATCTCATCGTGGTTCTGGGACTGATCGGCGGCCTGGCCGTTCTCCTGATCGCTGGATTTGTCGTGCTGCGCCAGTTTAGCAAGCGCAGGGCCGCGCTTACGGCGCGCACCGCGGCGGTCGAAGTCGCGATTACCACCGACCCGCCCGGCGCAACCGTCAAGGTCACCGGCCAAACGTCCGCGGCCGGCGGCGCCCGCCAGCTCAGTTGCACCTCGAACTGTAAGCTCTCGCTCGATCCCGGCGCCTACCAGTTCTCGGCGTCTCTGGACGGTTACGAATCCGCGGCAAGTTCCATCACCGTGACTCCCCAGCACGCCGCGGTGGTCAAACTGGCGCTTCAGCCGCAGGCTCCCTCGCTACACCTCCTCACCGATCTGCCCACCGGCACGGTCGAGTTGGACAGTCAGCCGCCCCTCAATCTCCAAGACGGCCAGTTGGTGCTGGACCGGCTGGCTCCCGGTACGCACGCCATCAAGGTCAAAGGTCCCAACGGCGATCCCTCCGCCGCGTTCTCCTTCGATCTCGCGAATTCTCAGCAGCCTTACATCGCCGGCCCGGTCACCGCCCGGAATATGATGGCGGTGCTGGTGGCCAGCTACGGGAAGCAGGCGCGCCTGGTGACCAGCGGCGGCCCGTGGAAGCTGGCGGTCAATGGCCAGCCGCAAAGCGACGCCGGTCCGGCCGGCACGGACCTCACCAGCTTTCAGCCCGGGGTGAATGAAATCGCGGTGGGCGACGGCAAGGACCAGCGCAGTCTGAGCGACAACTTCGGCGCCGCCCCCACCCTCACGGCCTTTCTGAAAACCGACATCGATGCGGGCACGCTTACGGTCTCCACCGGCATCGACGGTGTCAAGGTATTCCTCAACGATAAGGAATACCGGCGCGTTACCCAGCACGGCCAGTTGCGCCTCCAGACCCTCGGCAAGGTCACCGTGCGCGTGGCCAAGAGCGGCTTTCTGGATGCGCCGCCGCAGACCGTGGAGGTCAAGAAGGGTGCTGAAGTGCGCCTGCAGTTCGATATGATGCTGGCGCCGAAATTCGGCTCGCTGGGGGTGCACGGCGCAGCGCCTGGCACGGAGGTTTGGCTGGACCAGAAGAATGCCGGCGTGGTAGGGCCGGACGGATCGTTCAGCTTCGCCAACGTGGATCCGGGCGATCACACCGTGGAACTGCGGCGCGAACAGTTTCTGCCGAAGAAGCTGCAGCGCTCCTTCGTCGCCGGCCGGGAAGTGGAGTTGGCCGGCGCCGATGTAGCCCTCACCCCCGCCAACGGCACCATCCGCATCAACCGCAACCCCGCGTCGGCCACCGTTACCTACCGCCGCGGAGATGGGGGGGAAGCTCACGAAGCCGGCGGGAATCAGATCGAATTGCCTCCCGGCAACTACGCCTTCTCGGCGTCCGCCCCCGGATTCGTTGCCTCCACCTCGCGCGTGCAGGTGGCGGCCGGCGAAAACAGAGAGCTCGACTTTACCCTGGCGCGGGAGAGGGTGATGCCCCCTCCGCCGCCGGCGGCCAAGGGGATGACGGAGTTCTCCGACGCCCCAAGCTGGACCCGCGAAGGCGACAACTGGATCCACAAGGGCGGCGGATTCGTGCCTTATAAGCCGCCGGACAAGGGCGTCTTCACCTTCACCGTGCAACTGCTCAAAGGCGGCGGCGTCTTCCGTTCGGGCGCGGTCCGCTGGTGCGTGCAGTATCTCGACTCCAAGAACTACCTGCTCACGGAGATCGACCGAAAGAATTTCTGGACCGGTGTGATCAAACAGGGAGAGCGCTACCAGCGCGTCAAAGAGGCCCACAATCTCGGCAATCAGAAGGCCTTTACAGTCCAGATCAACGTGCAGCCGGACC
>JASHSS010000332.1 GCA_030038565.1 Bryobacteraceae bacterium
CGGCGGTGAGGGGGATGGTTGCGGGCCAGGTGGCGAGGGGGAAGGTCTGGTGCGCGGCGGCGGGGGGAAGGCCCGGCGCGGGGCTGCGAGGACGGGCTGGCGAATGAAATTGACGGAACGAACCCAATTTCGATCTAAACTCGCTGAGCGCCTGGCTGTCGGCGAGTTGCTTTTGGAAGTGGGGACGAAGGGATTCGGGCAAGCGAAGGGGGGCCTCCTGATTCCAGGCATAACACGGCGACGGGCCGCAGACGGGGTTGGAGAAGTGTAAGTGAAAGGCGGGTAAGGGAAATGAAGGCGGCGGAAGTTGGGGACTCGGCCTCAAGAACTCACCACGATATCCGGCAAAGTAAAGGTTACTTCGATGTCCGTGGCGACCTCGACCGGTAGGCCATTGAGCCTGGTGGGGCGATACCTCCAGGCGCGGACAGTCTGGAGCACGGAGTCACCAAGCAATGGATGACCTTCCCGAACGGATAACGTTTCAATCTTACCGTCACGATCAATGAGCGCGTCCAACACGACTTTGCCCTGGATGCCTTGGGTCCTGGCGGATTCCGGGTAAGCCGGCTCGGTGTGCGCCATCAGGAAAGCGGACCTGTGGCGCTGGGCGGTGAGCGCGCGTGGATCGGAACCACGCGGACAGCGGATTCCGGGGGGTACGTTGCCCCGATGTTCCATACGAGTATGATACGGGCAGGTCAGCGCGCGTGGGTACGGATGGTAGGATGATCTCGTGAGCGGAACGATTCTCCAGGTAAATGTTTCGGCCGGCGGGTTGCCCAAGCGGGCCATCGCGCGGGGATACCTGGGGGAACTGGGGATCGAGGGCGACATCCAGGCGCATCCGCTGATTCACGGCGGGCCGCTGAAGGCGGTGCTGGTGGTGGCGGCGGAAGTGGTGGATGCGCTCACGGCGCGCGGATATCCGTTGTTCTATGGCGCGCTGGGGGAAAATCTCACCACGCGCGGCATCGCGATTGGCGATTTGCGGGTGGGCGACCGGCTGCGCGCCGGGGCGGCGCGGATCGAGATCACCAGGCCGCGGGGGCCGTGCGCGGCGCTGGATGTGTACGGCGAATCGTTGAAGGGCGAGATTTACGACGCGCGGGTGCAGGGCGGGGACGGCTCTTCGCCGCGCTGGGGGATGAGCGGGTTGTACGCGCGGGTAATTACGCCCGGGCCGGTGGCGCCGGGGGATATAATTGCTGTGGAGTCCAAACTCGCCTGACCATGCAGAGCTCGCTGGACGCAATCCGGCTGGGAACGGGATTGCCGGAGCGCATCGCGGCGCGCATTCAATTGCTGCTGGCGGCTTCGCCGGAGCCGGAGACCTCGCTGCGCTACCTGGAGCGGCTGCGCCAGGAAGCGCCTTCGGGGTTTGAACGCATCGCCAGCTCGCCGGCGGCTTTGCGCTGCGCGGTGACGGTGTTCTCCTATTCCAGTTTTCTTTCGGGCGCGGTGGTGCGGAATCCCGAGCGCATTTTGCAGGTGGCCAATTCGGGGAATTTCTATCGCGTGCTGACGGCCGAGGATTTCGAGCTGCGGCTGTACGATTTTCTGGGCAAGGAGCATCGCGGCGCGCCTTCGGCGGTGGACCTGGCGCGTTTCCGCCGGCTGCAATTGCTGCGCATCGCGCTGCGCGACGTGCTGGGGGCGGCGACGCTTTCCGACGTGGCCGGCGAGCTGTCGAACCTGGCCGATGGGATTCTCAACGTGGCTTACCAGCGCATCCGCGAGCAGTTCGTGGAGCGCCACGGCGAGCCGCGCCTGGCGGGCGGGGAGGCGTGCGGTTTTTCGGTGATCTCGCTGGGCAAGCTGGGCGGCGGGGAACTGAACTACAGTTCGGACATCGACCTGATGTTCGTCTACGGCGGCGCGGGCGAGACGGATGGGGCGCAGCCGGTGAGCAACAAGGAGTTCTATAAGAAGGTCGCCAACGAATACATTTTGGTGCTGTCGAGCTACACGGCGGAGGGCCAATGCTACCGGGTGGACCTGCGGCTGCGGCCGGACGGCACGCTGGGCGAGATCTGCATCTCCGAAGAGGGCGCGCGGAATTATTACGCCCAGCGGGCGCGCGACTGGGAGAAGCAGATGCTCATCAAGGGGCGGGTTTCGGCGGGGGAGCCGGAGCCGGGCAACGCGCTATTGGAATTCGTGGAGCCGCTGATCTACCAAAGCTCGCTGGATTTCCGCGCCGTGGAAGCGGTTTCGGAGACGCGCCAGAGGATCAGCGAAAAAATGGCTGCCAAGCGAATCGCGGCGGGCGGGCTGGACGTGAAGCTGACGCCCGGCGGGATTCGCGACATCGAGTTTCTGGTGCAATGCCTGCAGCGGCTGCACGGCGGGCGCGAGCCGTGGGTGCGGCACGGCGGCACGATGATGGCGCTGTCGCGACTGCGCGACAAGGGGCTGTTGTCGCCGGGAGAATACGCGCGGCTGGCGGCGGCCTACCAATTCCTGCGCTACCTGGAGCACCGGCTGCAGATGGACGAGGACCGGCAGGTGCACACGCTGCCGTTGGAGGCGGAGCGGCTGGAGGCGCTGGCGCGCAAGATGCCGGGCGACGGGCTGGAGACGCCCACCGCCGCGACGCTCCAGGCGCGGCTGGACGAGCACCTGCACGCGGTGCGGGAAATCTACGAGCGGGTGATATACGCGCAGAAGCCGATGTACTACACGCCCGCGCCGGAAAGCGGCGCGCCCGAGGACGGAGAGGAGGCGCAGGCGCCTTCGAGCAACCTGACGCGTTTTCTGGACCACCTTGCGCCGCAACTGGCCGGAACCATCGCCGCATCGGGTTGGCCGCGCGGGCGGGATGCGCGGCGGTCGCGCTTCGAGCACTTTCTGGAAAAGGCCATGGCCAGCCCCGACCTGCTGGGGCAGTTGGACGGAGACAGGAAGCTGGCGGCGGATGTCTTGGACGTATTCGAGCACAGCCCTTACTTCGCGGATGAACTGCTGCGGCAGCCCGAGCTGCTGCTGGACCTGGGAGAGCCGTTCCAGCTGGAGGGCGGTCCGCTGGACGATGGGGCCCTGCTGCGGAGGTTCTACCGCCGGCAGATGGTGCGCGTGGAGAGCGCCAGCATTTTGGGTCCGGCGCCGATTTTCGAGACCCTCGGCAAGACTTCGGTGCTGGCGGACAGCGTGATTGCGGCGGCCTACCAGATTGCGCTGCGGGAGGGGCCGCCGGCCGGGGCATTTTACGAGCCGCGCGACCAGATGATGGTGATCGCGCTGGGGCGCCTGGGGATGCGCGAATTCGACCTGGGATCGGACGCCGATTTGGTGTTCGTGATTCCGGACGCGGATGCCGCGGAGCACGATTTCTGGACGGCGGTGGCCGAGCGGATGGTGGCCAACATCAGCTCGTACACCGGCGAGGGAGTGATGTTCGCGATCGACACGCGGCTGCGGCCGAACGGGCGGGAAGGCGACCTGGTGCAAACCGAGGGGGCTTATAAAGCCTACTTCGCAGGCCACGCGGAGGCGTGGGAAGGCATCGCCTATATGAAATCGCGCGGCGTGGCCGGCAACGTGGAACGGGCCACGCACTTCCTGCACGAGCTGCAGGAAGTGGACTGGCGGCGCTACGGGCAGAGTATGCGGTCGCGCCGGGAACTGGCCGAGATGCGCGCGCGGGTGGAGCGCGAGCAGGGGTCGCGCAATCCGTTGAAGGCCGGACCGGGCGGCTATTACGATATCGATTTCGCGCTGATGTACCTGCGGCTGCGGGGAGCGGGCATCTTTTACAAAGTGCTCAACACGCCCGAGCGGATCGACGTGATTGAGAAGATGGGGCACCTGGACCGCGAGGACGCGGATTTCCTGAGAGAGGCGGCCACCTTCTACCGCGCGCTGGATCACGGGCAGCGGATTGTTACGGGGCACGCCGAAGGCAGCTTGCCGACGGCGCCGGGGCAGATGGAAATCCTGACCGCGCTGGTGCGGCGGTGGACGCCGGAACACCTGCACCGGCAGCGGCTGGATGCGACGCTGCGCGAGATCCGGCAGCGCACGCGGGAGTACTTCAACAGGCTATTCGGAAAGTGAGCACGAATCGATTCGCCGGGCGCGCGGTGTTGCGTTCGGGCGCGGCAGTGTTGCTGGTGCTGGCCATTCTGCGCTTCTACCAGTTTCTGCCGGTGAACAATACCACCGTGGCGCTGAGCCTGCTGCTGGGCATTCTGGGCATTTCCACGTGGTGGGGGCTGGCCGAGGCTACGGTGGCTTCGGTGGCGGCGATGCTGGGGTTCAATTTCTGGTTTCTGCCGCCGGTGGGAACGCTCACGATTCAAGACCCGCAAAACTGGGTGGCGCTGCTGGCGTTCATGGTGACGGCGGTGACGGCCAGCCAGCTTTCGGCGCGCGCGCGGCGGCGGACGGCGGAGGCGGAAACGCGCCGGGTGGAAATCGAGCGCCTGTACGCGCTGCTGCAAGCCATGTTGTTTACGGGCAATGCGCGGAAGACCATCCGCGAGTTTGTGAACCGGGTGGTGCAGGTGTTCGGGTGCGAAGCGGCGGCGCTGTACTACCATCCGGCGGACGAAGTGGTGCGCTCGGGGCCGGAAAGCAAGGTGGTTTCGGATCACGATTTGCGGGCCGTGGCGGAGACCGAGGGGGTGACCATCGACGCGCAGCGCGGCCTGGCGACGGCGGCGGTGCGGTTGGGCGGGCGGCCGCTGGGAAGCCTGGCGCTGATCGGCCCGCTGCCTACCGCGCAGAGCGTGCGGGCGATGGTGAACCTGGTGGCCCTGGCGCTGGAGCGGGCGCGGGCCCTGGAGGACGCCAGCCACGCGGAGGCGGCGCGCCAGAGCGAGGTGTTGAAATCGGCGCTACTGGATGCGCTGGCGCACGATATCAAGACGCCGCTCACCTCGATTAAAGCTGCCGTGGGCAACTTGCTGCGGGGCAACACGGAGCGCGATCTGCTGACCATCATCGACGAAGAGGCCGACCGGCTGAACGGGCTGGCGGCGGAAGTGATCGCCATGGCGCGCATCGAAGCCGGGAAGATGCACCTGGAGAAGGGGCCGGTGGAGGTGATGGGCCTGGTGACGGCGGTGCTTCAGGAATACGCCGGCGCGCTGCAGGGCCGGGCGGTGAAGGTGGCGGCTCGGGAGGACCTGCCGCCGGCCGAGGCGGATGGGGAATTTGTGGAGCAGGTGCTGAAACAACTGGTGGAGAACGCCCTGAATTATTCGCCGAAGGGTTCGCCGGTGACGATTTCCGCCGAGCAGAAGGGTGCGAAGATTGTGATCGGGGTGGCCGACCGCGGGCCGGGCATCGAGGAGAACGAGCGGGGCCGCATATTCGAGAAGTTTTTCCGGGGGCGGCAGCACCGCTTCTCGACCAGGGGCACCGGCATGGGGCTGGCCATCGCCAAGGGGATTGTAGAAGCGCACGGGGAGCGCATCTGGGTGGAGAGCGAGCCGGGCGAGGGATCGGTTTTCTATTTCTCGCTGGCCGCCGGTGGAGACAAAAAACATTGAGCACGGGGAAGATTCTGGTGGTGGATGACGACCCGCAGATCCGGCGGGTGATGAAGGCCACGTTGGTGGCGCATGGCTACGAAGTGGTGGAGGCGCGCACGGGCGAG
Organism: Bryobacteraceae bacterium; assembly: GCA_030038565.1. Classification (GTDB taxonomy): domain Bacteria; phylum Acidobacteriota; class Terriglobia; order Bryobacterales; family Bryobacteraceae; genus JOPF133. The sequence goes on from JASHSS010000332.1 coordinate 5,603, forward strand.
GACGCCATGGAAATGATTTCGGCGGAACCGCCCAACCTGGTGCTGCTGGATATGAACCTGCCCGGCATGGGCGGATTGGAGACGTGCCAGGCGATTCGGGCCGGATCGGATATCCCGGTGGTGATTCTTTCGGTGCGCAACAGCGAGAAGGACAAAGTGGCGGCGCTCGATGCGGGAGCCGACGATTACGTGACCAAGCCGTTCGGGATCGAAGAACTGCTGGCGCGCATCCGGGCGACGATGCGGCGCTCGCCGGCCTCGCCGGAAGGGGGCCCGAGCGGTTACACGACCGCCGGCCTGGAAATGGATTTCGCGGCGCGGCGGGTGCGGGTGCGGGGCGCGGATGTGCGGCTGACGCCCAAGGAGTTCGAGTTGCTGCGCTACCTGGTGCTGCACGCGGGCAAGCCGGTGACGCACCGCGAGGTATTGCAGGCGGTCTGGGGGCCGGATTACGGAGATGAGCCGGAGTATCTGCGGGTTTTTGTGAACCAGTTGCGGAAAAAGATCGAGGTGAATCCGGCGCGGCCGAAGTTTATTGTGACGGAGCCGTGGGTGGGGTACAGGTTTGTGGGGGAGTGAATAATCCGGGAAGCGGGATTTACGCGCAGTACTCGAGCGCGGCGTGCGCCAGAATCTCCGCCAGTTGGAACACCGATTCCAGCTCCACCCATTCCGAATCCGCATGGGCGCCCGCTCCGGTGGCACCGCAGACCACCGTCTCCGTGCCGGCGGCCTGGAGCAGCGCCGCATCCATCCAAGGGGTGTCCCCGATGTGCGTGGCGGGGCGCCCGCGGACCTTCGCGACGGCATGATCCACGGCCTGAACCACCGCGGCGGTGGGGGGTGTCTCGAAGGGATCGCGGGCGAAGAAGCAGCGCGCGGTGGCGTGGAAATCGGGGTCATCGCGGGCGATGCGGTGGAGGATCGCCTGAATCTCCCCGACCGCTTGCGCTTCGGTTTCGCCGGGCACCGTGCGCCGCTCGATCTGCACCATGGAGGACGGCGCATAGGTGCTTAAGCCGGCGCCGCCGCTGAGGAGGGCGGCGTGCAAGGAAGGCGGGCCCACCAGGGGATGGGGCGGGCGCGCGCGCAACTCGCGCTCCAGCAGGCTCAGTTCGGAAAGGAAGCGGCCCATCTTCATGTTGGCATCGATGCCCAGCTCGAAGCGGCTGCCGTGCGCGGCGCGGCCCGCCACATCCACCTGGATCCACAGATAGCCTTTGTGGGCCAGGCAGACCTGGAGCCCGGTTGGCTCGGTAACGATGGCGCCATCGGCGTGCACGCGGCGGATGAGGTCGCGGGTTCCCAGGCTGCCGTATTCCTCGTCCGCCACCGCCGCCACCAGGAGGTCGCCGCGGAGGCGAATGCCGGAATCCACGAGGGCCTTGGCCGCCGCCATGGACGCGGCCAGGCTGCCCTTCATGTCGAAGGAGCCGCGGCCGTAAACTTTGCCGTCGCGGATGGCGCCCGAAAACGGCTCCGCCATGCCGCGCACATCCACGGTATCGGAATGGCCGTTGAGCATGAGGCTGCGGCCGCCGCCCGAGCCGGAGATGCGGCCGAGCGCGGTCATGCGCCCCGGTTCGGGTTCGAAGATTTCAGCCGTGAGGCCAGAGGCGTGGAGCGACCGGGCGATGTATGGGGCGATTTCGCGCTCTCCGGGCGCGCCCGGCGCAAGCGTGGGATTGATGGAGTTGATCTGCACCAGCCGGACGAGGGTTTCGCGCGTGTAGTCGCGATCGATTTTCATGCGCCCGTCCCGATGGCGCGCTCCAGGGTGGCCACGTCCACCAAACCGTGGGCGCCGTAGAGCGCGGGGAGGAACTTCTCCGGCGGATGGGCGCGCCGGAGCGAGGCGACTTTGCGGGTACCCGCGCGGTAGGCCGGCAGATACATGCGCCCCAGGAGCGGATGGCGTCCCCAGGCGCCGGAGAGCTTATCGGCGCGCTCGGGCGTGACCAGGAAATCGCGACGCAGCGCCGCCGCCACTTCGGCCTGGGCGGCGCCCTCGCCCCAGGTGAGGTACGACGACTGGTTCTTGGCGTCATCCTGCAATAACGCCAGCAGGACGCCGATCTGCAAGTCGGGATCGGGCAACTGGTCCACTTCCGTCACGCCGTATGCCATCAGGATGGCGTTGTTGGCGATGCCCTCGAACAGCGTGGCGGCGCGGGTGTTCATGGTGAGGACGGAGGCTTCGAAGCCCACCTCGCGCCGCCAGTAGAGGTCCTGCATATAGGCGAAGGTGGTGACGTGCCCGGGCACCACTTCGTGACTGACGAGTTGCAGAAATTCGGGCAGCGAAATATCGAGCGAGGCGTTGATCTCGTAAGTGGCTTCGTACTCGGGGCTGCCATCGGCGCGGCGCTGGCGGCCCAGGTAGTTCATGGACCCGGAGAACCAGGCGTCGCGAATGGGCAGGAACTCGATATTGGCCCGCGGCACGGTTTGCCAATCCGCCGGCAAGTGCGGCACGATGTGGGCCGCGGTGAGGCGGTCAAAGTGCCCGATGACGGCCGCGCCCAACAGCCGGATGGACGCCATCGGCACGCGGTGGGCGGCGCGCCAGGCGTCCACCGCCGACAGCAGATCGGCGGGACCGCCCAACAACTGCGCAACGCGCTCGCGCTTTTCGCGCGCGTCGGAAGGCTCGGGCGGCTGCGCGCAGGAGGCGTGCACGCAGCGCTCGTAGGGCACCTTCCGGCCGCGCCCCAGGATCTCCTGGGCCAGGTCCCACATGGTCTGGAAGCACAGCGCGAGGCCGGCCAGGTACTCGCCGCGCAAGCCACCGGCTTCCCCGCCGGCGCGCTCCAGGCCCTCGATGGCGCCGGGAATATCCACCTTCGCGAGGTAAGCATCAATGGCGGACCCATCGGGGGTCTTGGCCGAAACGCCGCCCGATTGCCGCACCGCGCCGGCCTCGAGCGCGGTGTAGGCCATGGGCAGAGGCTCGTCGCTGAACCAGGAATCGGCGATGAAGCGGCCGGTTCCCGAGGCGCACATCACGTCGCCGCCCCACAGCGTATCGATGCCCAGGATGGCATTGCCAATCAGTTCTTCCAATGGTGCGCTCATACCGTATGCTCCTTTTTCCCGACCGAACCGCGCCACAAGTACACGCACAGCCCCACGAACATCAGCGCGGAGACCGATTGCGAGATCAGCGCATCGCCGTAAAACGGGGTGTGCAGCCAGGTTTCCTGATAGCCCGGGATGAGGCGGCAGGCGGCTCCCAGAACTCCGCCCAGCGCGCCGCCGGCCATCAAGCCGCTGGCGATGATCACGCCGCGCTCGCGAACCCCCGCGCCGGGCGCGCCGCCCAGTTTTTCGCTGCGGCGGCCCACGTAGTGCGCCAGAAATCCTCCCACCAGAGCGGGCGTATTCAGCTCCAGCGGCAGATACATTCCGAGGGCGAAGGTCAGCGCCGGCACTCCGAGCATTTCCATTACTACGGCGATGGCGGCTCCCGCGCCGAACAAGATATAGGCCACCGGCTGCCGGCTCATGAAGCCCGCCACCAGGGCTTTCATGATGGAGGCCTGGGGCGAAGGCAGCACCACGCGGAGGTCGCCGGGGGCCGCTTCGCCGAACTGGAAGGCGCGGGCCAGCATCACGATGGTCAGCCCTACGGCCACGGAAGCCGCGATCACGCCCAGGAATTTCACCTTTTGTTGCGCGGCCGGCGTGGACCCCAGCCAGTAGCCGGTTTTGAAATCGGTGACGGCCTGTCCGGAGACCGACAGCGCCGTACACACCATGCCTGCCAAAGCCATCACCAAGAACATGCCGGCGGCGCCCGCCAGGCCCAGGCGCAGGAGCACCAGGGAGGAGATGATGATGGTCAGCATGGTCATTCCCGATACCGGGTTGCGGGCCGTGGTGGCAATCGCGTTGGCTGCCACGCTGGTGAAGAAGAACGAGAATACCAGGGCCAGCGCCACGCCCGCCAGGATTACCCAGGGGTCGCGCGAGAGGCCGCCGAACATCAACGCCACCGCGACCGCGCTGAGCGCCACGCCGATGAGGATGGTGACGACCGTCAGATCGCGGTCGGTGCGCTCACCGGAGGATTTCTCCCCCGCGCGAAAGGCCTTGAGCGCCACGCCGAACGACGACCCCACGATGCGGATGGATTTGGCGATGCCGAAGATGCCCGCCGTGGCGATGGCACCGACGCCCACGAAGCGGACGTAGCCGCGAAAGATCTCCGCGGCCGTCATTTGAGCGATGGGGACGGATGCAGGGTAGACGGCTGCGGTATGCTCGCGGCCGATCATCCACACCAGCGGCACCAGCACCAGGTTGGAAAGCACGCCGCCGGCGCAGAGGATGAGAGAACTGCGCAGCCCCATGACGTATCCGAGGCCGAGGATGAAACCGATGGCGTCGAAGCTCAGCGCTACCTTGGCGCGCTCGGCCAGCAGGCGCACGGCGGGGACGAACTGAAAATCGAGGTACTCTTTCCAGACCTGGAAGGTGGTGACCAGGAAATCGTAGACGCCGGCGAGGAGGGTGGCCTGGAGCAGCAATTGGGCCTGCGAGCCGCCTTTTTCGCCGGTCGCCAGGACTTCGGTGATGGCGGTCGCCTCGGGGTACGGCAATTTGCCGTGCATGCCGGAGACGAAATAGCGCCGCAGGGGGATGAGGAACAGCACGCCCAGACAGCCGCCGCACACGCAGATGAGGATGGACTCCAGCGGGTCGGGCGCGAGCTTGAGAATGTAGAGGGCGGGCAAGGTGAAAATGGCGCCCGCTACCACTCCTCCGGCCACGCCTCCGATGCCGGTGATGATCACGTTTTCGAGCAGGGTGGACCGGCGCGGGTACAGGCGCGCGAGGCCGATGGCCAGGATGGAGATGGGAATGGCGGCCTCCATCACCTGCCCCACTTTCAGTCCCGAATAGGCCGAGGCGATGGTGAAGACCACGCACAGGAAGAGGCCCCACCCGATGGAGCGTGGGGTGAGTTCCGGGATTTTCTCCGACGCCGCGACCGGCGGTTGGTACTGCTCTCCCGAAGCGAGAGGCGTGTACGCATTGCTGGGAAGTCGTTTGGCTGGGGCAGCCGTAGCCATTAGTCAGCCTCCGGGGCTCTTGCGAACCCGAATATGCTAACATCCCGCCCGAGCGCGGAGAATGCGCGGAGCGGTTGGACAGCCGTCGCGCGTTGCGAAATGTCTGGCGCTTGGCGGAAGGTGCCAGGCGGCGACGGGGGCTGGGCAAGGCGGCGGGCGGAGCAGAATGCGCAAGGGCGCTCGGCGGGAGATGGGGGCGCCGACAGGGTTAGGGGCAAGGTGGGCCGTTGGGCGGGCTGGGAGTTTACGCCCCGGCCGCGTCGAGTTCTTTGAAGGTGGCTTCCAGGCGGCGCGCGAGTTCCACATCGGAGCTACGAATCTCGCGCATGAGGCCGGAAAGCGCGGCCTGAAAGGCGCGGGAGAGTTCGGGTGTCTCCAGTTGGCGGATCAGGGAATCTTCCCAGGGGGCGGTCAGTTCCGGCGGGAGTTGGTCTACGCCGCGGGCGTGCGCCGTGGGAAGGCCGTGGCGCAGCGAGGCCAGCGCCAGGGCGTGGTCGCGGACGCCGCCGATCATGTAGAGGGCCTGCCACAGTTTTCCGCGGGCGATCGAGGTGCGTGCATGCAGGGCGTACAGCCAGCCGAGACCGATGAGGTCGGCGGGGGCGGGCTGGGCGTGGCGGGCTTCGTTGGCGTGGCCGCAGACCAGGCGGAAGCTGGGCGCCAGAGCGCGGAATTCTGCGGCGGGCACGAAGGCGAGATCCACTTGCAGAGTGCCGGGCAGAAGAAACACCCGGTAAATCCACGCACCGCTGCGCACGTCCAGATGGTGCACGGCCTGGCGGCGCTGGTACATATGGTCCGTCCAATCGGAGAGGGCCGCGGGCAGTTCGCCGGGGTCGGCGATGCCGAAAGCGAGGTCGATATCCGACCAGCGGTCTTCGCGGCCGGCCGCCCCTGAGCCGGTGATCGCGATCGCGCTGATGCGGCCGTCGCGGGCGGCGAATTCGAGCAGTGCGGAGCGCAGGAGCGCGCGTTCCTCGGGGCTGAACATGGGCGTTTTCAGTTTAGCTCCGGCCGGCCGGGGACCGGGAGGCCCGAAATCGGGATAACATCGTGGACATGTTCTCCCGCAGGGATTTTCTGACGTCGGCCGCCTCCGCCGCGGCGGCGGGCAAGGCCATGGCGGACGCGCGCAACCCCGCGCGCAAGCCGAATTTCGTGATTTTCCTGGCCGATGACCTGGGCTGCCACGACATAGGAGCCTGGGGGGCGACCGATTTGAAGACGCCGAATATCGATGCGTTGGCCGCTTCCGGGGCGCGCTTCACGAACTGGTATGCCGCGGCGCCGGTGTGCGCGCCCTCCCGCGCGGCGCTGCTGACGGGGCGGTATCCGTTGCGGGCCGGCGTTCCGGATAACGGACCACCGCTCGCGCCCAGCGAGCGGACGATTGCCACGCTGCTGAAGCCGGCCGGTTATGCCACCGGGTTGTTCGGGAAGTGGCACCTGGGGGCGAGCGAGACCACGGTTCCCAACGCCCACGGATTCGACCGCTTCACCGGATTTCACGCCGGATGCTTCGATTATTATTCGCACCGCTATTATTGGGGCGAGAGGGGCAATCCGCCGGTGGTCAACTATCACGACCTGTGGCGCGACCGCACGGAAGTTTTCGAGGACGGGCAGTACTCCACCGAACTGTTCGCCCGCGAGGCCGCGCAGTTCGTGCGCGATAATCGGGCCAATCCGTTTTTCCTGTACGTGCCGTTCAACGGGGTGCACTATCCCATGCACGCGCCCAGGAAATACGTGGAGCGGTTTGCCGACCTGGCGCCGGAGCGGCGGATGTACGCCGCCATGCTATCGGCGGTGGATGACGGGGTGGGGCTGGTGATGCGCACCATCCGCGAATTGCACCTTGCGGAGGACACGCTGGTGTTTTGCTCAGCCGATAACGGGGCCACCCGGGAAGCGCGCGCCGGCCTCGCTCAGCAGCCGGCCAAGGCGGGAAACAATGCGCCCTTTCGAGGTAACAAATTCAGCGCTTTCGACGGCGGAATGCACGTGCCGATGATCATGAACTGGCCGGGGGTGATTCCCAAGGGCCTGGTGCGGCGGCAGATCGG
>JASHSS010000333.1 GCA_030038565.1 Bryobacteraceae bacterium
CGTCGGTCTGTCTCGGGGCGTTCAAAAGAGTCTTTCGGCATTAATCTCTCCGTTCCCAGCTTCGTGCCAGCAGGGAGAGATGCCCGGATTATGCCGACTTCCGGCGGTCAGCCAGGCACGGAACTCCACGTCAAACGGGAGGCAGACGAATCTCTTTGGAGACAGTCGGCATGACCGGGGAGTCGGCACGATGCCGATTATGCCGCTAGCGGCATAACAGGCACGCCTATGCCACCCATCTGCTGGAAGCCGGCGCCGACCTGCGCACCATCCAGTTGCTTTTGGGGCATGCCGACATCAAAGACACCACCGTGTACCTGCACCTTTCGCAGCGGCATCTGCACGCTGCCGCCAATCCGCTGGATGCGCTTCCCGTCTCCGATGTGAAAAGCGCCAAGCCGCCACGGAGAAAGCCGACGAAGTGAACCGGCCACCTTTCGAGGTGGCCGATATCATTCGCGCGGCGGGTAAGGCTTTCATCGAGAAGAACCGGTCCTGGCTGACGGGATTGCACCGCAAGGTGCTCTCTGCCATCGAGCGCTGCCGCACGGCGGCACTCGGGGGCCACAGAGACCAGTGCTCCCGGTGTGGTTACCAGACGGCTATCTCTTACAACTCTTGCCGCAATCGCCATTGCCCAAAGTGTCAGACCAATGCGCGCGACAAATGGCTGGCCGCGCGCCAACAAGAACTTCTGGCCGTTCCCTACGTGCATGTCGTCTTCACGCTGCCACACCAGTTGGCGCCGCTGGCGCTTTACAACAAGAAGATCCTGTATAGTCTGCTGTTTCGCGCCAGCGCCGCGACCCTGTTGGAAGTCGCAGCCGATCCCAGACACCTCGGAGCAGAGATCGGCTTCCTCACCGTGCTGCACACCTGGGGACAGAATCTGCTGCACCATCCGCACGTCCATTGCGTGATTCCCGCGGGCGGACTGTCTGCGGATCACCAGCAGTGGGTACACCCGCGCTATCCCTTCTTTCTTCCCGTGAAGGTCCTCAGCCGCGTCTTCCGCGGTAAGTTCGTCGCCGGGCTGAAACAGGCATTCCAAAGAGGGGATCTCTGTTTACCCGGCGCCCTGCAAGCGCTGAGAAGGCCGGAAGCCTTTGGTGCCTTTCTGCGCACGCTCTTCCGCCAGGACTGGGTCGTCTATGCCAAGCCCCCGTTCGGTGGTCCGGAGCATGTGTTGCATTACCTGGCACGCTACACACACCGCGTCGCCATCTCCAACCATCGACTGGTGGCCTTTGGCGACGGTAAGGTGACATTCCGCTGGAAGGATTATGCCCACGGCAGCAAGAGCCACCTAATGACCCTTTCCGCTGAGGAGTTCCTGCGCCGCTTCCTGTTGCATGTCCTCCCACGCGGATTCGTCCGTATTCGATTCTTCGGGCTGCTGGCGAACCGACGGCGGACCGCCCTGTTGCCCGTATGCCGAAAACTCCTGACGGACAACCCGTCGTCACAAACCATCACACCGCTAGCAGCGCAGATCAACAAGTCCTCCGGTTCCATATGCCCCCACTGCGGAGGACCCATGATGGTTATCGAGAGACTGACTGCCAGCCAACTCTTTATGGAGTTGGCCCACCGTGTCACCATCACGGATACATCCTGAGCCGGCTTCATGCTGGGCGCCGCAAGCGTGCCCGACGGCACGCCCCCTCCTGGTGTGCTTCCGCCGCAAATACCACGGCCCATGTTTCCGTCGCAACGCCCATCTGTCCCTAGCCGCCTTCCCTCCGTCGGCCCCGCAACCTCACCCAGAGCCTGCTCACTGGCCGCCAATCCGTCCAATACTGACTCCCAGACGTATCGAAAGCCCATAGCCCTACCGCGTCCGCCGCAAACGCCAGCGGCTTCCTTCAAACGACCCTATCGAAAGCGCCCCGGCCCAAGCCGATTCACCTCTGGCTGCGTCCTTCCGGCCGGGGCGCTTCCGATAGGGTACTGCCGTTTCGGGCCAGTACCCCAATCTCCGGCGGCCCTTGGCCTCCGCTCGACCGCTCACCCGGCGCCTTTCTCCGACCGGCGCGTTATTAGCACAGAGCCGTTCGTACCAAATGACCTACGCGGGGGCTACGGGCCCTTGGCGATGCTCCCGACGGGCCGAGACATTCGTTCCGCCCCGCTGGACGTTCGCCTGGATCTCAAGCCTACCTGCCGTGGATACCGGTGGCGTCGATCACGCGGCCGCTCGGGACTTAAACATACGGCTTCTCTGTGGTATGCTTGAGAAACTTCCATTCAGGCAGGTATTGTGATGAAACGAGTGTTTCTTCCTCTCGTCCTTTCCGCGGCGCTTAGCTTTCCAGTCTTGGCCGCGCTCAAAGTCGCCGATCAGGCTCCCGACTTCTCGGCGACGGCTTCGTTGGCGGGAAACGAGTTTACCTTTTCGCTATCAGACGCGCTGAAAAAAGGCCCCGTGGTCGTCTATTTCTATCCTTCCGCTTATACCAAGGGCTGCGATCTTGAAGCTCACACATTCGCGCAGGAAAAAGAAAAGTTCGATGCAGCAGGTGCCACCATCATCGGCGTCTCGGCGGACAGCATCGCGCGGCTGAATTCGTTCTCGGCAGATCCGGATTATTGCGCGGGCAAGTTCCCGGTAGCCTCCGATCCCGATCGAAAAATTGCCACCTCCTACAACTTGACGGCCACCGGTGCACGACCTGGGATGAAGGACGTGCGCGGCGCAGACATCGATCATGCCTTTGTTGAGCGCGTGACTTACGTTATCGGCAAAAATCGTAAGATCATAGCTACCCTGTCCTCTGCACAAGACAAACTCTCACCCGACCAGCATGTCCAAAAGGCATTAGAGATCGTACAGAAGCTGGCCTCGAAGTAGGGAGCTACCTCGGGGAGCTAAGTCCGGTGCGATACCTGGGTGGTGTCACCCACCCGTGGATCAGGAGTATTCAGCGCCGCGGTTCGGCGCACTTTCGGTTAGCCCCTGGTAGATGCCCTTTGCGGGATTTGCGGCGACGTCAGGCAGGTAAAGCTCCGCTGTCTCGTTCTTGGGAAAAGGAAGCGATGCGACGGCCATATTGACTCCGTGAGTGTTCCTCAGGTTGCGGGCACAGGCGCAGGCCCTCCGGCAGTATATCCCTGTTTCGCCATGCCGGCGCCCATCTCATCATGCAGTTTCGGATCGGTCGGAGTGAATGTGGCCAGACCGTCCACGTAACGGTTGAACATGCAGAACGCCGCGGCGATGAGAACCGTGTCATGAATTTCGAGATCGGTCGCGCCATCACATCGAGCACGCGCGATGTCCTCCTGCCTCACCGATTTCCCGGACTCCTGAACTTTGGTGGCAATTGTGAGCAGTGCATTCAGCCTGGAACTAACCGGGGCGTTCCGATAGTCGGCGCGGATGGATTCAACCAAATCATAATTGCCGTCCAGGTAGTGTGCTGCGACGGCGCGGTGACTGGTCTGGCAGAAGCAGCAGTCGTTGCGCGGAGAGACAAAGGTAGCGATCATTTCCCGCTCACCGCCGGTGAGCGGGATCGGTCGGTCCACGCAAGAGCACCTCGGCCGAGGCGCGTATTGGCGCGGCTGTTTCGGGTCGGAAAGCAAAGGCAGCGGTGATTCCTGGAAGCCATTTCGGCAACGCAATGTGGGGCATTAGAGGAAACTCCGACAAAAAGACACTGACAAACTATCCTATAGACTCATCCCGGCGGCATCTATAATTGCAAACGACTAGTGGATTCGAGATCGAGGGGTGCTACCGAAGCGGGAGGCGAACGCGCCAACCGTACCGCCGAAGCGAGACGCCCAGCCCCCCAAAGTCGGCTTCTGCGAGATCACTCCTCAATCCCCTTTGGCTCCGCAAATGCGCTCGCGAGCCGGTCCTGGGCGGAATTATCCCATGAAGCCCGTCACCGCAACTGGCTCGGGGTCGCCCGGCCCGCAGGGTGGAGCGGAAGGCGCGTGAAGTCCCTTCCCGAAAATTTGTTAACGGAACTGTACCGGCGCCAGCCCTACTCGATTTCCATCGTGACGTACATCAGCCGGCCGTCGCGCTCCACCTGGAGCACCAGCGGTTCGGTGTCTTTCAGCGCGTCGATGGCCTGGTTGAGCGCTTGCACGTTCGTCACCGCAACCGAGTTCACCGAATAAATTACGTCTCCCAGGGAAAGCGTGTCGCCGCCGTAAGGCGAATCGCCGGCGCGCGCCGCCACCACCACGCCGTACGGGTTACGCAGGTCCGGCAGCAGTTCGGCCAGTTGCTTATCGATGCCAATGCCCAGGATGCCCAGCTTGGGCACCAGGTTTTTCAGGGGATCCACCATGTCGGCGAAGCGCTGCGGATCGTCGTCGCGTTTGGCCACGGCCACGGACATGGTCAGCTTCTGGTTGCCGCGCAGCACATCGACACTCACCTGCTGCCCAACCGCGAAGCGATACAGGTTGGTCTGCAGTTGGCGGGAGTTCTCCATGGGCTTGCCATTCAGGCTCACCAGGATGTCGCCGACCTGCAGGCCGGCTTTGTCGGCCGGACCGTCCGGGGTGACATCGGACAACACCACGCCCCAGTCGCGCGACAGGTGCAGGCCGGTGGCCAGATCGGGCGTAATGGTCTGGGCGAACACCCCGATTTCGGTACGATGCACGTGCCCCTCGGTGCGCAACTGCTGATAGATGTTCTTCACCAGGTTGCTGGGGATGGCGAATCCCAGGCCCTCGCTGCCGCCCGACTGGGTAAGGATAAACGTATTCAAGCCCATCAGACGGCCGTCGGTATCCACCAGCGGCCCGCCGCTATTGCCCGGGTTTATGGGCGCGTCGGTCTGGATGTAGATCTGGCTGTCATCGGGCTTGATCTCGCGGGCCACCGAGCTGACCACCCCCATACTGACCGAGTTCTCCATGCCCAGCGGACTCCCGAAGGCCATCACCAATTGACCCTGGCGCAATGTATCGGAATCGCCGATAGGAATGGGAGGGAGATGGGCGTCGATTTTGATTAGAGCCAGGTCGGTGTCGCGATCGATGCCGACGATGCGGGCGTCCAGGATTTTGCCCTCGGGTTGAATCAGCGGTCCACCGGAAGGCTCGCCGGGAACTCGCACGCGCACGCGCCGGGCATTCTCCACCACGTGCGCATTGGTTACGATGTAGCCATCGTCGCTGACCACCGCTCCGGAGCCGGTGGCCCGCTGGCGGGTGACGACCGCGGCATTAGAGCCGGTCTGTCCCTGGTCGCTCAAAGTGAAGCCGTAGGAGAAGATCTGCACCACGGAACGGCTCACGCGCCGTGAGAGGGCTTCCAATTGCGAGCTGAGATCGGTCAGGGAACCCGCGCGCGCATCCTCGGGGGCAGGCTTGGCCGGTTGGGCGGCCACCGTGGAGACCATCGCAAGCAGCAAACCCAGAACAGTTTTCATATCCCTGTTTAAGTATCCCTACTCATGATAGATGCATGCCCGCGCCAAAGGGCTTCCCGGTTTCGAGACTGGCCCGCACGTTGGCCCTGGGTCTTTCGAGCCGTTGGAATTATTACAGATTGATGATTGCCGCTTCCCGGATTTCTCGCTTCTCCTCTTGAGGGAGTTCAAAACCAGATGCTGCAACGCCTTTTTGCACCGATGACCGTAGCTCTTTTGAGCGGTGGCTTGCTGACCCCATGCCTTAGCGCGCAAACCGAAGATCTCAACCCCTTCACGCACTTTGCCCGGGTTCCGGTGGGCGCCGACCTCGCCAGCATCCGCTTCGAAGGGGTGAGACTGGTCCGGGTCCCGGCCAGGACCGCGCATACCACGGACTCGAATTACTGCCGTGAGCTGGCTTCCCGGGAACCAGGCGGATCGATCGCCTGTCCGTCCGCGCAAACCGTGGCCACGGCCGCGGCTTATGAAGCTGTCTATTCGTATACCGGCCAGCCTTTGGCATCGGACGAGGCCGCCGGCCGGAGTCTTACGTTTGCGGTTTATTTTCGTCCGGGCGAGTTGACTTCGGACATGCAAAAAGCTCTCTCCGCCAGGAATTCAACCCGCGCCGAGCAAGCGGCTTACTTCGCGGTGAGCACTTCGCAGGAAACGGTCCAGCGCGTCGTCATTGATGGCCGGCAATCGCACATCTGCCAGCGCAGCGTGGTAGACGGCGCGTGGATTCACGCCGGCGCGGGTTGCCAGGATAACATCCGGTACAGCGCGGTTCGGGCGCCCTCAGGCTATATCACGGTGAAAGTGGACCCGGCTTCCCCGAGGCTGGGGCGAACCGGAATCGCCTCGATGCAATAGCCAACCCATGACTTCCGCGCCGGGGCCGGCCGGCTTTGCGATATGCTATTCGGATTGTCGCTCCAGGAGGCGAATCCATGGCACTCAGGCTCCGCGCGGTAGTTTTTCTGACGCTCCTTTCAACGGCGGGGAGGGCGCAGGTCGATCCACGGTGGTACGCCGGGTTGCAGTGGCGCAACATCGGGCCGTTCCGCGGCGGACGCATCACGGCGGTGAGCGGCGCCATTTCCCAGCCGGGCGTGTTCTATGCGGCGGCGGCGCTGGGAGGCGTCTGGAAGACGGTGAGCGCCGGCGCCACCTGGTTCAATGTAACCGACGCAGTGCCGGAGATCGCCAACGTCACCGCCCTGGAGGTGGCCCCTTCCGACCCAGACGTGGTTTACCTGGGCACGGGCGACCGGGGTGCCGGGATGTACAAAAGCACCGATGCCGGAAAGACCTGGCGGCATATCGGTTTCACGGAGGGCCACGGGATCTCCTCCATTCTGGTGGATCCGCGCGATCCCAACCTTGTGCTGGCCGCCACCCTGGGCGATCTGCGTGCGAAGACCGCGGAACGGGGCGTCTACCGCAGCACCGATGGCGGGCGCACCTGGAACAAGGTGCTCTACAAGGATGACGAGACGGGCGCCAACAGCATTGTCTGGGCTTTCGATAATCCCAAGGTGGTTTACGCCACCATGGGGCGGCATTACACGCAGCCGGGAGGGCGGAGCGGGCGCGGAGGCGGCGGCGGGTTTCAGGCGGGGGAACTGTATCGGTCCACGGACGAGGGCTTGACGTGGGCGGGGGTGAAGGGGAACGACATGCCGCCGGTGGGCTTCGTCGCGGTGGCCCAGCACACCAACTCGCAACGCCTGTACATGATGGGGCGCGGCGGTCTGTTCCGGTCCGATGACGGCGGCGCGAACTGGACTCTGGGCACGCACACGCTCTACACCGCCAGCGGCCATATCTACGTGGATTCGAAGCGCCCGGACGTGGTTTACGCCATGGGCACCTGCGCCTACCGGTCGGAAGACGGCGGGCGGACGCTGGTGGCTTTCAAGGGCGCGCCCGGGGGCGACGATCCGCGCGAGTGGTGGCTCGACCCGGTGAATCCGGACCGGATTTTATATGGCGGCGACCAGGGCGCAACGGTGAGCCTGGATGGCGGCCATACCTGGAGTTCGTGGTACAACCAGCCGACCGCGCAGGTGTACAAGATCGGGGTGGACAACCGCTTCCCCTATTGGGTCTACGGGTCGCAGCAGGATAGCGGGGTGGTGGGCACGGCGACCCGCGGCGCGCTGGGCGAGATCACGCCCTTCGACTGGTTCCCGGTGCCGGGATGGGAGGCCGGATTCATCGCGCCCGATCCCACCAATCCCAAGGTCATTTACACCAACGGAAACTACGGCGACCTCGCACGGGTGGAGACGGACACCTGGCAGCAGCAAATCATCAACCCGGCGGTGGGCCACAGCATTTACCGGCGGGCATCAAGCGCGCCGATCGTGTTTTCGCCGCAGGACCCGCACACCATGTACTGGGCCACGCAGTTCGTGATGATGACCAAGGACTCCGGGCGCCATTTCCAGGCCATCAGCCCGGACCTGAGCGCGCACGAGGGGAAGGAACCGCCCGCCGGTCCGGCGAACGGGCGGGGCGGTCCGGCGATCGCCACGCTGGCGGTTTCGACCGCCAGGGCGGGGGTGATGTGGACGGGCAGCAGCAACGGGCTGATTTATGTGACGCGGGATGGCGGGGCGCATTGGAAAGAGGTGACCCCGGCGGCGATTCCCGCGGGTTCCCTGGTGGGGGTGGTGGAGGCCTCGCACTTCGATCCCGCGGAGGCCTGGGCGGCGGTGGACCGGAGCGCTTCGGGCGACGAGCACCCGTATATCTATCGCACGCGAAATTACGGCGAGACCTGGGAAGCGATTGTGGACGGGCTTCCGCCCGATGAGACCACCGGCGGCTTCGTGCGGGTAGTAAGGGAGGACACCGTGCGGCGCGGGCTGCTGTTTGCGGGGACCGAGACCACGGTGCATGTGTCGTTCGACGACGGCGGCCACTGGCAGAGCCTGCGGCTGAACCTGCCGACTACGTCCTATCGCGACCTGGCGGTTCACGGCGACGACTTAGTGGCGGGAACTTACGGGCGCTCGTTCTTCGTGCTGGACGATATCTCGCCGCTGCGTCAACTTACTCCCGAGCTGGTGTCGCGGTTAGGCGGGCAGGAGCCGCACTTATTCAAGCCCGCGGAGGCCGTCCGCGTCCGCGAGGACATCAACATGGATACTCCGCTGCCGCCGGAGGTGCCGCACGCGCTGAATCCGCCGGAAGGCGCAATCCTGGATTATTACCTGGGAGCCAAGCCGGCGGGCGAGATTAAAATCGAAATCTACGATGCGCAGAACCGGCTGGTGCGGACGCTCTCCAGCCGGCCGGCTCCGCCGTTCGATGAGCCGCTGCCGCCGGTGCCGGCTTACTGGCTGCAACCGCCGCACGTGCTGACGGCGGACATAGGGGAAAACCGAACCAACTGGGACCTGCGCTACGATGACCCGGCGGCGCTCAGCCATAACATCGGGCAGGTGATGGCGGCGGTATATAAGGATACGCCTTACACGCCTCGGGGCGCCGTAGCCCTGCCGGGCGTTTATACATTAAAGCTGATTGCGGATGGCAAAACCTCTACCGGGAAGCTGACCGTGCGGGAAGATCCGCGCATCGGCGAATCGCCGGCGGTGATGGCTGGCTTGCGGGCGCAGTTCGAGCTGGAGCAGAAGAACGCGGCCGGCATGGCGGCCAGCCACCAGGGCTACCGGCAGGTGAACCAGTTGCGCGCGCGGTTGAAAGAGGTGGCGGAGCAGGCGCCCGCCGCGGTGTCCGAAGCGGCCAAGACGCTGGATGGCAAGATGGCGCCCGTGGAGGGAGAGCTTTCGGCGGCCGTGAGCGGCCCTTACGGGGTGCCCGCGTATCGGGGCAACCCGGGATTCACCGGTGTGAACGGGGCGTTCGCGGGGTTGATGGTGATTGTGGAGTACGAATCGGACCGCGCTCCGGTGGACGCGCAGGTGAAGGCCTTCCACGATTACTGCACGGACCTGGATCACAACCTGGCCCTGTGGCGGACGATTAACTCGACCGACATCCGCGCGTTCAACGACTTACTGGCGAAGAATAACCTGAAGCCGTTGGCTCCGGCCGCGCCGCCCGCCGATCTGGCCTGCGGCACGGTTCCGGCCGGCTTCGCTGCGGCGGAGAAATAGCCGGCGGAGTTATTTGTCTTTCTCGTCCGGATCGGTTTTTTCGACGAATCTCTCCACGTGCATTCCGTAAATGGCCGGCTTGCCGTCGCGGTCGCTTTGGAAATAGACCCGCTGGCTGTCGGGCGTAAAGGAGGGCGCGGCGTTCTCGGGGTGGCTGGACTTGTGCTCGCAGAGGGACAACTCGCGCTCGGTGACGCGCAGCAGCAACAGCATGTACGGCGAAGCGATGCTGCCGCTGGCGCCGGCGAAAACCGAAGTGTCGCGATTGAACCCAAGGGCCACGAACTGGCTGGTCTTGGCCACCAGCCGGTCGGTGGAGGTGTCGGGGGTGTATTCGCGGATGGTGTGCAACTGGGTGCGGTCGGCAGGGAAATTCAGGTACAGCACGGTCTTGCCATCGGGGGACCAATTGGCCGATGCGAGGCGCCCGGGAGCGGACTTGAGCGCATGGTTCTGGGCGCCATCCATATTCACCAGCCAGATCGCGGAGTCCTGCTGGCGATAGAGAATCTGAGCGCGCATGGGGCGGGGGATGGGGTCGCTCATGACGAAGGGCGCTTCCACCACCGTGCGCGGCGCACCCTTGGCGAAAGGAACCATGCGCAGGCGCGAGGTTTCACCGCGCCGTTCGGCGAAAGTGGCTTCGGTGCCATTGGGACCGACGCTGAGGCCGGGGCAGCGCTCCCATTCGGCGGGCACCTGGTAGAGTTCGCGATCCCGCAGATTACCTACGCCGGCGAGGAACAGGCTGCGGCCGGCGAAATAGCAGAAGGAGCGGTCATCCGGGGTGAGGGTAAGGGAACTGGGGTCCAGTTCGGCGGCTTCGGTCAACTGGCGCATGGCGCCGGTTTTCAGCTCGATGCGGAAGGCCTGAAAGGAGCCGGAGCGGTCGCAGCCGAATAACATCCAGCCGCTGTTGCGAGCCATGAAGCGGTTGTACCAGGCGGGCAGGACGCTGGAATAGGTAGGGTCGGTGAGGCGGTAGACGTCGAACTCGGTGGCGGCGTCGGAATAGTGGTAGGCCTGGGAGGGAAACGTTACGCCCCTGGATTCGGCCCGCAGCAACCGCGCGCCGGCCCACGCGGAAGCCAATAACGATCGGCGCGAAAGACCGCGTCGGGAGCCCATACTTCGATGGTAGCAAGGTTCGTAAGAGGCAATACTTTTCGGGCGGCCGCGAGGGGGCGTGGCCGTCGCGATACTTCAGATACCGGCGACAGCGACTTCGCGGCCAGCGGCCCTGACGAGCCGTTCGATGTCGTCCCGGTCGCTAGTGAGAATCGCAGCTTTTTGCCGAAGGGCTATCGTCACCACAACGGCTTCGACGACATCCGACGTTTGAGTAATGCCCAGCAGCCGCCCGGCTTCGTGCGCCTCGGTCTCGCCAAGAGGGACAACCACGCACCCAGTCAAGAAGCGCCGTAACTGGGCTTGCCGTGGGGACCGGCTGACCTGGGCGATTACCGGCGTGGGAACCAATGGAACAACACCAAATTCCAAGCGGGCCCTGTGTTCAGCCCACACGCGCCGCTCGCTTCTATCAGCTGCCACGAGAACAGCGGCGTCGTAGACGACCCTGCTCATGCCGGACGCCGCACGGTTCGTGAATTTCCCAGCTGCGCGCGGACAGTCCGGCGAGCTTCATTCATCTCTTCGGCGGTGAACCGTCCGTGCTGCCTTTCCCACAGCGCGACGGCCGCCAAACCAGCCCGCCGCCGCAGTGCATCACGCGCCGCAGCAGTCATCCAAGCGGAGACGCTCACCGCTTCGCGGGCGGCCGCCCGAAGGATCCTTTCGTGAATGTCAGGGTCAATGGTGATGGCGAGCTTCGGTGATGGATTGCCCCGTGGCATACAAAGTATCCTACTACTATATGATACTGGAGGCCACGGCAAAGCACATAACTCGGACGCGCTGCCGCGCCCGGGCCATTCTCGGTTGGCGGCCGAAGAAGGGGTAAAGTTGGCTGGACGCGCCGGGAAACTTCGCCCTGACGCCGAGGGGCGAAGTAGCCGATGGGCCTGGCGTCCACGGCGATTACCGGCCCCATGGAGGTCTTATGCGCCGCTCCGGGCGGCGCTCTCCTATTGACCCGGCTTGACTGGCGCAGAGCCGGCGGCCTCCCCGCCAAAATAAACGATCGCGTCGGCTATTTGGCCGAGAGTAAGAGTGCTGCCCTTGAACATGCTCACGCAGCCCCTTCCTCCGCGGCAGTTGAACACGCCTCCGCCGAGGAACTCCTCCGCCGTGAAGTCCCGGAAGGGCGATTGCTGGAGGGACACCAGCACCGGCCGCACCTTGGTCTTTAATGCGCTGTCGAACTTCTGATAGTCGGGGTAAATATTCAGGGTGATCCCAGGAGGAAGATGGACCGGACCGCCCACTGGAATCACCGCGAATGTTCGGCCGGGATAATCGACTTCCAGCATCCTCACGATTCCGATGTCCTGGCCCATGCTGGCAAGGTACTCCGCGGGCGCGTTCCGGTAGAAGTGCGCGGCCCCATAAACAACCAAGGCCTTACCATGCTTCTGCAGCACCTGCTCCTTCAGAACAGCGACTGCGGCGGTCTCACGGCTGCGGTTGTCTCCCGGTCCGGGGTCGCCGCCGAAGACGCGGATTCGCGCATCGGCAGGCAGCTTCGAATTGACCTCGCGGACGGCCGCGAAAAACGCCGGGTAAACCGGATCGTCCCAGATTCCGTTGGCCGCCTGTCGCGCAGCCGGGGGGTAAGGGGTTGTGGTTTTCCAGACCTGCGCCAACTGGGATCTTGATACGTTCTCGCCCCGAATGTACCGGTCAAGGGTAGACTGCTCCGTGGTGCTGCCGAACTCCACCTCGATAAACCGCACCTTTTTCGCGAAATCGGGATGACGAACCACAGCGATTCGCAGATCGGAATCCGGTTTCCTCTGGTGCGCCTCGCCAAGAGCGACAATGTCGGCCTGATCGAACGCGGAAACCAGGGTCCGGGCGATCCCTTCTATACCTGTGGCTTCGTCGGGCAGGCGTACCTTCGGCGGTTGGCCGGGAAGGCTGGTGGCGCAAAGCAGTGGAGCTAGCCAAAGTTTCATTCTGTTCTCTTTGGTTCCTATCCCGGCACAGAGCTTTGACGGCGGAATAGGCAGAGTGGTTAGCCTCTGCCAACCTGTGGGTGCATTGCGACCGAAGAGTGCGGCGTCTCGATTTTGGGAAACCCCTTGCACGTCGCCATTCCGCCGTTATATACTGAACCACATGGTTCAGTATGTGGAGACCGTCCTCGATGCTTCGTTCGCCGCGCTCTCGGA
>JASHSS010000334.1 GCA_030038565.1 Bryobacteraceae bacterium
TCCATGCCGCGGCCCCAGCGCGGATCGCGGAAAAGGTTGATGTTGGGGGTCCAGAACGTGAGACCCTGGTAGATGTTGCGCTTGCCGCGGCGCACGAATTCGTGGTACTTGGCGCGGGCTTCGTCGGAGATGGCGGTAGAGACACGCAGGAGCAGGCCGGTATCCCAGGTGGCGGCGAGGCCGATGGTTTCGGGGAAGACGGTGGCGCGGCCGGCGCGCGCCACGCCGTGCAGGCATTCATTCCACCAGTTGTAAGCCGGAATCCCGAGGCGCTCGATGGCCGGGGAATCGTTGGTGAGCTGGGAGATTTTCTCTTCCAGGGTCATGCGCGAGAGCAGGTCGGCAACGCGCTTTTCGAGCGGCGCGGAGGGATCTTTGTAAAGGGCGGAAGGCTGGGCGGCGGAGCGGAAAAGCATGGAAGAAGCCAGCAGCAGCGCGGCGGCGGCCAGGCTTTTGCGGTAAAAAGAAGTGGAGCGGAACACTTTTGTTGTCGATTCAAACTATATACGCGATCCATCCGGAAAGCAAGGGAGGAGCATGACCGAAGCGGGCATCACCAGAACCATGGCGCTGGGAGCGGCGCTGTTGTGCGCTACCACGCTGGCGGGCCAGGCGGGCCTGCCGGGCCAATCCGGGCCGCCGGGCCAACCGGGCGAAATGGCCGCCTACAAGAATCCGGATCTGCCGGCGGAGCAGCGCGCGGCGGACCTGGTCTCCCGCATGACGCTGGAAGAGAAGGTGCTGCAGATGCAGAACAGCGCGCCGGCCCTGGAGCGGCTGGGCATCCCGGCCTACGACTGGTGGAACGAGGCCCTCCACGGCGTGGCGCGGGCCGGCGAGGCGACCGTGTTTCCGCAGGCCATCGGCCTGGCGGCCACCTTCGATGCCGACCTGATGCACCGCGTGGCGGACACGATTTCCACCGAAGCCCGCGCCAAGTACAACGAGGCCCTTCGCCTGAACGACCACAGCCGCTACCACGGGCTGACGTTCTGGTCGCCCAACATCAACATCTTCCGCGACCCGCGCTGGGGCCGCGGCATGGAGACCTACGGGGAAGATCCGTTTCTGACGGGGCGCATGGCGGTGGCCTTTATCCGCGGCATGCAGGGCGACGACCCCAACTACTTCAAGGTGATTGCCACGGCCAAGCACTACGCCGTGCACAGCGGGCCGGAGACCACCCGCCACCAGTTTGACGCGCGGCCCAGCCCGCGCGACCTGAACCAGACCTATCTGCCGGCCTTCCGCGCGGCCATCACCGAAGGCAAGGCCGACTCGGTGATGTGCGCCTACAACAGCGTGGATGGCGTGCCGGCCTGCGCCTCGACGGACCTGTTGCAGAAGACGCTGCACACCGCCTGGGGCTTCCAGGGCTACGTGGTGAGCGATTGCGGAGCCATCTCGGATATCTACCGCGGCCACCGGTACAAGGCCACCGTGGCGGAAGCCTCGGCGGCGGCAGTGAAAGCGGGCGCCGATCTGACCTGCGGCACGGAGTACCGCTCGCTGGTGGATGCGGTGAAGCAGGGGCTGATCTCTGAATTGGAAATCAACCACGCGCTGGAACGGCTGTTTGTGGCGCGCTTCAAGCTGGGCATGTTCGATCCGCCGGAGCGCGTGCCGTTCTCCAGGATTCCCTATTCGGCGAACGATTCGGACGACGGCCGGCGGGTGGCCCTGGTGGCGGCGCGCGAATCCATCGTGCTGCTCAAGAACTACGGGCAGAACCTGCCGCTCCGATCGGGGGTGCACAAGATCGCCGTGATCGGGCCTTCCGCCGACGATGAGGAAGCCCTGCTCGGCAACTACAACGGCTTTTCGAAGAAGGCCGTGGCGCCGCTGGAGGGCATGCGCGCGCAGTTTTCGGGCGCCGAAGTGCACTACGCCATGGGCGCCACGTACACGGCGCAATCGCCGGGGCCGATTCCGGTGGATGCCTTCTCGCCCCTGGCCGGCACGGGGCATGGGTTGCTGGCCGAATATTTCGCCAATGGCAACCTGGAAGGCACGCCCGCTCTCCAGCGCGTGGAAGGGCGCCCGGTCCTGCACGCGGGCATGGCGCCGCCGCTGGGGTCCGGCGCGGGCGCCCCATCGGCCGGTTTCTCGGTGCGCTGGACGGCCGTGCTCAGGCCCCCCGTGACGGGCGATTATCTGCTGGCGCCGCGGGGCGGCCGCGGCAGCCTGCGGCTGTACCTGGACGACAAGGAACTGACCCCCCAGGGCGCCCCGGGACGCGGGCGTCCGGTGATGCTGCCGGCGCACCTGGAGGCCGGACATTCGTACGGACTGAAACTGGAATTGCGCGCGCCGGCGGCCGCGGCGGCCAGCGCCGACCTCGGCTGGATTCCGCCCGCCGAACCGCTGCTGGCGGCGGCCGTGGATGCGGTGAAGGATTGCGATGTGGCCGTGGCCTTCGTGGGTCTCAGCCCCTCGCTGGAGGGCGAAGAAATGCCCGTCCAGATTCCCGGATTCGCGGGCGGCGACCGCACCGATTTGAAGCTGCCGGAGACCCAGGAGAAGCTCATCGAGGCGGCCATCGGAACCGGTAAGCCGGTGGTGGTGGTGCTGACCAACGGCAGCGCGCTGGGGGCCACCTACGCCGCCGAACATGCCGCCGCCGTGGTGGAGGCCTGGTATGGCGGTGAGGAAGCCGGCACGGCGATTGCCCAGACGCTGGCGGGCGTCAACAACCCGTCCGGCCGCCTTCCGGTGACCTTTTACCGGGCGGTGGAGGATCTGCCGCCGTTTGACGATTACTCCATGAACAACCGTACCTATCGCTACTTCAAAGGCACGGTGCTGTGGGGCTTCGGATACGGGCTGAGCTATTCGCAGTTCCAGTATTCGGCGCTGCGCGTGAAGCGGACGAGGCATGGAGCGCGCGTCTCGGTGCGGGTGAAGAACGATTCCGGACGCGACGGCGATGAAGTGGCCGAGCTTTACTTCGAGGGCGGCAACGGCGCCGACGAGGCCATTCGCGACCTGCGCGGCTTCCAGCGCGTGCACCTGGGGGCCGGAGAGACCCGCCAGGTGGAGTTCACCGTGAGCGAGGCCGACCTGCCCAAGGGGAAGGTGAAAATCAGCGTAGGCGGCGGGCAGCCGGTGGGTGGGGTTCCACACGTGGACGGGGTACTGTAGGGGAAGCGGTGCCGCAACCGTTACCTTATTTCGGCGGCTCGACGGTAACGGTGGATTCCACGTCGAACTTCTGAAAGTGCGACTGGCGGTATTCGGTTCGTCCCCAGGGGCGGAAGGTGTTGCCGCTGGGCCTCGATACATCCAGGATGATCGTAACCTGCTGCCAGACCGCATCGACTTTTTCGTTTTCGAAAGTGATGCTGGATCCGGGCGCGGCGAGCAACTCTCCCGCCGGCGAATACAAGCCGCCGCCCCCCACCGTGGCCACTATGCGCAGCACAACGTTTTCGGCCTGATCGATCCACAGCTTCTTGTGGAAAGCGAAGATGTCCCGCTCGTGCTGGCTGGCGGGAGTGTGGTCCGCCCGGGGCACGGACTCGATGACCCAGGCCCGGCGCCCGTTGACCTCTTCTTCGTCTTCCACCCGGTTATCGAACAGCGTGAGCAGTTCCGCCAGCGAACCGAGATCGGCGCGCGCCCCGCCAAACCCGACGCTGCCGCCGGGGGCATATTGCGGATGCCGGCGGCGCTCGGCGGCGGTCTCGCGCATTTCCTCCTCCACGCGGGCCTTTTCACGCGCCGAAAGCCGCTTGCCGTTGCGGGCGGTCAGCTTGCGGTACTTGACCCCTTCGACGAAGATCACCTCGTGAGTTTCCGAACGGTTCTTGTGAAGCTGGCCACGCCGGTCGTAAGTGAACCAGGTGGTCTCCTCGACGGAAGTATACTGGCGGGCCAGTTTGACATTTTGCGCCTCGGCGGCCACCACGCGCTGGAGGATGGCGTTGGCATCGTCGGCGGCGCCGAGCGGCAGAGCGGCCAACAGAACCAGGAGCGCGTGCATGCAGGGAGATGGACGGGGCGGGGGTGGGGCCGGTTGCAGGATGAGAGGCTCTTATTACAAGAATTGTTATAATGATCATGAAATGGAAACGAGTTTGGATCCGGAGCAGTTGCGATCGGGACGCCGGGCGGCCGGACTGACACAGCAGCGGGCCGCGGACCGTCTGGATGTGTCGCAAGCGTATCTCGCGTTGCTCGAGCGCGGCCGGCGTCCCGTCACGGCCCGGCTCAGATCCAGGATCGTGGAACTCTACAGGCTCGGTCCTGTCGCGCTGCCGCTGGACAGCCAGATGGCCGGTTCGTGGGATTCGCCGAGGCTGGCGGCGGGCCTTGCGAGCCTGGGATATGCAGGTTTCCGGCAACTTGCCGGCGCGGATTCCCAGAACCCCGCGAACATTCTCCTGGCGGCGCTGGCCGCGAACGACGTTGAGGTGCGCGTCATCGAGGCACTGCCTTGGCTGGCCGTCGAACACAACCATCTCGATTGGGAGTGGTTGATACGCGAAGCCAAGCTGCGAGACCTCCAGAACCGGCTCGGATTCATCGTCACGCTGGCGCGGCAGGTATTGGAAAAGCGCGGCGATGACCGAGCCGCGGGCCGGCTTCGTGAGGTTGAGGAAATCCTCGATCGCGCCCGCCTGGTCCGCGAAGACACACTCTGCCAGGCATCCCTTTCGGACGCGGAGCGTCACTGGCTTCGGCGGAGGCGTCCCAGCGAAGCCAGTCACTGGAATTTGCTGACGGATCTGAAAGTCCAGCGGTTGCCGTATGCCGCATGACCGGCCATCGGAACCGTGGCTCTCGTTCCTCGGCGAAATCGACCGGACCTTCGATCGTCCTGTGGTGCTGCACTGCATTGGCGGATTCGCAATCGGCGTGCTGTATGGTCTGCCGCGTCCGACGGTTGACGTCGACTACCTGACTGTGATTCCCGTTCAGGAGACTGAACATCTTCAGTCACTGGCGGGCAAAGACTCAGCGCTGCACAAGAAGTTCGGAGTCTCGATGCAGCACGTCGGGATCGTGACGGTTCCCGAGAATTATACGGATCGCCTCAAATTGATGTTTCCGGCCGCGTTCCGCCACTTGCTGCTCATGGGTCTCGAAGCCCACGATCTGGCCCTCTCGAAATTGGAACGGAACTCGGCTCGCGACCGGGAGGACGTGAAATTCCTCGCCCGTGCGGCGCCTCTTGACCTCGCGGTTTTGGAAAACCGGTATCGCTCGGAGCTCCGGCCTTACCTCGCGAACGCGGAGCAGCACGATTTGAC
This sequence comes from Bryobacteraceae bacterium, assembly GCA_030038565.1. Classification (GTDB taxonomy): domain Bacteria; phylum Acidobacteriota; class Terriglobia; order Bryobacterales; family Bryobacteraceae; genus JOPF133. The sequence goes on from JASHSS010000334.1 coordinate 5,253, forward strand.
GCTGCGCCTGTGGTTGGAGATGCTCGCGGGGATGTGATGACCGGCATTCGACGCGCGGCGCCCCAGCCCGCGCCGCGCGCGGATCGCGTGGTGTAGGATGGGCGCTGTATGACCCGAAGAAGCTTTCTCGGATGTGGCGCGGCGGCATGGCTCGCGGCGCGCCGGGCGGGGAGCGCGGAGCCGCGCCCGAATATCGTGATCCTGCTGGCCGACGACCTGGGATACGGCGATACGAGCTGTTACGGGGCCGAGCGCGTCCACACGCCCAATATCGACCGGCTCGCCGCGCAGGGCGTCCGGTTCACCGACGCCCACACCAGCGCGGCCACCTGCACGCCGTCGCGCTACTCGATCCTGACGGGCGAATACGCCTTCCGCGTGCCGAACGCCAAAATCCTGCCGGGCGATGCGCCGGCGCTGATTCAGCCGGGGCGCGTGACGGTGGCCTCCATGCTGCACGCGCGCGGCTACCGCACGGCGGCCATCGGCAAGTGGCATCTGGGGCTGGGCAACGGCAACCTCGACTGGAACGCGGAGATCCGGCCGGGACCGCTCGAAATCGGCTTCGACGAGTGCTTCCTCATCCCAGCCACCGGCGACCGCGTGCCCTGCGTGTATGTCGAGAACCATCGCGTGGCGAATCTCGATCCGGCGGACCCGATCAAGGTGGACTACCGCGGCCCGCTGGACGATTCGCCCACCGGCAAGACCCACCCGGAACTGCTCAAGATGAAGCCCAGCCACGGGCACGACATGACCATCGTCAACGGGATCAGCCGCATCGGATACATGAGCGGGGGCAAGGCCGCTCTGTGGAAGGACGAAACCATGGCGGATACCCTGACCGACCGCGCCGTCTCGTTCATCGGCCGCAACGCCCGGCAGCCCTTCTTTTTGTACTTCGCCACGCACGACATCCACGTGCCGCGGGCGCCCCACCAACGCTTCCACGATTCGACCACCATGGGGCCGCGCGGCAACGTCATCGCGGAGCTGGATTGGTGCGTCGGAAAGATCGTGGGGACGCTCGAAGCGCGCGGCCTGCTGTCCAACACGCTGCTGGTTTTTACCAGCGACAACGGCGGCGTGGTGGATGACGGGTACCAGGATGAAGCGGTCGAAAAGCTGGGATCGCACCGTCCCAATGGCCCCCTGCGCGGCGGCAAGTACTCCAACTTCGAAGGCGGCACGCGGGTGCCGATGATCGTGCACTGGCCGGGGCGCGCCCGGCCGGGCGTTTCGGACGCGCTGGTTTCGCAGGTGGACCTGCTGCGGTCGTTCGCCAGGGTGGCTGGAACGGAGCTTGCGCCGGGCGCCGGTCCCGACAGCGAAAACGTGCTGGGGGCGCTTCTCGGCGAGTCGCGGAAAGGCCGCCAGTTGCTGGTGGAACAGGCGGGCGATCTGGCGCTGCGGGACGGCACCTGGAAGTACATCGCGCCGGGCAGCGGTCCGAAGATCGAGCCGTACACCCACACGGAAATGGGCACGGACCCAGGGCCGCAGCTTTACGACCTCGCGGCGGACATCGGGGAAACCAAAAATCTGGCCGCGCGCGACCCCGCCAGGACCGCTGCCATGGCCGGGAAGTTGCGGCGCATTGTGATACGTTAGAGCCGAATCCGGAGGTTCCCATGATATTCAAAACCCTGCTTCTCTCCGCCGTGTTTTCCGCGGCGGTCTGGAGCCAGAGCCTGAACTGCGATTCCAGGGACTACAAACCACAGGCGGGATTGAAGGCCGAGCCATCCTCGGGCGGGCTGGAGCTTTCCTGGACCGGCGAGCGCGGCGACCAGCTGCGCGCCTCCTTCTCCCTTCGCAATGGCCAGCCCATGATTGCCGAACTGGCGGTCCGCGGAAACGCCGGAAGCTGGATCGTGCTGGGCCGCAACCTGACGCCGGAATTTCAGGTGACCAGCGGCAAGCGGCGGCTCTCCGAGCAGCAGATGGCGCCCCTGCGCGCGCTGGGCATCGCGCTCACGCCGGAGGTGGTGGATCGCGAGAAATGGAACGCCTTCTGGGATGCCCCCCTGATGGTCCCCGGCGCGCCCAACACCAACATGGACCTGCCCCGCAAGCCGGAAGAGATCCGCCGCGCGTGGGCCACTTACCAGGCCACCGGCTGCGCCGTGAAAAGCGATGGCGGCCGCATCGAGTTGACCTTCCCAGGGGTCGAGATGGGAATCTTCTCCGGCCGGCTGCAATACACCGTCTACCGCGGCTCCAACCTGCTGCGGCAGGAGGTGATCGCCAAAACCGACGAACCTTCGGTGGCCTATAAATACCTGGCCGGCGTGAAGGGCATGGCTATCGGCAACGATACGCGCCTCAGATGGCGCGACACGGCCCGCAACTGGCAGCAGTACGGCTTCGGCGGCGCGGTGAACACCGATGCGGTGGCGGTGAGAGCGCGCAACCGCGTCCTCATTGTGGAAGAAGGCGGCGGCTCGCTGGCCTTCCTGCCGCCGTCGCACAAGTTCTTTTTCGCGCGCGAAATCGAAACCAACCTGGGGTATGTGTATTACCGCAAGGACAGCCCGTCGTCGTTTGCCATCGGCGTGCGGCAGGCCGACCGCGAAGAGTCTTACCGGCCCTTCGGCGTTTCGGACGCCGAGTGGAACAAGACCGCCAACGAGGCGCGCCACGATATCAACAATTTTGCCTTGTACAACGCGCCGCCGGGAACCTGGCAGCGCATGCCGGTATATTTCTATCTCAGCCCCGCGCGTGCTGAAGCCACCGATGAAGCCGTTCTGGCCTACACCCACGACGACCGCTACAAGGAAATGCCCGGCTTCAAGGTGGTGGTGAGCCACTTCCACATGCACTGGAACGAGCACATCACCGATGGCGGCTCGGTGGATGAGCAGCCAAGCTGGCTGCAGGTATTTCGCGGGCTGGGGGTCAACGTGGTGATCCTGGCGGATTTCCACAGCGATTCGCATCCCAACGATCCCGGGCCGGTGCGCTTCGCCGAGCAGAAGGTATATTTCGATGGTTGCGCGCGCTTTTCCGACCGCGATTTTCTGCTGATTCCGGGCGAAGAGCCGGACAACAAGCTGGGCGGCCATTACATCACTTTTCTGCCGCGCCCGGTCTACTGGTCGCACGTGCGCACCCCCGGCCAGCAGTTCCAGGAGAACGATCCGAAGTACGGCAAGGTGTACCACATTGGGTCGGCCGAGGAAGAACTGGACATGCTGCGCCGCGAGGGCGGCTTGATGTGGCAGGCGCATCCGCGCACCAAGGGGTCGGCGGGCTACCCCGACGCGGTGCGCGACAAAGCGCATTTTTTGAGCGACCGGTTCCTGGGAGGCTCGTTTCAATCGCTGCCGGTGGACCAGTCGCAGCAGCGGCTGTGCGAGGTGCGCTGCCTGGACCTGATGGACGAGATGAATAACTGGGGCACGGATCCGAAATATATGATCGCGGAAGGCGACACTTACATGAAGTACCCGGACGACGAGACTTACCCGCAGGTGATCGTCAATTACGTGAAGTTGGACCGCGTGCCGGCGTTCGGCGAGGACTGGTCGCCGATCGTGCATGCCATGCGGGCGGGCGATTACTTCGTTTCGAGCGGCGAAGTGCTCCTGCGCCAGTGGGGGATTGAAGGCGCGGGCGCCCACCGGGTGTATACGGCCGACGTGGAGTGGACCTTCCCTCCGGAATTTGTGGAAGTGGTTTGGGGCGACGGGCACTCGACCGGGCGGCAGGTGATGTCCACCACCGGATTGCCGCCGCTCAGCCACAACACTTTCCGGATTCCCTTCGACGCGGCCGGAAAGCAGTGGGTGCGCTTCGCCTTCTGGGATTCCGCCGGCAACGGCGCCTTCACCCAGCCCGTGCGGCTGAAGTGAAGGCGACCTTATCGTGCCACTATAAAGAGGGAGCCAGGGATGATAGACGCGAAACAGGCCGTTCGGATTGCGAAGGAGAAAGCGCTGGAGATGCTCGAAACGCCAACGAATCTGGAGGAGATCCAGCGGGATGACTACAAGGGCCGCGATGCCTGGTGGATCACGCTGAGCCTTCCGCGCTACATGAAGCCGGAGGCCGCCTTGTTTCCGCTAGCCGGGGCCTCGGACCCGCTCCAGTACAAGCGGTTCATCATCGACGCCGAGACCGGTGAGTTTCGCGCAATGACGTTGCGCGAACTGTCCGCCCCATGATCCCGGCGGACCTTGGTCTCCCAGAGAGAGCCGGGATTTTGGTTGACACCAATCTGCTGGTGCTCCTCATCGTTGGCGCGGTAAACCCTGACCGGATCGCAACCTTCAAGCGGACGAGCGCGTACACCAAAGCCGATTACAATTTACTCTCTCGTTGTCTCGCGAATTTTAAACCGATCTATACCGTCGCTCACGTCCTGGCCGAGGTCAGTGACCTTATCGATCTGCCAGGCCCTGAAAGGCGCGAGGCCCGTCGCGTTCTGAAAGAAACCATCTCTCTTCTGCGAGAGCCATTCATCCCGAGCGCGCGCGCCGCGGAAGACCAGGTGTACGCCGCTCTCGGGCTTGTCGATGCGGCCATTGGGACCGTGGCGCGTGCCCACGACTGTTACGTATTGACTGACGACCTCGAACTGTACCACCGGCTAGCCCACGACAACGTGAGTGTAATCAACTTTACGCATCTGCGTGAGCGCGCCTGGGAGCTCTGATCCGCCATCTTGGCGGACGTCACCGCCGGCTTCATCTGGCGGCTCAAAACATCCGAGGGAAACGCGACTTATTTCCGCCATTCCGGTCGGGAGGAAGAACTGCGGCTCTGGGGTTTGCGCCGTGCTGACGCTCGATACCAGCGTGACCCCCGCAAAACTCGACGAGAGAGATTCGGGCCGGCCTTCGATCTCCACTACCCCATCGCTGACCGCCGGGTAAGCCACCTCGAAGTTCAGGGTGCAATCGGGATAGAGAGCTACCGCCGCGCCGGTGCAGAAATTGGCTCCAATGCCGTCGCTGGCAATGTCCAGACTGCTATTGCCCCCGTTGATGTCGTACGAGAACAACGTCAGTTGCGAAAGCACCATGCCGGATACCAGAACCCCCTCCTCGCTGAAAAGGCCGCTGAAGCCGCTCAGACCGTTCCGCTCGATCAGGCCGTCCGGCTCGACGATGCCGGTGAATGAACCGGTTAGAATGCCGTTGACCGGCGAGACGGCCCCGGCTCCGACCTCATACCCGCTCCAGTTGCTCTCCGCAAAGTCGAACGTATAGATGGTGGCCCCGCGCACCAGGGAGGCGTTCCAATGGCAATCGCCGCCGTTATTCCCGCCATTGCGGCCAGGTTCCTGAACATTGGCTGCCCCTCCACGCCGGAAAGCGCCATCCCAACTGGATTCCCTCATGCCAC
>JASHSS010000335.1 GCA_030038565.1 Bryobacteraceae bacterium
TTCGACACCGAGAAGGTCACGAGTGTGGACTGGCTGTCGCATCCCACGCTCCGCCACTCGGACGTTCCGGAACGCATCGATGTCGTGCTGGTGAACGGCGATCCGAATCCGAACCGCGCGGACCTGCCTCCCTACGGGGCCGGGGAGGCGGCACTGAAGCCCATGCTGGCCGCCGTCGGGAACGCGATCTACGACGCGACCGGCGTCCGCATCCGCCGAGTGCCCTTCCGCGACGACCGCGTGCTCGCCGCGCTGAAAGCCGCCGGCGTGTAATCGTCCCCCCCGCCTCGTGCTGCCGAGCGGTCCCACGGCCGGAGCACGGTCCGCCTTCGTGCTATGATTGAAGCGTACGAAGTCCGATCTGCTAGCTTTCTCCCCTCACCGGTAGGCGGTTCGCCGATTTTCCTTCCCGACAACTTAGACAATGACAACTTTCTCTGAACTATCTCTCTCTCCCCTGTTGAAGAGCAACCTCGCCAAACACGGCTTTACCGTTCCCACCGCGATTCAGGCCGCGGCCATCGAGCCGGCACTGGCCGGCAACGATCTGGTCGCCACGTCACAGACCGGAAGCGGAAAGACCCTCGCGTTCGTTCTACCGCTGATTCAATCGCTCACCAGCAACCGTTTGCCTGCGGGCATTCGAGCCGTCGTCCTGATCCCCACGCGTGAGCTGGCGCTCCAAATCAACGAAACATTCGCCCAAATGGCCGACGGCTCCGGATTGCGCGCCGCGGTTGTGGTGGGTGGCTTGAGCGAGCACGCTCAATTGCAGGCCATTCGTAAGGGCGCGCAAGTGGCGATCGCCACCCCCGGACGGCTATACGATTTCCTGAGCCGCGGCATCATCCATTTGGGCCGCGTACAAATGGTGGTGCTGGATGAGGCCGACCGGATGCTCGACATGGGCTTCCTTCCCACCATCGATCGCATTCTGGCGGCGCTTCCCGAAAAGCGGCAGACGCTGTTCTTTTCCGCAACCATCGAAAGCTCGGTCAAGGGCCTGGTAGACGCTCACGTCCCGCGCGGCGTTCGGATCGCAATCGGTTCCACCACCAAGCCAGCGGAACAGGTCGATCTCCGGCTGTACGAAGTGGAGCAGGACCAGAAACTCGGTCTGCTTCACAGTCTTCTCGAGAGCGACCAAGGCTCATTCCTGGTGTTCGCGCGAACCAAACACGGCGCGGACCGGCTGGCCCGAAGGCTCGCCGATGGCGGCGTGAAGACCGCGGCCATTCATGGCGACCGCAGCCAGAACCAGCGCAATCAGGCTCTCCGCGGCTTCCAGAAGGGCGTGTATCGCGTGCTGGTGGCCACCGACGTCGCCGCCCGCGGCATTCACGTTGACGGCATTTCGCACGTGGTGAATTACGATCTTCCCCAGGTCCCCGAAGATTTTATTCACCGCGTGGGGCGGACTGGCCGGGCCGGCGCTCGCGGAACGGCATCGACGTTCGGAACGCGCCTGGAGCGAAGCACCGTCGCCGATATCGAGCGGAAGCTCGCCATTCGACTCACCCGCTACACCGAATCGGGCCATGTTGCGGAGGTTCAGGCCGTCCCAACCGTGCAGGCGCGGCGCCGCTGGCAATCCTTCGCGCCCGGGCGCGGAAGACGAATGCGGCGCGCGGTGTAGTATCGCGCTTAGGGCGAGTCTATCGCGCCGCGAAGGCGGATCCGGCCCGCGGCGACGGAGAGTGCGGCGCGGGCCCTCACCGGGAGATTCGGGCGGCGCCGGCGGCGCGGAGAGTGAACCGGAACGCCCGCCACACGAGCGCCTGGCACGGGCGCGCAGGCTGAATTCCCACTCACGGGTCGGCCGGACCCAAACGCGCCGGGAGTGACCCACCACGGCTAACGCCCGGCGTTGGGCACGGCGGCCGCTGGCAACATGTTGCGAATCGCCGCGATGCGCCAGCCTTCGGGCGTGTGGGTCAGCAGGAAGGTGCTCCACATGTGGCGTTCCTGGCCGCCCGCGAGGCCCGCCAGATCGTAGCGTGCATCGGCGATGACCACGTCCGCCGCGAGGTGGCGAACACTCTCTACCGTGAGTGTGCGTTTTCCTCCGGTCGCTCGTGAACTGGCCATGGCGCCGCGCACGACTGCGTCGCGGCCCCTGCGCCACTCGCCGGAAGAAACCAGTTGGTCGCTATCGGCAGTCAGGAGCGCCGCGACGGCGTTCGCGTCCGGGGCGTTGCGCGACTCCTCGTACTTCTTCACCACGTCGCGGATTGCCGCATCGCCGCCGGCGGAACCCGACTGTCCGGCCGAGAACCACCCGCTCAACAGAAGGATTGAGGACACCAGGCACAGACGCATCGATTACCTCCACCTCACCGGCGGCCAGTGTACCACGATGGGCGTTTTGGCTGCGCTCGCCGCGGCGAATCCGCCGCGTGAAGCGTGGCGTGCCGCGGGTGGGCGACGCGAGATGTCACGAACGGAGATACGCCGCCAGATAAGGCGCCGCAATACTCAATACGATCAGCGCCAGCATCAGCTTGAGGAGCGCGGCGGGGACGAAACGCTGCGTTCGCGCGCCCAGATACATTCCTGCCATCCCTCCTACGCCAAACGAAATCCCCAGGCTCCAGTTGGGAGCAACCGTCATTCCACCCGACTGGTAAAGCGGTGCGGCCAGTTGATAGAAACCCACTCCGACAATGGAGGTCACCAGCGTTCCCATCAAGGTAGCGCCGGCGATGATGTACATTGGAAGGCCGTAAATCGCGGCCAGAAAAGGGGCGATCATGGCCGCTCCGCCGATTCCGTAGATGCCGCCAATCAGTCCCACGGCCAGGCTGAGAATGAAAATTCCCGCCGGCTTGCACTCGTATTCCCGCTCCTGAAACTCCACCAGCAGCCGCCGCGGCGTGAATTCGACGGTACGAGCATGCC
>JASHSS010000336.1 GCA_030038565.1 Bryobacteraceae bacterium
ATGTACTCGCAGACCCCCGTGTTCTCGGGCTATTTCGCGGCCCTGGGAATTCAGCCGCAGAACATCGTCTACTCGGATTACACCAGCGAGGAACTCTACAAGGAAGGCGCCAAGCGCGGCGCCATCGACCCGTGCTTTCCCTCCAAGCTGGGCATCCCGCACGTGCACAACCTGCTCTACAAGGTGCACGCCAAAAAACCGCTGGACATCATCTTCTTCCCCATGATCGACTGCCTGACGAGCGAGTTGCACTCCACCCAGGCCAGCCGTTCCTGCCCCACCGTGGCCACCACTCCCGAAGCGGTCAAAGCCGCGTTCATCAAGGAAGGCGACCTATTCGCCGAGAAGGGCGTGCTCTTCCTCGACACCTTCGTCAACTTGTCCAAGCCCGACCTGTTCGAACGCCAGATGTTTGAGCAGTTTAAGGACATCCTGGGGCTTTCGCCCGAGGAAAACAAGAAGGCCGTCGAGCAGGGCTACCTGGCGCTGGACGCCTTCAACAACGTGACCATGCGCGGCGCGGCGCGCGAAGTGCTGGAGCAACTGGAGCGCGAGGACCGGCTCGGCGTGGTGCTGCTGGGCCGCCCCTATCACAACGATCCCGGGGTCAACCACGAGATCCTGGAAGAGTTCCAGAAGCTCGGTTACCCGGTGTTCGCGCAGGACTGCCTGCCGATCGACGACGACATCATCTGGCGCCTGTTCGGCGACGAAGTCGAAGCCGGCGAGATTCCGCACCCCATGGCCATCACCGACGTGTGGAAGAACTCGTACAGCGAGAATACCAGCCGCAAGGTCTGGGCCGCCAAGTATGTCGCGCGGCACCCCAACTTAGTCGCGCTGGAGCTCTCCAGCTTCAAGTGCGGCCACGACGCGCCCATTTACAGCGTGGTGGAAGAGATCGTGGAGCACTCCGGCACGCCGTACTTCTGCTTCAAGGATATCGACGAGAACAAGCCCACCGGCTCGATCAAAATCCGCGTCGAGACGATCGGCTATTTCCTCAAGCGCTACCGCGAGGACATGGTGCGCAACAAGCAGAAGGCCAAGACCATCGAGAGCCAGTTACTGGAGTTCGAAGCACGCCTGCGCCGCGAAATGCTGCGCGAAAAGCTGGATGGCCTGGCGAACGCGTTCGAAACCGGGGCCATGCCGCAGATCCACGTGAGCCTGGGCGCTCTGGCCGCCAGCAAGCCGCCGGCGCGGGAATACGAAGCCGTGCAGGGCGACTGATCGGCCAACCCTTCCGCGAAGAAAACGCGGTATTTTGCGCCCGCCATCCGATCCGCCAGCTGTCGCTGTTCGGTTTCATGCTCATCGATCCGCCTGCCCTGATTGGTAAGCTGGGCCGCGTTTTGTCTCTATGAATTCGCTCATGCGCAAATCCACCCCCGACGAAATCCGCCGCCGCTTCGACGCCGATGTGGAGCGCTTCTCCAACCTCGAAACCGGGCAAACCGCTACCATGGATGCCCCGGTGGCGCTGGAACTGATCGCCCGCGCGGCGGCGGCGGTTTGCCCCCAGGCTCAATCGCTGCTGGACATCGGCTGCGGCGCCGGGAATTACACGCTCAAGCTGCTCGAGGCGCTGCCGCTTCGGCGGGTCACCCTGGTGGATCTGAGCGGGCCTATGCTGGAACGCGCGGCCCAGCGTATCCGCGCGGCCGGCGCAGTGGAAATCACCGCAGTGCAGGCGGATATCCGAGCGGCCGATTTCGCCGCCGGGTCCTTCGATGTGGCTGTGGCCGCCGCCACGCTGCACCATCTGCGCGGCGAGGAGGAGTGGTCCGGCGTCTTCGGCGCCATCCACCGCTGGCTGCGTCCGGGAGGCTCGTTGTGGATCAGCGACCTCGTCGAGCATCGGCCGGCCGCAGTCCAGCAAGTCATGTGGGATCGCTATGGCGAGTACCTCGCGACGCTCAAAGGACCCGAGTACCGCGACCACGTTTTCGCCTACATCGAGCGCGAGGATAGCCCGCGGCCGCTGGTGTGGCAACTCGACCAGTTGCGCGAGGCCGGCTTCCGGGCGGTGGAAGTGCTGCACAAGAATACCTGCTTCGCCGCGTTCGGCGCCATCAAATAGGTCCGCCGGGACGCTTTGTTTTTAAGAGGCCGCGCGCCTCACTGGAAGAGGCCGCCGGACGGATAATCCCGCAGCAAGAAATATTCGTTGACCGGCCGGTCGTCCTGGATAGCGGGCAAGCGGGGGGCGAGCTTGAGGAAATCCTGCAGGTGCGATTCCTGCGAGAAGACTTGCGACAGCAGCCCGTCCGCGGTGGAGTCCTTTTCCCACTCCAGCAGGTCGCGCGCCGCCGCCGGCGGTAAGGGCTGCGGCCACGGCCCGGCCGCGGTCGCCGGAATCGGCTCCATGCTGACCAGAAAATGGGTACCCCATTTTTCGATGGATTCGAAGGCGCGGACATACGGAAACGATTCCAGAAGCGCGCGGGCCACCGGCGCCTGCGACGAGGATGGCTCATCCAACGAGGCCGGCATCCACACCTGGGCGATGGCGCCCGGCCGGAGATGCCGCCTCACGATGGCGTAGAATTCACGCGAATAGAGCAGGCTGGAGGCAGGCGCCGCCAGGGGCGGGGGCGGATCGACCGTAACCACGTCGAACTGTTCGCTGGAGCGCTCCAGGTAGCGCCGGCCATCGTCGATGACCAGGTGGGCCAAAGGCGAACGGAGCAGTTCGGGCCCATCGGGGTGAAAGTAGCCGAACAGTTTTGGCACGCTCGGCACCAGTTCCACAACTGTGACGTCGATTCCCCAGGAGAGCATGGATCGGAAGGTGGTCCCCATCCCAAAACAAATCACCAACCCTTTGGTGGCCGGACGCTTCAGCAGGGAGAGCGGCATATGGGCCATCATTTTGGTGATGGTGGTGAGCCTGGTCATGCCGGTTCCATTAGTCAGCAACTGCTTGTCCATGCCTTGGCCGGTAGCCACCACCGTGGCGGTGTAGTCGCGCAGCTCCACGCGCTGGGGGAAAGCTACTTCGTAACCGCCGGTGAACGATGCCAGCACAAAGCAAACCACCGCCACCACCAGGCCGTACAGGTACCGCGGAGCGGTCCCCCACACCGCGCCCCGGCCGTGCTTCAGGCGGGGCGCATATGCCAGTCCCGCGGCAAATAAAGGCACGGAAATCACGATCAAGCTCCAATGTTCGCCCGCCCAGGGCAGAATGCAGAATCCGGCCAGCACCGGTCCGAGAACCGATCCCATCACATTCATGGCATAAGCGCGTCCGGCGGAGTCCGGGTTGCCTCGAGAGACACGATCCACCAGCATGGGGGTAGCGAACCCCACCAGCGCGCTGAACGGCATGATGCCTATGCCGGCGCGCAGCATCCCCCATAGAAAATTGGGGCCGAAATCGTCCGACTGCGGGATGGGGACCCGCGGATCGGCCAATAGCATCGGCCAAACCCCGGCCACTCCCACGGCCAGCCACACCGCGCGGTACTCCCCGGCGGCGCGAGTCCGCGCCCAGGCCCGATAAAGGAACGAACCCAAATAGTTGGCCCACAGGTACAGCGCCAGGATGGCCGAGAAGGCGTACACCACGCTGCCCAGATAGAAGGTAAACTGACGGATCCAGACCACTTCCATGGCCATGCTGCACAGGCCGGTGGTGAACAGCAGCACCATGGCATGCTGGACGCCGGGGCCCTCCGCGCCGGTGCGTGCAAGTTGTTGAGCCTTAGTTGGCGGAGCAGGCGTTTCGACTGCCGGGCCGCCGGCCTTGTGGGGCAGCCTCATGCTGAGCAGAAAAACCGCCGCCGCCAGGGCCCCGTTCGCCGCCGTGGCGATGTGCAGGGTGCCCCGGAACCCGTACAGCTCGATCAGCGCGATGGCGGGAATCAGCGTGCCCACCAGGGCGCCCAGCAGGTTGGCCAGGTACAAGTAACTGAAGGCTCGTTCGGACTCAGCCGGCGCGATCTTGCGGATGGCCGCCATGGCGAACGGGAAGGTGGCGCCCATGGCGGTGCACCACGGCAGCAGGGCCAGCGCGATCCACGCGCCCGACGCCAGGTAATACAGCGAAGAGGCCCAGGCCAGTCCTCTGCCGGCATCACGCAGCAGGCTGTAGCCCACATCCAAGAGGGGAGGAACCGCCAGCCCCGAAAACCCGATCAGCAGTTCCAGGGTTCCGTAGAAACGCAGCGGGACGCGGGCGGCCGATGCATCGAAGCGGCGGATGAACTTTCCGCCGGCCCAGGAACCCAAACCGAGGCCGGCCATAAAGACCGAAAGCACGATCGAGACCAGCGGCGTAGTGACGCCGAATTTGGCCATGCTCAGCCGCAGCCACACAACCTCGTAGACCAGGCTGCAGAAACCCGAAATGAAAAAGAATCCAAAAAACCAACTTCGCTTCAAGCTGCCTCCGCCGGCTTCGGCATCGCCCACAGCGAGCCCGGCCGGACTTCCCGCGCGGCTCACTGGCTGGCGAGCAAGCGAAGCCCGCAATCGCAGGGGCCGGTTACGGTTACTAGGAACTGTCAACCGCAGTGGCGCGGGGCCGCCCACCAAAAGGGCGGTTCGTAAGTCTACGATACGATTTTCCTGGTTCGGATGTCCACGCAGGCCCGCCTGGGAAGCGTGGAAGGGCGTTCGCGGAGGGTCACTACGCCAGCCTCTTGACCAGCCGGGCGTGTTTCTCCCGGCAGAGCGTGCGCAGCAGGCGATCCACCCCGCGGCCCCAGTCCGGGAACAGGTCGATGTACTGGAATTCCTTCTGTATCGAACGGGGGACGCGGCAATCGTCCAGGCGCACGGGCACGACGTAAATCTCGTCCAGGGGCACGCGGCGTGCGCAATCCAGGGCGTAGCGGATTTCCGCCTGGAATCCGCCCCATTTATTTACCGAGTTGCGCGAGAAGCAGGGAACGAAGAAGTCGGAGCACTCGATCGCGCGCTCGATGGCGCGTGGCCAGTTCTGGCCGGGCAGCAAGTTGCGGGCGTCCATCCACGGACGAAGCCCCCCGGCTTCCACTGCCTCGTACAGGCGGCCGGCGGGGCCTGCGTCTTCGGTAACGTAGGCCAGGAACACGTGCGGCGCGAGGGGCGGTTCGAAACGGAAGCCTCGCGCCGGATCCGGATAAAAGACGCCCAGATGCTCGATTTCCACAGCTTGGCCGGCGGCCAGCCCTCGAATCACGACCTGCGCTAAATGTTCCAAGGGCGACGCTTCGGGGTCAGCCACGGCGCCGGCCCTGCTTCTCGAAAACGATTTGGCCGTCGGCTCCATATGTGAAACGCCCCAGTCCGGGGAGCGTGGCGGACTTACCCTTTCGCAGGTTCGAAAGAATCTGGTGGACCACCCGGTCCAGCCGGTCGGCGCCTTCGGCGTGGGTGACGCCGGCGCGCCGGGCCATGCTTTTTGCGATATCCGCCATCTTCATTGCGCCTCCACTGTATCAGACAAGCGCGCTCCCGCCCCCCCGGCGTGACTTGAAACACCAACGCCAAATGACTGATTATCAATCGATTGGCGTTCTTAAGAAAATCGGACAACTTTGTCAATGAATAGATGAACTGATTTTAATTAGCGCCTAAGCGATCGTACATGAAGAAGACCGACACCACGAAAAAAGGGGTGCCAACAAGAACGGCGGCGGCAGCGTCCACCAAGCTTGGTTCGTCCCGTATTGGTTCAGCTTCCCCCTCCCCATTTTTCCCGCTTACTGCCTGTCTGCTGGAATCCCGTAAACGCTATTTCTGAATTGCGATCTCCGTCATCTTCATGGCGCATCGACCGGTAACAGCGGAACCGGTCGGGC
>JASHSS010000337.1 GCA_030038565.1 Bryobacteraceae bacterium
GGCGGACGCGGCGCGCAAATCCGCGGCCGGAATCAACGCCAAACGCAGCGCCTCGTCGCGCGCGTGCGCCACGTTGTCCTTCGTGTCCCGCAGGGTAAACACCGTTACGTCCAGACGAAGAATTGCGGCGGCGGCGCCGCGAAGTTGCACACGGCGCGGGTTGGAGGAGTCCACGGTCCACTGCCCCGCCAGCACGCCATAAATAGCGAAGTTGCGGTCGTCCTGGGATTTCGGCGGGTTGGGCTGCTCCTCGGTGGGCGCGGTGGCCGGGAAATACTGGTAGCCGGAGAACCGGCCGATTTCGGCATGAATTTCCGGTTCCGGCAGGTTCGCGTCAGCATCCCGATTCGGCTGGTAAGCCACCGAAACGATCGGGAGCGCCTCGTCGCTCGCGACCGAAATGTGTCCGTTCTCCCGGCTCACGAAGCACACCAGTTGGACGGCGCGCACTTTGCCGCGCAGGTCATCGTACTCCAGTTGGATGGTGAGGACGCCCGAAGAGATGTCCAGTTCCTGGCGCACCACCCGGACCATGCGCGAGTCCCAGTCCAGCCACACGGTTCCGCAGGGCCATGGGCGCGGCCAGGGCTTGCGGTAGGAGGACTGCATGAGATCGGCATACTCGCGGAAGAAATCGATCTGCGCTTCGAGGGAGGTCATCTCCGGGTGGCCCCGCCGCTTGGCCTCGTCGCCGGCCCGCTTCCACAGTTCCAGCACCTCGCGGAAGGGCTTGATGTGCGCGGCGTGCTCCTGGCTGACGCGGATATCCCAGACGTCGTTCTTGCCGATGTGAATGCCCATTCCATCCGGGCGCACGGTGACGCACACGCCGATATCGCCGTTGCCTAGCAGCATGCCTTCGAAGAAATCGGGTGTCGGCTGCGTCCGGATCAGAGCGTGGCGCCGGGCGATCGCGGAAGCATCCAACGGCGCGTGGGATTCTTCCGCTGCGGCCGAGGCGAGGGCTGCTCCCGCCGCGGTGGATTTGAGAAACGCCCGTCGGGAGGTCTTCATGTTGTATCGCTCACTTTCTAATGCACCACAGGCTGCGGGTAAGCCCCGGTGGGTGTGTTCGGATCGGCCTGGCGCGCTTTGGCCTCCGCCCAGGCCCTTTGCACCGGTTCCGGAAAACTCGGCAGCATGGCGGCGATTTTCTGCTGGATATCGATCACCATCTGGCGGTTCTCGGCCGCTACGTCGTAGCTCTCGTCCGGGTCGCTCGCCAGGTTGTAGAGCTCCGGTTTAGGCAGCAGATAACTGTGACGTCCTCCGGGAGGGGCGGGCGTATAGGCGGCCGTATTGTGCCTCGCAATGTGCAGCTTCCAGTTCATCCACCGGGCGCACTGCAAGTCCCAATTGTCGAAATAGAGCAGCGGCGGGCGCTCGATGGACTCCTTCGCGCCCTGGAGCAACGTCCGGATATCGATGCCGTCCAGCGGCTTGGCAGGTAATGGAGCGCCGCAAATCCCCGCCACGGTAGGGAAAACGTCCATCATGGAAGCCAGCCCGTCGACCACCCTCCCCGCCGGGAAGGCACCCGGCCAGCGCGCCAGGAACGGCTCGCGAATGCCACCTTCATAGGTGGTGTTTTTCCGCCCGCGCAGCTTCCCGGGACTCCCCTGGTACCAGGGGCCGTTGTCGCTCGAAAACATCACCAGCGTGTTTTGATCCAGGCCGTTCGCATCCACCGTGCGGAGCACTTCGCCCACGCTCCAGTCGACTTCCTCCACCACGTCGCCGTACAATCCCTCGGCCGATTTCCCGCGGAAGCGCGCCGAAGCCGCCAGCGGAATATGCGGGAACGTGTGGGGCATGTACAGGAAAAACGGACCGCCCTTAGCTGCCTCGAGGAATCGCTGCGCCTCCTCGGTGTAGCGCCGCGTCAGGGTTTCCAGGTCGGCGGTCTGCTCGATTACCTGGGTATCGCGCATCAGGACTCTGGGGGCCATATCGTTGCTGTAAGGAATACCGAAGTAGCCGTCGAAGCCGCGGCTGGTCGGAAGGTATTCGACCGGGCGGCCCAAGTGCCATTTCCCGATGCACATGCTGCGGTAGCCGCGCTGCTTCAGGGCGTTCGCCAGGGTGGTCTCATCCAGGTTGAGGCCGCCCGTGTCCTGAGGAAACAGAACCCGCGGAACCCCCACGCGCGTGGGGTACCGCCCCGTCAACAGCGCCGCCCGCGAGGGCGAACAGACCGGATCCGCCGAGCAGAAGTTGGTGAAGCGGACTCCCTCCGCCGCCATGCGGTCGAGATTCGGCGTGCGGATCCGCGACCCGTAGCAGCCCAGATCTCCGTACCCGAGGTCATCGCAAAGAATGAAGATGATATTTGGAGGGCTGCCAGCCGCACGGCCCAACCGCGATCCAATTCCCGCCCCGGCAGCGGCCAGGAAATTTCGTCGGGTCATCGAACCTCCAGACACCACATCATAGCGAAGGCCAGCCGGGAGGGGATAGCCCGGCGTGAATTCCGCGGCCGTTGCGCCCCTGCTTCACAAGCTCCGCGCCAAACCGGACGCGATTTGCGAAGTATGTCTCTGCGGCTGCGGATCCGAGACCTGCCGGGCCAAATCTCGGCCTTTAGTCCCAACGCAGACGCGGAATCGTTTGGCCGAAGCGTTCGACCTGCGACGAGATTTCGGCGGGAATCCGGTTCAGGATATATAGGCCAACAGACCCGGATATTCTAATTTCGGCCGGCCGGGAGATGACGGCGGCAGGCCGCTAGTCCGGTTTCCGCGCGCGCCACGATGGTCTGAGGGTCGATATCCAAGTCCGGCCTGCCTTGCCCCTTGAGTAAGGCGTACCATCGGCGGCCGTGCCCCCGTCCAGCAGCCGGGCGATGCAAGTCGATCTGGGTTTTATTATCAGCTATTAGGGTCCCTAAAATCCACAGATCACCAAGTCCGCCAGTACCACCGGCAGCGTGCTGCGCGCCAGGCCCCCCAGCCACGGTTCGCGATGGCGCCGGCGCCAATCATCGGCTGGGAGCGCACCGCCTACATGTCGTCGCCGGGGCTTCGCGTGCCGGACGCCCACCCAAGGCGCCCGCCCGGCGGATAGCGCGTGCGACGGCTGCCGCGCGCGTGGGCATGATCGCCATTGGGCGCAGTGTGTCGGAGAGGCATAACTCACCCTGGCCCGTCTCGCCCGCCGCTGACGGTCGCCCGTCGCACGTCACATTTTAACGGGATCTGCTCTCCGGGCGCGGAACGGGCGTCATTTGTCAACCACCTTTACCTCGGGCCAGCCGGATTTCCAGGTAAGCGGCATGATGGCGAGGGTTGCTTTTCCTCCCATCCGGGTGTCGCCTTCAAAATCGGAGGTGAACCAGCTCTTTCCGTGATCGATCAGAATGCCGGCGTGACCGGGTCCAAACAGCGGACCTTGGTTGGAAAGCACGAGAGTACCGCCGGCTTTCAGCATGTCGATACCATCCCTATCGATATATGGCCCGGTAACTTTGCGGCTTCGCCCGACGCGAATGTTGTAGGTGCTGTTCACGCCGCGGCAGCACGAGCCCCAATTGACGAATAGATAATAATAACCACCATGCTTGTAGAGGCACGACGCCTCGATGGTTTTGTTGTACGCCAGCGATGAGAGCGGTGCGTCGGGGGTCAATCGCTTACCGGTTTTCGGGTCGAGTTGCACAAGCTTGATTCCGCTCCAGTAGGAACCGAAGGACAGCCACAAAGTTCCGTTGTCGTCGGAGAACACGGAGGGGTCGATGGTGTTGAAGTCGCCACCCTCCCGCGATTCGACTACGATGCCGTGATCCGTCCAGGAATAGGCGGGATCGGCTGGATCGAGAGTGGGGGTGGTTGCGAGCCCGATCGCGGAGGTAATTTTGCCGAAGCTCGAGACGGAGTAGTAGAGCAGATATCGATCGCCGAGGTGGATGACGTCGGCAGCCCAGTAGTTCATGTTCCGATTCTCGGGAACGGCTGCGGCAATCCACTCGGGAGCCGTCCGGAACACGGCCGGGCCGGGTTCCCACTTCACCAGATCTTTGGAATGAAACGAAGGAATGCCATGTCCGGTATAGAACATCCAGAACTCGTCTTTGCATTTCACGATCGTCGATGGATCGCGAGTAACGATTCCCCGGCTGGCGGTTTGATCAAGCGGCAGGCCGGCTCGCGAGGCCAGGTCGGCGTCATCCGCGTGTGCGATTGCCGCCAAAGATCCAACCAGCACGAGAATTGAGGCGATGCTGTACGAAGAGAGTTTCATGGGTCCAGGCTCTGTCGTTATTCTCCTATACACGGGTTGTGTCCGGCTCGCGACCAGTGGCAACCGCGCGCGCAGTCGATCACGCATCGCGCGCGCCATGTACCCGCCTGCGCCACGCGAAGCCTTACGTGACGGAACCTCGGGCGCCCGGCATAGAACAGCCCGGCGCACCCGCGCGGCGGAGTGGACAAATGTAAAAGGTTGACAGTCCTGTCCACAAAATAGACACCGCACCGGGCAGCAGTCCACGCTATCCGTCTCACGGACCTGGATTTCCTTCGAGCGCTGGTTTGGCCCGCGGAGTGCCCGTTCGCTTCACCCGGAGGGTGCTTCGATGATCCGTTCGCGATTCGCGCTTCTGATGCTCGCCGCGGCATTCGCGCCTGGGCAGACACCGCCCCCGACGCCGCTTCTGCAAAGCTCACAAACCACGCCGGTTATCCCAAATGGAGCGATTCCTTCCGGCTACGCGGTGGTAGCGGGGATCTCGCATTATCAAAACCTGCAGGAAGCCCAACAGCTCCAGTACCCCGAGGTCGATGCTCAGTCGATCTACACCGTGCTGACCGGTCCCCAAAGTGGTTTCAAGCCCCAGAACGTGCACATCCTGACCGGCGCTAACGCCACTCTGGCCGCTTTACGGTGGGAAATCGAGACGTGGCTACCTTCGGTTGCCGGCGATAACGACCGCGTGCTCATTTATTTCGCGGG
>JASHSS010000338.1 GCA_030038565.1 Bryobacteraceae bacterium
TGTGCCCACCAGGTCCGGCGATTCGCGCAGAAACCAGAACTCCACTCCTCCGAAGGTCTCAAAAATCTTCGGGCACGTATTGCTCAAGCGGCAGCGGTCCAGCATGCCGCCGGTGGTCCGGCGCCGCGCTCTGTCCGGGTAATCGTTCCACCACAGCACGCCCTCGCTGCCCGGCTGATAGACGGCCGCGTAGCCGCCGGCAACCGCGAACCTCAGGTTGAGCGCAAGCTGCCGCGCGGCGATGTGGGGATTCGCCCCGTCCCACACGATGCGGCCCGCTTCGTCCTGGTTGAACCCGAGGTGAATGAAACTCCGGATGAAGTTGCCCGACTGCGAATCGCCGCGGCTCACCGCCCAGCGGATCTGGCCGGCCACCGGGTTGGCCGTGCCGCTGTCGTCCTTGACGGCATAGCGCAGAAACGAATGCAGGTCGCGAGTCGCGGCATACCCGATTCCCAGCACCAGCGGATCTTTGGCGGTGTACACCAGCACGTATTCCGATGCGGGGTCGAAGCCCTCCCGGGCGCAGATTCTGGTTTCGTCCGGCGTGCCGGGAAACGGCGTATTCGTGCAATCCGCAAATGCCCAGTCCGCGGGAGCCACCAGTTTGCCGGCCGCGTTCTGAGAAGTGCGCCTAGTCAGCCTGGCCTTGGCCGTGTCGAGCGTCAGCGGATGCTGGTAGGTAAGTCCCACGTAACCCCTCGCGCCCAGGTCGATGGTGTTGGTGTTGGGCGCGATATCGATGAGCCGTTCCAGAACCGGACCGGTCAAAGGCGAGCCGTCGGACTTCCGGGCTACAGGCGCCTGGATGACCTGCGCACCGGCGAACGGGCGCAGGTCGCCTTGCCATCCGCTCAGCAGGTTGACACGGCCGTCTTCCGACCCGCTGGGCGCCCCACGGCCGCGGTTCGGCACATTGTAATAGAGCACCCCGTTCGATTTGGACATGTCGATGGGTTTCGACAGCACAAAGGTGGCCGAATACTCCACCATGCCCCGTGCATTCCGGGGCGCAAACTCAATGTCCATGATGATGGCATTATGCGGGTCCTTGGGATCGATCTCCCCAAAGAAGTGCCCGCGCAGCGTCTCATACTGTCCCGCCTTGCCGAACGCCCGGCCGCCGTAAGCCGGCGACTCGC
This sequence comes from Bryobacteraceae bacterium, assembly GCA_030038565.1. Lineage (GTDB taxonomy): Bacteria > Acidobacteriota > Terriglobia > Bryobacterales > Bryobacteraceae > JOPF133. The sequence goes on from JASHSS010000338.1 coordinate 1,143, forward strand.
GCTGCTCCACCACGATGCGCGTGACGCGCGCCTCCACCGGGGCCGCCCAAACCAGCATGGCTGAGGTCACAAAAGCAATCCGGCCAATCATGGCGGCCATTATAGGCTAACTGGGTCAGGGCGGGGTAAGCGTCACTCGCGGGAACGGGCGTCCGGGCAGGTCAGCCCTTTGCCTCGCCCGCCGCCCGGCCTGGCAGAAAGCGCAGCCACGCCCAGCCCAGCGCACTGCCTGCGAAGTAATACGGAAAGTCCCACCAGTCGAAGAACGATCCCAGGATGGTGCGCCCGATGAAGAAGCTCCGCAGCCATTCGAGCAGGGGCGGATGCCAGCTCTGCAAGAACTCCAGAATGCAGGTGGCGATCAGCACTCCGCCCGCAATCCCCACGGTCTTCCAACGGGGCATCGCCAGCGCCAGCACCAGGCACCAGAAGATTTCGTAAAAGACTCCGGCGGCCGAATCGTGCACCCAGTGTTCCGCCGGACCGTGGTAGCCAAGCTTGCAATAGAACCCGAGCGGAACGATCACGGCCAGCGACGCCGCCAGCAGCACGGCGCGCCGAACTTCCGGGCGCTGCATGAACCTATAATCGCACTCCCCGTAACGGCGTCACGCTCAGGGCACTGCCGGCGCCGCGCTCCCCACCGTCAGGAACAGCGTCTGCGGCAGCCGCACCCCGTTCTCGGTTACCTCGATCGGGTAATCGCCGCTCGCCAGGCCCGCCGGCACGGTGATGTAGAACTCGTAAAGCCCCACGAAGCCGCCCGCCAAACCGTCGTATGCCAGCGCCGCATTTGCCGATCCGAACGAGAACGTCACCGGGTTGACCAGCGTGTTGCTCTGCTGGACAACCATTCCGGGCAAAATAGATGGCGTCACATCCCCGAACCCGATGCCGTATGCGACAATCTGGTCGCCCGGTTGCGCCGGCCGGCTATTCAGGCCCAGGGAAGCCCCCAGGCTGGTGCTCAGGACGTAAGCTCCGTCGGACGCAAATGTGGCCACCATGTACTGAGTGCTGCCGGAACTGAACTGCGAAGGCGCCAGCAAACCCGGCGCAAGCGGCTGCCGCGCGAACTGGAATGCCGCGCTGGTGGCTTTGCAATTCGTCACCGTAACGGCCACATTGCCCGTGGCGGAATCCTCCGGCGCCTGCACGTTGAGCTGCGTCGGCGAGAGATACCAGACATACGCGGCTTTTCCATTGATGCTGACGCTGATGCCGTCGAGAACCGTGGGGGCGACGCCTCCGCTGAAGTCGCTCGCAGTCCACTGTCCGGGATTGGTGGCGGCAGACAGGCGCGGATCGTTGGGATCGGCAAGATTGGATCCCTTGATCTCCAGCCACGAGCCGGAGGCAAAATATGCGTAGCCGCCGTAGGCGCTCGCCGAATTGATGGAGGAGATCACCGGCGGAGCACTGTTGGTACAGGTGTAGGGCTGCTGCGCCGGCAATTGCAGCCGAAACACCGTGCCAACGCCATTGGAGCCTCCGCTTGCGGTTGTTCCATATAGGCTTCCATCCGCCGCCTGAAACAGTTGGGCGGACGGGCTTGAGCCATCGGCGGAATCGAAGCTGTGCACAATGGTGACCGCTCCGGCCGGGGTCATCTGGTAAATGGTTCCGAAGCCATATAGCCCCCCCTGCGAGGTGACCCCATAGAAATTCCCGTCGCTGGCCTGTACCAGTCCGCTTAACGGAACTAACCCGTCTTGGATTGCCGAACCGAAGCTGTAGAGTGTGGCCAAAGTGCCGCCCGAAGTGATCTTGAAGATCCGGCCCATTCCGGTGGAACCGCCCTCCGGCGTGGTTCCATAAAATGCTCCGTCGGTTCCTTCTACCAGTCCGCTGGCTGACCCGTAGTCGAAGCCGAAACTCTCGAAGCTGTGCAGTGTGTTCAGCGTCCCGGCGGCTGTCGCCTGAAAAACCGTGCCGGAGAGATCGCTGCCGCCTGCGCCGGTCACTCCATAGAAGTTCCCGTCCGATCCCTGGATGATACCGTCCGGCTGCCTGCCTTCGCCCTGGTTAGACCCGAAGTTATACACCGTGTTCAGTGCGCCGGACGGAGTGATTTGGAAGATTGTGCCGGCGAAGTAAGTTCCCCCTCCCAGCGTCGTTCCAAAGAAATTGCCGTTGGCCGCCTGAACCATCAGGCTGCCTCCGCCGCCGTCGCCCGTGGCAGTGCCGAAGGTGTATAGCGTGGTCAGAATGCCGGCCGGTGTGATCTGGAAAACTGTACCGGCGCCGTGTGCGCCGCCTCCCGCCGTGGTCCCGTAAAAGTTTCCGTCGCTGCCTCTCGTGAGTCCCGCGGGCAGATAGCCGTCGGCACAGGCGTTCTGGCTGCAGAAGTCGTGCAGGTCCGTCAGCGAGCCGCTGGGTGTCATCCTGAAGATATACCCATTGCTGCCGCCCAGGCTTGTGCCGTATAAGTTTCCGTCCGTACCTTGAACCAGGGGGCCCACAGGGCCGCCGCCGCTGCCGGCGAAGCTCGCCACGGTTGTGAAACTCTGCGCCTCGAGCATCGCGGCCGCGAGCGCCAATAAGGCCGCCACGTGCGGAAGCCTTCGATTCGCTCTGGGGCCAGGTAACCAGGCCGCGCCGCGGCTTTCCTGGCGGCGTGGTTCGCATCTGATGGCCATTCTGTACCTGTCTCCAGCCGGCGAATCGGGCCCGGCGGGCGAAGCGATGCCGTCCTGCATCGGATGGCCACCCCACAGGCCCGCGCCCGGCAATATGCCAGTTTATCGCTCTCAGCGCGGTATGATGGCCGCCTGGGAAAGAGACAACGTGCGGTTCAGCACGGCGGCCGCCGGTGCAGATTGCTCAGAAGTTGAACTTGCCTAACACCACCAGCACGCGGCCCGAAACGATGGCGCCTTGTCCGGTTCCATAAATGCTCGTGGGCGAGCTCACCGTGCTGGTAATCAGGCCGAACGACCCCGAGGTGACATTGCTGTTGGGCACCGCGAAGCTGGGGTGATTCAGCACGTTGAAGGCGCTGGCGCCGATCTGGAAGTTGGCGTGTTCGCGGATCGGAATCGTCTTAGTCAACTGGGTGGCGATGTTAAAAAAGCCGGGACCCCAGAAACTGTTCGGTTCTATGTTGCCGAAATCGCTCTGCACGTTGGGATTGGCGGAAGTCGCCGAGGATGCCGCGAACGCGGCCGAAGTGAAACACCGCGCGTTGACGTTGGTGCAATGGATTCCGAGCAGGCTGGGGTTCAGCAGGTCGGCCAGGACTGTGCCTCCGAAGGTGCTGGAGAGCAGGCCCGGAATTTGGCTGTTGGTGGCCGAGAAAGGCCGGCCGCTATAGACGTACAGTTTGATACCCGCCGTCCAGCCCCCCAGCGCAGCTTCGAGCGCCCGCTGGCGCAGCCGCGGCGAGTTCCAAACCAGGTCGCCGGTCAGATTGCTGCGCGTGTCGAAGCTGGTGTTTCCGTAACCGAAGTTCAGGTTGTAGGGGTTGTATACTGTGCCAAGCTGCAGCGCGTGGCTCCAGGTGTAGCTCACGGTTCCCTGCAATCCCAGGTGGAAGGCGTGGCGTAGTTGAGCCGTAAGTCCGTCGTAATTGGAATAACCCGATTCCAGCAGTTCTGTTACCGTCGAGAAGCGCGGGTCGGGAATCGCGCTCGGAAGGCCGCCGAAACCGTTGGGATAGCGGCTGGGCGTTCCGATGTAAGCATTGGCGTCGGCATTCGTCTCGGGTTCGTCGTAGCCGTGATTGCCGGAGTAAGTCAGGGCTACCACGTTATATGCGCCGATCGGCTGCTGGATTTCCAAACTCCACTCGATTACTTTAATCGTCTTGTATTCGTTCGGCGTGGTGTAATCCGTGGGCGTCGCGAAGGGGACTTTGCCCAGCGCCGCCTGGAACTGCGTCAGTGTGTAGCCCTGGGCGAATCCCTGTTGAAACACCTGGTTGGACAAACTGCCCGCCGACGCGGCGCTGGCCGGGTCGCCCGCGAGGCCCACCGTTCCGAAACTGACCGTGGGGCTGAATTTGTTCGGAGGGTTGCCAAAAACGTTCGCCGCCAGGCTGCCCGCCGGAGCGTTGGCAAACAGTCCTACGCCGCCGCGGACCACCGTCTTGCCGGCCCCGAACGGAGCCCACACGATCCCCAGGCGCGGCTCCGGAATGAAGTTCTCGATGCTGGGAAAGGCGTCCGTCAGCCCGGTCCTGATGGTGGAGTTGTAAGGCACCGATGAACCCGCCTGGTAACCCGGAGCCAGGAATCCGCTGGTGAATTCCGAAAAGCACTTATCCACGCAGTAAGGGTTGCCGTTTTGCTCGAAGCGGATGCCGTAAGTCAGTTTCACGGTCTTAGTCACCGCCCATTCGTCTTGCGCGTAGAGGTTCAAGGAGTGCAGCCGGATGTGCGCAGCCTCCAGCAGGGGAAACGACTGCGTGAATTTGCTGCCCGTATTCGTGCTGTTCACCTCGCCGATGGCGAAATCGGCGATATCGTTGAAAGTATAGGTGCCGACTTGCGACCCGGTGGCGATGCTCGTGTCGGTGACGCGGTTGGAGCGCAGATTAATCCCCACCTGCACGGTGTGCCGCCCGTGGTTCCACGACAGGTCGTCGATCACCTGGATCTGCTGGCCGCGGCGGCCCGTGGGAAACGTGGGGCTGAGCGCCGCGAATCCGCCGCCATTAGCGCCCCCGTCGCTGATCGTAATGCCTTCCGGGATCAGCGCCAGCGCGGCCTGAAAATTGGGCACCCCAAAAACCGCCGAGTACCAGTTGCCGCTCACCACAAAGTTGTTCACCAGCCTGGGCGTGATCACATAAGTGTGATTGAGTTGCGGGATAACCCACGGCTGGTAGCTCTGCTTATTGAGCACCGGGGTCAGGGGGCTTGTGGTGGTGGCCTGCAACCCCCAGTCGTCGCTCAGGCGAAAGTAAATCCGCTGTTTGGCCGTGATGTCGTGGTCCAGCCGCCCGGAAACGAAGGTTTCCGTGTTGACGCTCGAGGTGTTGGTTCCAAATGCCAGCGCGCACGGCACATTCACCCCGAATTGCGGCCCGCTCGACCCGCTGACATAGGTTCCGGGAAAGGTCTTCTGATGGCCGCAGCCCAGGTTGTCGAAACCGTCCTGCAGCGACCCGGTCCCGTTCGTGACCGGCACCGCCCGATTGATGCCGGGCGCATTGTTATAAAGGCTGAAAATGTCCTGGTAGAGCGGCACGGAGGCGGCCGGCACGTGCGCCAGCGTGTACTGCTCGAACTGCGGCGAAGGAACCGACACCACTCCTGAAGAAGGCAGCGCGTATCGCAGTCCCTCCGTGTTGATGAAAAATACCGTGCGATTCTTGAAAACCGGTCCGCCCAGCGCCGCGGCGTACTGGTTCGCTACGGAGCGGCCGCGCGGCGTTCCGGTGGCATTGTTGAAGAAGTCGTTGGCGTTGAAAATGGCGTCGTTGTAGTTCTCCATCAGGTCGCCGTGGAAGTTATTGGTTCCCGCTTTGGTCACGAAGTTGACCTGCATTCCCGCCATGCGCCCGTACTGCGCGCTGAAGGCGTTCAAGATCACCGCCGCCTCGGCGATCTCGTTGGATCCCAGCGTATTGTTGCTCGGCCCCGACTTATTATTGTTGTTATAAGCTTCGGTAATATCGGCGCCGTTGAGTGTATACAGGCCCGAGTTCAGGGGCAGGCCGTTGGCGTTGAAATTGTTGTTTCCCCCGCCCACATTCAGTTTCAGCCCGGGTGTGGTGAAAGCGAAGTTAGTAATGTCCCCGCCGTTCACCGGCAGGTTAGTCACCTGCCGTTCCCCGTAGGATGTCGCCTGGTTGGCGTTTTCGGTCTCCACCAGCGCCCCTTCGGTTTGAACCTGGATGGTCTGTTGGGACCCTTGTACATTCAACACCAGGTTGACGCCCCGCTCCTGTCCCACCAGCAGCGAGAACTCGAACACCTCCGATTTCAAACCCGGAGTCTCAGCCGAGATCGAGTATGCCCCGGGCTTCATCAGCGGAAAGCGGTATTGTCCGGTCGCATTCGTCACCGCGGACCGCGTTTCGTTGGTGTCGGCGTACTTGATGGTGACCGAGGCGGCGGGCACCACCGCGCCGCTCTGGTCCGTCACCACTCCCGTGACGTCGCCCGTGGTCATGGTCTGGCTGTGTGTCCGCGCCGCCAAAAGCAGCAGAAGCGCCGGGAAGATGCCGCGAAAAAGTACGTCACGGTAACTCATGCTCTCTCCTTTCAGTTCTGTGGGCTTGGCGGACAGGGCAAACCACTCGTCGGAAAACCGCTATCGGGAACCGCGGCCGGGGCGCCGCTGTCTAATGGCCACCTTTTCCATAGAGATTACGGCAATTGCCTTGGCGTGTCAAGCGCAAACCACGCCCCGCCT
>JASHSS010000339.1 GCA_030038565.1 Bryobacteraceae bacterium
CGCACAGACGGCGAAAGGCCGATTGGCGCTGCAATGGCGACCCCGCTGGTTAACAGCCCGCAATTCGTGCTATGACTTCGCGCGATCATGCTATGCCACACCCGAAACAAAGAGGAACGGCCGGCACCGCATTCTGTGCCGCATCGTTTTACCGGCTCGACGGCTGCAATCTTCGGCTGATCTTCGCTCGGCGTACGGAGTGGCCCCATGAAAGCGCTTTCTGACCCGTTGGTTAACAGCCCGTCATCGCTCCGAGGCGGTTTTACAATAGCCGTCGTACCCGCCGGCGACGGCTTGGTCACTCCCACGGTCCACCTGGCCTCCACGTGAGGTCGAAGGAGTCCTCCCGGGCGATCGACGTCAGTGGCGCCGAGGCGAAGCGCCGCACTTGCGTCACGATCTCGTCCAATCCGGATTCGGATTCGAATCTACTCCGGCGGACGAATGCTCGCCACTGCACGGCTCGGGCGGGGTCCGCGCTGAAAGCTTTGCTCAACCCAACTGGGGTCGCTTCGATTGTGGTGCCACGATGTCGAAAGGTCGACCGAATGGCCTCGGTCAGAAGACCACCATCAAACGGGTACAGCCGCGCCAGCAGGGCGATGTCGTAGTAGTCCTTGATGCGGCTGTTGAGGAGCCCCAGGACCGTGAGGGCCTCGAGCTTCTCGGCCACCACGGTTTCTTTTGGATAGGCCATGATCACTGGCGGCGGGAACTCCAGCATCGCCGGGTACTCGATCTCGATTGGTCGAGGGACGATCACGTCTCCAAAACCGATGTCGATCTGCATCGGGATTCTCGCCTTCGCGAGCGTCGCGTTAAATCGGACCCGCACACCCTCATACTCCGCGTCTTCCTTGATGCGCTGAACCTCGATCGAGGCGGCCGTAAACTCAATGCCGTCAGGTGTAGTGGCGAATTCGCAGACCTGGCCGATCAGCGACCGAATGGCATCCAACTCGTTGTTCATCTTTCCGGCCAGATCGATGTCCATCGTTGGCCGGGCGACGGGCGCCCTCCAAGCCGTCAACAGGAGGGCTCCCTTCAGAATGAACCGATCCGCGAATGGTGACTTCGCCAGGCGATAGAGGAAACGCTCCATGGCGAAGTACTGCAGCAGTTCCTGGAAGGGCCGGCCTTGCGAGCGTGCTTGGTTCAGCAGCCGTTGGCGGACGGAGGCGCCCAAATCGCGGCCACTCACAGCACCGCCTCCAGGTACGGACGCATCACTCTTTCCACGCGGTCGACCTTCGCAAACCTGGAAAGAGCCTGGTAGTCCGGCTTCCGCGTCCGTTCACGGTAAGCTCGCAGAGCTTCAATGGCGACGTCGAGCCCGATCTTGTTTCGGTATTTGAAGCAGTCCGCGATCGTCTTTTCCGGCGAATACACTCTCACGGGTACTCGGTCGATCCAGGTGACGTCAATGCCAGAGCTGAAGGACGGATCGGAGTACCAGAATACGCGTAGCGGAATATTATCGAGCTTAGGGATTTGCGCGTGGCTGGGCAGCGCCACATCCACCGCATGTGGGACCTGGGTCGTGAGGCCGTGATGTGCAAGCGCCGAGATCAGGCAAATGACGGCACGTGGTATTCGGATCGCGACGGAGACTATGTCGGGGCTGGTGAGCGGCGGAGCGGTCGAGAGCCGGTAAATGCCACGGCCCACTTGTTCGAGCTCACCGCGGTCGCGAAGAGCATATAGCGTCCGAGGGTGAACACCCAGACGAATGGCGTCGCTGGTGCGGAGCATGCCTTTGTGTTTGGTGAACACATGGCGTGCTTTGACGAGACCAGCGTCATCAATTGGCATTGGATAGAACCTACGGACATTATACGCGGTATCCGAGGTTTCTATCCAGTGAGTTTTGGGATCGCTGCTCGTTCTTGTCGTGGTGGAATTCCATGCTGAGCGTGGCTCTTATAATAAGTTGTCTCGAAACGCGATTCTCCAAATCAGAGAGAGGCACCACCGATCGAGCCGACGACACCCGTTCCGCGATGCGTTATGGTGTCGGATGGCTCAACATGGCATCCACGCTCACTATCGACGAGTCGAAGGCTTTTCTTGCGTTTTGCCGCAGTGGTCGGTTCTACGATGTCGATCGATGGATCGCGGCCGGGAAATCGATCGTCACCCACCCATCGATCAAGAGAACGCCCCTTCTGACAGCCATCGACACCGGCTTCCACAGCCTCGTTGAATTGCTGGCCCGAAACGAGTCTCGGCAGGAGCAGAAGGACCGAGCCCTGACTGAGGCCGTGGAAAGTAGACGTCTCGACCTGATCGAGGTGCTGGTCGAGAACGGCGCAAGGATTCAGGCCGTTCCACTTGGGGATGTGCTGCTCACTTGGGACCGCCAAGTGATGCAGTTCTTCCTCGACCGTGGCGCCGATCCCATCACCGGCAACCCTTTCCTGATCGCGTTCCATAACAAAGTCCAGCGTGCGCTCCGGCCCTTCGTGGATTACAAGAAGGCTCACCCTGAACTCGCGGATTCGCTGCAGGCCCAAGCTGACCGTGCGCTGCGACATTTTGCGGGCCAAGCCGACATGAAGTGGACCAGCCTCATGATGTGGGCCGGAGCGAATCCGCGCAGTCTCGGGCCGGATCTCGATGACCGATACGCCGATGACCCTGACTGCTTTACGACGGCGCTGCGGGAAGCATGTAGCAATCCGGCCGGCGGCATGGGCGATTGTTTGGCCTGCTCGCGGAGTTGTTCCAAGCCGTCGGTGCCGCCGTGCAGTGTTTTATAGTCGTCATCCACCATCGCGCGAAGCTTAGCCGCACTCTGAGTGCCGCCCAGCGTCGCGTCCTGGCCCTCCGCCCGCGCGAACTCATAAATCGCGACGCTATATTTCTTCAGGCAAAGATACGCCCGGCCCAGGTTGTAGGCGATGCTCGCCGAATCGGGATAGTCTTCCAGGGCCTTCTCCAGGACAGTCTGCGCCGTGGTGCAATCCGGCGGCTTGGCCATCATGGCGCGGGATCCCGGCAGCAGCGCCAGGTATACCAGCGCGGCCTTGGCGGGAGCCTGCACGTCGCTCCGCAGCTTGCTCCAATCCGCATCGCTCAACCCCGCCGGCCGCCGCTCCAGGTTCATCAGGCTCCGCGCCACCGCTTGCCCGGTGGCTATTTCCGCGGGCGTCGGGTCGGCAATCATGGGCACCGAGATGGTGGCGTTGTACAGCAGCTGAACCTCCTGGCTGGGGCCGTCCCTGGGGTCCTTGAAGACCTGGTCCAGGCCCCTGCCCAGCACCTCGCCCGCCTTATCCACGGCCTTGGCGAAGCGCCTGCCGGAGACGCAGACCTTCAGATACAGCACCTCGCGCTCGGCCTCGAAATCGGTCTGCGGGTACTTCTGTTTCCAGGCGTCCAGATCGGTCGTCGCCTGGGAGAAATTACTGGCGGCGATGTCCTTCACCACCGCGTTGTAAGCCTCGTATTCCGCCGCGTTCTTGTACTGCTTTCCGCCAGGGGCCTGGCCGGACAGCGCGCACGCGCCCGCCGCGGCGAGCAGGCGGTATGGAACCAATCGATACACAAATGCCTCCTTGCTTTTTTGGGGAATCGGCGCGGCCCGATAGGGGTGCCCCGCGGGGGCGCCCTATGGGACCTTTACTTCACGATTTCAAACGAAACGTCATCCACCCACGCGCGCCCGCGTCCGATGGACCACACTCCGATGTCGATGAATCGGGCATCGTCATCGATGGTGCCGGAGATTTCGCAGCTTGTCCATTGGGACGAGCGCACCGGCCGGTCTTCCATGGAGTCGAAGAATCCGCTGCGGTGGTTTCCGCGGTCCACGCTCAGGCGCATCTGGGCGCTGTCCTCCGAAGGCGGCGCTTCCAGGCGCAGCCAGGAAGTAAACAGATCGCCGGGCGGGCGCGGCTCGAGCCGCAGCCACGCACGCAGCCGCACAGTCCTGCCGCGATACGGGGCGGCATTGAAGCTTTGTCCCATGTAACCAAAGGGAGGATCGTTCGAAGGCACCAGCACCACCGCGCAGCCCACCCCGCTGCGGCAGCCCGTGCGGCGCAACTCGGCCAGGTACTCGCCTTCGCGCGGAACGGCCCACACCTGCCACCCGGGTGGCACCTTGCCCGCTTCGCCCTCCTCGAATTTCAGGTTGCGCGGCCCGGGCAAGTTGTCTTCGAAATGCGCCAGTTTCGCCTCGGCGCGCGCGGCCCAATCCGTGCCGCGATATTCCGCGGACACGCGGCGGTACGTGGCCACAGCGTCCGTCCGGCGGCCCAGTTTCGCCTGGCACTGCGCCGTCTGAAAGAGGGCCTGCGCCTCCACACTCTTCGACCCGCCGGGATGTCCCCAAATGGCGCGATACTGCCCGATCGCGCCCTTCAAATCCCCCAGCACCATCTCCCGGTAAATGCCCGCTTGCAGCTCGCGCTCAACGTCCGCTTCGGGCTGCTGCCATCCGGCCGCCGCGCCCACGGCCGCCATCGCTGCAATCGTCATCCACATGCCTCGAATTCCGAGCATAGAGAAGCCGTGCGCGATTGCCGTCCGGGATGTGTCAGGATTGGGTAACATTTCAGCCATCGAATCGGTAACCCAGCCCGCGCAGGTTACGCAGGTACCGCGGATTGGCCGGATCCGGCTCGATCTTGCGGCGCAGGCTGGCAATATGGTTGTCCACGATCCGGTCGCTGGCGAACGTGTCGGCTCCCCAGGCGCCTTCCAGCAGCCGCTCGCGGCTGAGCACCCGGCCGCGCGAGCGAATGAACAGGCCCAGCAGCTTGAACTCTAGCGGCGTGAGGTCCACCGGCCGCCCCTGCCGCCGCAACTCGCCGCGCTCGAAATCCACTTCCACTTCCCCAAAACAAAACGGCGCGTTTTCCGGCTCGCCCGCCGCGCGGCGCAGCAGGGCCCGGATGCGGGCCCGCAATTCCCGCGTGCCGAAGGGTTTGGTGACGTAATCGTCGGCGCCCAATTCCAGGCCCATTACTTTCTCGGCTTCCTGGGTCTTGGCGGTGAGCATGAGAATGGGGGTGCGCAATCCACCGCGCCGCAATTCGCGGCAGACCTCGAATCCATCCTTACCTGGCAGCATCACGTCCAGCAGAATCAGGTCGAAGTTCCCCTCGCGCGCCCGCCGCGAGGCCGTGACGCCATCCGCGGCGATCTCGACTTGGTAGCCCTCCATGGTGAGATCGTCCTCGAGGCCCAGGGCGATTCCCGGCTCGTCTTCGACCACCAGAATCCGGGTCATCGCCGCCCCATCGCCGGCATCAGCATGGTAAAGGTGCTGCCGCGCCCCGGTTCGCTATCCACGGTGATTTCCCCGCCGTGCGCCGCCACAATGTGGCGCACCATGGCCAGCCCCACCCCCGACCCTTTCACGTTTCCCTCCACCGCTGCGCGGCCACGGACGAATCTGCGGAAAATCGCCTTGCGCTCTGAGGCCGCGATTCCGGCGCCGCGGTCGCGCACCCGGATGGCCACGAACTCGCGATCCACGCCCCACTCCACCCACACCGCCGGCTCGCCGGGCGAGTATTTGAGCGCATTGTCCACCAGGTTGCGCAGCGCCACCGACATGGCCTCCGGATCGGCCTCCATCCGGCAGCCGGATTCCGCGCCCGCCAGTTCGATGTGCCTTCCCTCGCCGGCAATCTGCGGCTCGAATTCGGCCGCCACGCTGCGCACCAGGCGGGCGGCATCCAACTCCTCGAAGCGGTACTGGCGAGCGCCGGCCTCCATGCGCCCGAAATTCAGCAGCGCTTCGACCAGGCGCTGCAAGCGCACCGTCTCGCGCACCAGCGTTTCGTAGTACAGCCGGCGCCGCTCCTCGTTGGGCGCCCTCCCCAGCGCCAGAATTTCCGACAACTGGCGCATGGAGGTGAGCGGCGACCGGAACTCGTGGGAGACCGCGGAGACGAACTCCGACTGCATCCGCGCCACCTCCATTTCGCGGCGGATGGCCCGCGCAATAAAGTAGCCGCCGGCCAACAGAAACAGCACCATGACGGTGGTTGCGAGGAACAGGAAGCGCTGGCCCGCCAACAAGCCCGATTCGGCGGCGTGCGGCGCGGCGGTCACCTGCAGAGTCCACGGCAACTCGCTGTCGGCGGCGATGCGCAGGGCCACGGGACTTCCGGGTTGCCGGCCTCCCGCCAGCACGCGCCCCTCGCCATCGATGGCCGCGCACCGCACTCCCTCGCCCGAGGGGATCTAGCGAAGGATGGTCTCGGGCTGGGCCAGCATGACCGCCCGGCGCTGGTCGTCTCCGCGCCAGATGGCGAACAGCGGCCGGCCATTCACCCACAGGGTGCGCTGGCCGCGCGGGTTGGCGTCGTGCTGTTCCTGGAATTGCGCGGCTGCGTCGGCCAGCGCCACCAGGTCGGCCGGCGGGGCATCGTCCGATCCCGCCAGGCGCCCGGCTTCCTCCCAGTAGAAACGGAACTGGCCGCGGGTCAAGATCCAGCGGGCCCGCAGCAGGTCCTGTCGCATCGCCGCGGCGCAATCTTTGGAAGGGGCCAATTCGCAGATTGCCTGCCGTCCCACCAGGTCGGCCGGAGCGCCGGCCACGGCGGCCTCGGGTATCCCTGTCAATCGCCGGTAAGCCGCTACGCTGCCGGCCTGATCGCCGCTGTTGCGCAGCACTCGGGCCAGCCGCAGCCAGGCGCCCGCGCGCACCGGCGC
>JASHSS010000340.1 GCA_030038565.1 Bryobacteraceae bacterium
GAACTAAATCACGCGGTCGAAGACCTCTAAGAGCAGGCCGCGCGCACCGGTGCGTCGAGCGTGGCGGCTTCGTCGAGCAGGCTGCCCAGGCGCGCGAGTTCGCGTTCCAGGCAGCGGCGCTCGGCAACGGCTACATCCCGCAGGAGTGGCAACAGCCGGCGCGCCTGGGCGTAATCCTGGTGCGCGAGCGCATACAACTCCGGCGCGTCGCACTCGGCTCCCTCCACTGCCAGGCGCAAACCTCTCGCCAGTGTCTTCGCGAGAAATGCGGCAAGCTGGCGGTCGGTTTTCGCGCGCAATTCGGTCCATTTGGTGAATTCCGGCCCGTGATTCATAATCGCCTGCCTTACACAGAATAGACGTTGGAACCGGCGATTTTGATCGGTCGAAAGCGAAAAAAACAGCCAAAAAGGGGCTGCCCGGGGGTCAGGCAGCCCGCTAGTGCTACCGCATGTTACTGAACGTCAATACTTTCCACGTTTATGGTGTTGCCTTCCCGGGTACCGGTGATCTTGGCCATCACCTGCGCGTTGGTGGCGTTATTGGGATCGGTCGACCGGTCGGCCCGGTTCTTCATGGCCTCGGCGGCCTTGGTGTTGCCGGTGTCGTCGAGTTGGTATACCTTCCCCTGGACACTGATCATGAACGCCGTGGTGGAACTCGTGGCGGTACAGGCCGCCGCGCTCTTCTGCTGGCTGTAACAGGAGGCGTCCAGGAGTGTTCCGCTGAAGGATGCCGCGGATGCCAGGCCCACGCATCCGCAGGCAATTGCTAACAATGTCAGGAATTGTCGCATACGTCCGTTCCTCTCCAATTCGAAATCGGTTGAATGGGCGCTGGGGCTGAGACTGCACACCAAAGGCCAGTCTCCTGTTTCCATAGGATTGACTCCGGGCGCCGTTTGTGCCCGGTAATTTCTGCGCGATCCTACTCCGCCTGGTAGGCCGGAACCCCGCCAATATACACGGCCCGCGCCGTGTCGCGTCCGAAAAAGTACGCCAGATCGCGATAATCGGCCGCATCGTGGATGGCGAAATCGGCGAACTTGCCCGGTTCGAGAGAGCCGATCTCGTGGCCCTGGCGCAAGCTGTGGGCCGCGTTGATGGTGGCGGCGGTCACCGCTTCGGCGGGCGTCATTTTCATCTGCGTGGAGGCCAGCGAGAGCACCAGCGGCATGGAAGTGGTGGGAGAAGATCCGGGATTGAAATCCGTGGCCAATACCACCGGCAGCCCGGCGTCGATCATCTGCCGCGCGGCTGGGTAGCGCGGGGAGCCGAGATTGTATACCGAAGCCGGCAATAGCACGGGCTGCACTCCGGCCGCGCGCAATGCCTCCAGCCCGGCGGGACCCGTGGCTTCCAGATGGTCGGCGGTGTCGGCGCCCAACTCGGCCGCCAGCAGCGCGCCTTCATCGGGCGTGAACTGGTCGGCGTGCAACCGCAATCCGAAGCCCAGGCTCTTGGCGGCCGCCAGGATGACGCGCGCCTGCGCCGCCGGAAACACCGACGGCTCGCAAAACACGTCGCAATACTCGGCCAGGTGCTCGCGGGCAACCCGCGGCAGCATCTCGCGAATCAGCAGGGCGATGTAATCGTCCATGCGGCCGCGGAATTCGTCGGGCACTTCGTGCGCGCCCAGAAACGTAGGGACGTAGCGCACGCTGCCCTCCTGCCCCAGGCGGTGGATGGCGCGCAGGATTTTGCACTCGGCTTCGAGCGAGAGGCCATATCCGGATTTGGCCTCCACGGTGGTGGTGCCGCCGCGCAGGAACCATTGGCGGTAGCGCCGCGCCGAATCCATCAGCTCGTCTTCGGTAGCCGCGCGGGTGCGGCGCACGGTGGAGCGGATGCCTCCGCCGCGCGCCGCGATTTCCGCGTAGGTGGCGCCTTGAGCGCGCAGTTCGTACTCATCGGCGCGGGTGCCGGCGAAAACCGGATGGGTATGGGCGTCCACGAAACCGGGCAGCACCACGCGCCCGCCGGCATCCACCAGCCGGGTTTGGGGGGATACCAGGGTCTCGATTTCCGCGCGGCTGCCGACGGCCTGGATGCGGCCGTGGCGCACCAGCATGGCGCCCCGCGAGAGGATCGCCAGGTCGCGCATCTCGGCTCCTGCGCGCGGGCGCTCAGGCCCTGCCAGGGTCACCAGTTGGCTGGTATTCCAGACCGCGAATTCGTTCACGCCGTTTCCATGGGTCTGCGGATGCCGTGCTCACGGGCGAAGCGGATGGCTTCCTCATAGCCCGCGTCGGCGTGGCGGACGACGCCAAGGCCGGGGTCGCTCGTGAGCACGCGCCCCAGCCGGCGTTCGGATTCCGCGGTGCCATCCGCCACCACCACCATCCCGGCATGCTCGGAATAGCCGATGCCCACGCCGCCGCCGTTATGAATCGAGACCCACGACGCACCCGCGGCGGTATTCACCAGGGCGTTGAGCAGCGGCCAATCGGCGATGGCGTCGCTTCCGTCGCGCATGGCCTCGGTTTCGCGGTAGGGCGAGGCCACCGAACCGGCGTCCAGATGGTCGCGGCCGATCACGATGGGGGCCTTGATTTCGCCGCGTTCCACGAGGCGGTTCATGGCCATGCCGAACTCGGCGCGCTCGCCGTATCCCAGCCAGCAGATGCGCGCCGGCAGGCCCTGGAAATGGATGCGCTGCCGCGCCATGGGAATCCAGCGGGCCAGGGTCTCGTTATCGGGGAACATCTCCAGGGCCAGGCGGTCGGTGCGGTAAATATCCTCGGGGTCGCCCGAGAGCGCCACCCAGCGGAAAGGGCCGCGCCCTTCGCAGAACAACGGGCGGATGTACTCGGGCACAAAGCCGGGGATATCGTAGGCCCGCTCGACGCCGGCCAGCTTGGCCTGGGTGCGGATGTTGTTGCCATAATCGAAAGTCACCGCGCCCGCGCGCTGCAGCGCCAGCATGCCTTCCACGTGCGCGCCCATGGCGGCGATGGAGCGGGCCTGGTATTCGCGCGGATCGGCCGCGCGCAAGGCCCGCGCCGCCTCCAGGGTCATACCGTTGGGCACATACCCGTTCAGCGGATCGTGTGCGCTGGTTTGATCGGTGAGCACGTCGGGAACCACGCCGCGCCGCGCCAACTCCGGGATGATATCCGCGCAGTTCCCCACCAACCCCACCGAAAGCGCCTGGCGGCTTTTGACCATCTCCAGGGCCTCATCCAGGCTGGAGACCATGCGGTCGCAGTAGCCGGTATCGAGGCGGCGCTGGATGCGCTGCGGGTCCACCTCCACGCCCAGGAAGCAGGCGCCGTTCATGGTGGCCGCCAGGGGCTGCGCCCCGCCCATGCCGCCCATGCCGCCCGAAACCACCAGGCGGCCGGCCAGCGATCCACCGAAATGCTTGCGGGCCAGGGAGGCGAACGTCTCGTAGGTGCCCTGCACGATCCCCTGGCTGCCGATGTAGATCCAGGAGCCGGCGGTCATCTGGCCGTACATGGTGAGGCCCATGCGGTCGAGGCGGGTGAACTCATCGAAGTTGGACCAGTGGCCCACCAGGTTGGCGTTAGCCAGAAGCACGCGGGGCGCCTCCGGATGCGTGCGGAAAATGCCCACGGGCCGTCCCGATTGCACCAGCAGGGTCTCGTCGTTCTCGAGGGATTCGAGCGACCGAACGATGGCGTAGAACGAGGGCCAGTCGCGCGCCGCGCGGCCGGTGCCCCCGTAGACGATGAGCTGCTCCGGTTTTTCGGCAACCTCCGGATCGAGGTTGTTGTGGATCATGCGCAAGGCGGCTTCCTGGTGCCAACCCTTGCAGGTGATCGCGCGGCCCCGCGGGGCCTGAATCGCGGTGGTGACGGGCATTGGCGAGCTCCCCGTGAGAATCATAGCGCACTTGATCGCGCAGAAAGGCGCGCTCCCTTTCGGCGCCGGGCGCGGCGGGATCCGGCGGGGGGCTTGATTCACCCCTGTAAATGAAAACGGCGGCGGGAGTTGGATCTCCCGCCGCCGAGGCTTGCTTCAGGTGGTTCCCTGATCGTTAGTTGAGGTGGAGGCTCAGGTTAATAAAACCTACGTTGCCCGATCCATCAACGGCTTTGACCGTGACGCTATAGGTGCCTGCCGTTTGCTCACTCTGGCCCCCGGTATACTGGATGGTCTTGCCGTCGCTGGCAAGGGCGACGCCGGCGGTTGCCTGTGCCGTCTCTACGGTGTAGGTGACGGTGCCGGTGGTCCCCAAGGCGCTC
>JASHSS010000030.1 GCA_030038565.1 Bryobacteraceae bacterium
GTTCACCGTCTTCGCCGCGATCCTGGTCTTAATTGGCGTGAGTGCGTCTGTGACGATCTCGATCATGCCTTTGCCCGCTCAGCCGAATGTCAGCCAGTCTCTGACCCACAACGTGCGGCTGGGAATCAGCGCCTTCTACGCCCTGCTGGCCGCTATCGGAGTATGGTGGCTGGTCCTGTTCAACCGGAGATCCACCAAGGCGTATTTCGCGCCGGGCGGCCCCGACGCCCCCAGCGCCCCCGGTGCCTCCAGCACCCGTCAGCTCGGCATTTCGGTGATTGGCTGGTACCTGCTGACCGGCTGCCTGGCGATGGCCGCGGCTGTGGTGTTTCGCCGGCCCGCGTTCCTGCTGGGCGCCGTGCTCACAGGCTGGGAGGGGCCGGCGGTTTACGCCCTCTTCGGCCTGGCCCAGGTTCTGTTAGGCCGCGGTCTGCTGCGCCTCGAGGAATGGGCCCGCGTGGGCGCCCTGGGGTACTTTGCTTTCGTCGCCTTGAACGCCGCCCTCACCATGACGCCGCCCGGTTTCGCGGCCCGGATGCAGATCGTACAACGCGAGATGCCAGGCTTTTTCCCGCGGGGATGACGCCCGAAATGCCGCAACCGGTCTGGCCATTGATGCTGATGGGCGTAGCAGTGGCCATTAACGCTCGTTCGTACGTGAATCGGTCAGCAGGTCCGGCCGCAACTTCGCGGTCTTCTCCCGCGCGATCTTCTGCCGGAAACGGCGGATCTCCTCGTGGTTGCCGTTCAGCAGATCGAGGGGCCGAAAATAGTCCTTGACAACCGCAGGAAACCGTGTATTTTATAGGTAAGGCGCATCGCAGATGTCGAGTAAGCACGATTTGCCTCTTGTCCCGAATCCTGCGGAGGCATTGCGGGCTTTCTTGAATGGCCTTTTAGCCCCTGCCGGCTTTCGTCCGGTGGTGCAGCTACTTCGTCGCAAAGAAAGCACGGCCCAGGAGGACTGGAATCCCGACACGGACGAATTTCGCGTTTACTTTGAACCTATCGCCGAATCAGCCGGCAGTTCCACTCCAGCGGCGCCCTCCCTCATTCCCGGGATACGGGACCGAAGTATTGGCGAAATCGTACACGAACTGCAAAAGGTGGAAGCCTCGCCAGGTCATTCTTTCGTTGCACTGAAATGGTTTCGTGACGAGGTTCTGCCCGGGAAGAATTATCCCTGGTGCCAGAATCCCGATGACCGGCAGGAAGTGCTTTCCAGGGCAATCGCGGAGGGTTGGATTCTGACCAGCAAAGTGACCAATCCGCGCCAGCCGCTGTACCCCACGACGACCATCCGGTTCAATCGCCAGAAATCTCCAGATGAGGCCAGGCAAACCAGCCGATTCCGGCCCGTAGCGATTTCCGGCGAGCCCCTTTCAGTCACCATTTTGCGTGACCGGGGCACCCGTTGACCCTTTACTTCCTGGAATCGAGCGCGCTGGCGAAGCTCTTCGTTGCGGAAGTTGGGTCGGACCGCCTGGTCGCCCTCATCGAACCGCTTCCGGCCGCCCAGAAGTTGGTTTCGAGCCTGGGCCCCGTCGAGGTGCACTCCGCGATTCGGCGGCGCGAGCGGTCCGGCGAACTGACGCACGATAACGCCTCCGAAGCGCTGGCGATTCTGGCGACCGAGTCGGCATCCATGACGGAGCAAACCGTCAATACGCCTGTGATTGAGGCCGCCAAGCAAATGCTGGATCGCCATGCGCTTCGCTCTCTCGATGCCATCCAGCTTGCCAGCGCGTGGGTCGCTCGGGCCGTCAGCGGCATCACGGACGTCGTTTTCGTGGCTTCCGACTACGTACTCCTGTCGGCTGCCCAGGCGGAGGGATTTCAGATCTGGGATCCCGAAAAATAAATCCGGCCCTCGGTGGTTCCGGTGTGGTTCCTGGTGCGCCGCCGCGGCGCGTTTCTGAAGCCCGGCCCCACCGGCCAGCCCGAGTGAGTCGGGCTTTCTGCCGCACGCCGCGCACGCCGCCGGCCCCGCCCCGTGAAATGGTACGATCAGGTATGTTGCGGGGAAGCTTCGCAGCCGCGGCTGTGGGTGCCATGCTGTGCGCCGCGGTACTCTCCGGCGCGGATTCGGATCGCGACCTTTCGGGCCAATGGGTGCTGGAGCCGCCCTCGGGCGATGCCCGCCTGGTGCTGCCGCTGCCGCCCGAATCGCTCTCCATTACCCAAACGGCCGCGGCGGTGGAATGCGTCTCGCCGGCGGCCCACTGGTCGTATGCGCTGGATGGCAGCGAGCGCCGGGAGCAAGTCGGCAACGAGTCCTGGAACAGCGCGGCCAAGTGGGAAGGCGCCGCCCTGCTGATCAATACGCTGGTCTCGGGGCCCGAGAACTACAGCGTCATGGATCGCTGGGAACTTTCGCGGGATCGTGCGCTGCTGATGGTCACCCGCCAGGTGTCGCACGGCCCTTCGGCGGCCGAAGGGCAGTTCTACTACCGGCGGCAATCCGTCCCCGCGACGCCCGCGCCGGTTCCCGCGTCGGGCCTGGTCCGCCGGCCGGAGCCCGCGCCGGACGCCGAATTCGTCATCCCCACTGGAACGCACGTGTTGCTGGAACTGGCCAATCGGCTGGACACCAAGCACTCCCAGGAAGGCGACGTGGTCTACCTGCGAACCGCCTTTCCGGTCTATGCCAGCAGCCACCTGGTGATTCCGCAGGGCGCCACCGTGCTGGGCACGGTGACCCGCGCCAAAGCGCCCAAAACGTCCAAAAAGGGAGAGCTGTACATCCGCTTCGATTCGCTGACCCTCCCCAACGGGGTAACTCGCGACTTCCGCTCGCGCCTGGGCACCGCCAATGGCGCGCAGGGCGACGTGGATCGCGGCGAGGGCACGATCACGAGTCCCTCCAACCAGGGCGCCGAAACCCGCGGAGCCGCGCAAGGCGGGGGCATGGGCGCCGGAATCGGTGGGCTTGCCGGTGCGGCCGCCGGGCATCCCATCACCGGACTGGGCGTGGGAGGGGCGGTGGGCGCCGCCGCCGGTCTGGCCCGCGTGATGTCGCGCAAGCCGGATGTGGTTCTGCCCCAGGGAACGAGGGTCGAGATGATTCTCGATCGCGACCTGCGCTACCGCTTCGACGAGCTGCACTGAGGAGGCGCTTGGGCCGGCTTCCGCATGTCCCACCCTCGCGCCGGGAGGCGCTCGCTGCGCTCGTGGCGGCGGGCCTGGCGCGGGCGGCCAGCCTGGATGGCTTCATGGAGGGAGAGCGCGGCTGCGCGCTGCTGGTGGAAATCGCCGGGCGGCGGGTGATCGCCGCGCACCGCCCCGAAGTGGCCGCGGCCGAATTAAACCCGCCCGGTTCCACCGTGAAACCTCTGGTGCTGGCGGCGCTGCTGGGCGCGGGCAAACTGGGCACCGGGGAGGGTTTCCCGTGTCCCGGCCGGCTGTTCATCGACGGCCAGCCGTTCCCTTGTTCGCATCCAGCCATCGGCGGCGCCATCGTGCCGCGGACGGCCATCGCCTATTCGTGCAACTGCTTCGTGGCGCATTTCGCAGAACGTTTCGCCCCGGGAGAACTGGCGGCGTGGCTGGAACGCTCGGGGATCGTCTCGCGCCCGGGCCTGCTGGGGAATGAGGAGGCCGACGGGAGCATCCGCCCGGCCGCGGCCGGTCCGCAAAGCCAGTTGCAGGCGCTCGGAGAACGGCGCATTGCGGTGACTGCCGCCGGGCTGGCGATGGCCTACCGCGGCCTCGCGCTGCGCGCTCCGCCAGCCATTCTGGAGGGCCTCGAAGACGCTGTGACCTATGGCACCGCGCAGCGCGCCGCCGTGTCGCACCTGGCGGTGGCCGGCAAGACCGGAAGCCTGCGCACGGTTGCCGGCGAGCTGGTCGCGTGGTTCGCCGGATTCGCTCCCAGCCGCGAACCGCGAGTGGTTGTGACGGTGATGCTGCAAGCCCGTTCCGGCGGCTCGGACGCAGCTCCGGTCGCCGGCCGCATTCTCGCAGCCTGGCAGGCGGGCCGCCTGTGACGCCGCTGCCCGATTCCGGGAAAGCCCTCCGCGCTGCCTGCCGGGGCGCCCTGGTTCTCTTCCTGTTCGCGCTTCCACTGGCTGGCGCGGACGGCGCCGGCCCCACGGTCAAAGTCCGCGCCGGCAACGCCACCGTGCAACTTCCCCTGGAGCGCTATGTGGCCGCGGTGCTCGCGGGCGAGAGCAGTGTCTTCCGCTCCAGCGAGGCTCTGGAAGCCATGGCCGTGGCCGCCCGCACCTACGCGGTTCGCATGCGCGGGCGGCACGCTTCCGAGGGCTTCGATTTCTGCTCCACCACCCACTGCCAGCGGCTGGACCTCTCGGCCATCACTCCGCGACTGGAGGCCGCGGCCCAGGCAACCGCGGGCGAGTTGCTCTGGTTCGAAGGCAGGCCGGCCTTCGCCTGTTACACGCGCGATTGCGGCGGGCGCAGCGAAGATGCTTCCGCGGTGTGGCCCGAGCAGGCGGCGCCCTACCTCCGCAGCCGCGACGATCCGTATTGCCTGCGGGCCGGCGCGTCCAACGGGTCGGTCTGGGAGTGGAACGCCGATCCGCGGCAGGTGGCGGAGGCGCTGCGCCGGGCGTCGCTCCGCGCGCCCCAACGCCTGGAGCGCGTCGAAATCGAGAGCGCCACCCCCTCCGGCCGCGCCTTAAACCTGGTGCTTCTGGGCGCGGGCGAGCGGGTGCGTATCGCCGCCGGTTCCTTCCGCCTGGCCATGGGACGCGAGGTGGGATGGAACACCGTCCGCAGCGACCTCTACCGGGTGGGCGCCTCCGGCGGCCGGCTGGTGTTCGAGGGCCGCGGCTCCGGCCATGGGGTGGGTCTATGCCAGGATGGCGCCGAGCAAATGGGTCGCGAGGGGCGCACGTGGCGCGAAATTCTGGCGTTCTATTATCCCGGAACGATCCCCGGATTGACCGCCCAAGGCATCCCCTGGCAGCGCCTGTCGGGCGAAAGCCTGTCGCTCGCGACGACCCGGCCCCAGACCGATGGCTCCCTGCTGGCCACCGCTGAACGCCTGCTTCGCGGGGTGACGGAACGAACTCATTTGGCCGCGCCGGCGAAAATCGAGATCCGGGTCTATCCCGATCTGGACACCTTCCGCAACGCCACCGGCGAACCCGGCTGGGTGGCCGCGCACAGCGCCAATGGGCGCATCGATCTGCAACCCGCGGAAATATTACGCCGCCGTGGCGCGCTCGAAGACACCCTGCACCACGAACTGCTGCACGTGGTGATCGAGGCACATGCCGCGCCCGGGCTGCCGTTGTGGTTCCGGGAAGGGCTGGTGGAATACCTGGACCAGCCGCCCCCTGCCGCCCCGGCCATCCCGCGGGCCCCTTCGGACGCCGACCTGGCCCAAACCGCCGACCCCGCCCGCGCCCGCCGCGCCTATCGCGATGCCGCCGCGATGGTGGCCTGGCTGGCCCGGCGCTACGGCGAGACCGCGCTCTTCGAATGGCTGCGCACCAGGCTCCCCCCGGCTGTGAGGAACACCAGCAGCAGCCAGGAACCCACGAAAAGCAGGTAGGCCGCCAGCAGGCGGGCCACGAAGCTCACCATCTCCGCCGCGAAGCTGTGCATGTGGGGCCTCCAGGCGAGCAGCCAGAACGGCGCGCGGAAGGCGCAACCCAGCAAGACGGGCACAGCGATCCAATAGGGCCACGCGCGGGCGCGCCGGGCGATTTCGCCGAAGCCCGCCCAACCCCGCCCCGCCGCGCCCGAAACCAGCGGCAGCAGAAATACCGGCAGCACCATCCAGCGCACCAGCCACAGCGCCGTATCGAAAACCCGCCGCACGGCCGTGGGCTTCACCGGCTTGCGCAGTTTGAGCGTGAGAAAGGAAACCAATCGGAAGGCCGGCTCGCGGCTGTAATCCTGCCAGGCCGCCAGGAGCCCGTAGAGCACCGCGATGGCTACCGCCGCCACCAGCACCGCGGGCAGGTGGCGCAGGGCCTGCCGGAAGGCATCCGCCGGCGGCGCGCCGCGAAAGCCGGCAAACGCCGCGCCGTGCAGCCAGCAGGCCAGGCACGCCAGCACCAGGGCCACCAATGCGCTCCATAATAACGTGGCGGTGCGCGATTCGGGCACTCCCAGCCAGTAATATCCCAGCCACAGGAGCGCGGCATTAGCCAGTAAGTGGATACCGGCCAGCACGCCCGCGCCCGCCGCTTTCGGAACCATCGTTTGGGTGCTCATTACTTCACCTCCAGGCGGCGGCTATCGGTGGTAGCCATCACGTTATGGTTGTACATCGGGGTGACCCGCGCCGGACTTATCTGGAACGCTCCGGGATTCACCACCTTCAGTAAGTAGAAGTACTCCCTTTGCCCCTGGGGGAAGTAAGTCTGGAAGATGGCCATGCGGTCGTCGTGGAGCTCGCGGCGCGTGAAATAATACTCCCACCACTCGGGCCGCTCGCGGAACTGGTATACGTTATCGCGCTCGATAAACTCCGTGCCGGCGGGAATCGGGTCTTCCACCATGAGGTACTTCCACTCCGAGCCGGTGACGGTCAGCCGCACGGCCAGGATATCTCCGGAGGCCACCGGCCCGGCCAGCGGCGACGTGGTGTAGATGATCTTATCGCCCTCCTTCGCCGGGGTCAGCTTGAAGTAATCGCGCAGGATATTCAGCGAGATCGTGCCGTTCTTTTCGAGCCTCTGCTCGCTCGAGTAGTACTCGATGCGCGCCGAATAATACAGCCGCCCGTCGCCCGCCGCCGAAATCCGCACGTGGTTCACGCCCGGCTGTAGCTTGGAATCGTCCAGTAACAGCTCGGCCGGCGAGGACAAAGAAGCCTGGTCCAGCTTGCGCGCGATGGGCGGGCCGCCGTTGATCGAGACCGTCACATTCAGGTTCGGATTCAACTCGTGAGAGGCCTTCAGATAATCGGCCAGGCCGTAGATCACCATGGCGGTCTGCTTGGTGGAGGTCCACCAGTAACCCTCGTTGCGGTGGTTCATCAGCCACAGCGCGGCCTTGGGCAGCAGGGGGCTCGCGGGCTTCTGGTGCGAGAGGAATTTGACGGTGAAAGCGGTGGCCTCGGGCGTGGCGTCCTCGGAGAAATCCAGCAGGTCGTCGCGGGTGGCGGGCCACCAGGCCTCGTCCGAATTCTGCTCGGCGCCATTTTCGAGCGCCGCCACGATATCGGCGGCGCGCGCGTCCTTCACCTGCTCCAGCGCCAGGCCCAGCAGCGCCAGGCCGTAGGGCGAGAGCTTGCTGCGCGCCTGGAAGACCGCGCCGGCGGAGGCCGGGTCGGGCTTCCCCGCCGCCGTCTGCGCATACACCATGTAGGCGCGCAGGTCGCCCGCCAAATCGGAATCGGCCGCAAAGGTTTTCTTCAGCCAGGCCAGCCCGTTATCGATGGCCTCCTGTTTCACCTCGATGCCGGCGCCTCTGGCCTGTGCCAGGCCGGCCACCACGTAAGCCGTCATAAACGGGTGGCTCTCGTCGGTTTCCCACCACCCCCAGCCGCCATCCTGGTGCTGGAAGTTATACAGCCGGTCGAGGCCGGCTCTTACCTTTTCGGCCAGTTCCCCCTCATCCAGGGTGGTTTTCAAGCCCATGTCGCGAATCACCTGGGTCACGATGATATCGGGCAGGAAGCTGGACATCGTCTGTTCCACGCAGCCGTAAGGATAGGAAGTAAGAAACTCCAGGGCCCCCACGAGCGACCCCACCAGCGAGGGCGCCAGGCGGATCGCCATGCTGCGCGAGCCCGCCTCCAGTTTGTCCGGGAACGTCAGGTTTACATCCGCCGAGGCGCCGCTCGAGAGCGCGCCGCCGCGCGAATCCGAGAGCTTCACTCCCGGCGGCTCGATGGGCAGTTCCATTTCCAGCGCGTCGGATTCCTCGTCCGTCAGAGCCTTGGCGGTGAGCGTGGCGCTGTGCGCTTTTTGCGCCCGCACGCGCCAGTCCACCTTGGCTTCGCCGCGGCTGGGAACGGCCACGTCCTTAGTCGCGCCTTCGAGGATGTCCAGCCCTTTCACATCGAGCGAAACGCGCGCGGTCTTGTCGTTCGGCAGGTAGTTATGGACCAGCGCGGAAACCACCACTTCATCGCCCTGGACGAAGAAGCGCGGCAGCGCCAGCCGCAGGATCAGGTTCTTGCGCACGATGGTTTTCAGGGTGCCCGCCCCTACCTTGGTATCCGGCGTGGCGCCTCGCGCGGTGGCCCGCCAGGTGGTCAGGGAATCGGGAAATTCCACTTTGGCATTGGCGTGCCCGGCGGCGTCGGTGACCAGGTCGGTGGCCCAGAAGGCCGTATCGGGGAAGGCCTTGCGCACCTTGGGCTGCACCAGGCGGTCGGGCTTGAGCTGCGCCAGGCGCGAAGGCGGACGTAACTGCGCCAGGCGCATGCGCCTGGTTCCGGCCTCCCCGTTGAAGAAGTAGTTCAGCGAATTTTCCGTATTGACCACGTTCCAGCTATTGCCGAAGAAAAACTGGACCGGGTCTTCCGTGGTGTCGCGGGCAATGGCGTAAATGGCTTCATCCACCACGCCGAGGGAAAACTCGGCGCGCGGCGCGGGCTTGCCGTCCGCGCCGGTCACGTCGAGGCTGTATTGGGCGGTCTGGCCCGGTAAGTACTGCAGCTTATCGGTGGCTATCTTGACATTCAACTGGTGCTCCACCGGTGGAACCTTGAGGTACTTAGTCCCGCTGAGGTAAGTTCCCTGGCGGACGAAGCCGACATTGAGGCTGATTCCCGGTTCGTCCAGGGCGGTCACGGGGACGTCGAAGGTGGCCGTCGGGTCCTTCGAGCGCACCAGCCGCCATTGCCGAAGATCCGCCCCTTCCACCGAGATATACACCGGCGTATCGGGTTTGCCGGTGACCACCATCACGTGGGCCGTCTCGCCCGCCCGGTATTGTTTCTTGTCCGGAACGATGGGGATGGATTCGTTCTGCTGGCTGGTGAAATCGTAGCCGCCGCCCGACACCCATAAGAAACAATCGTCCTGGATATCCCGCCCCTCGGGCGTGTGGGCGGTGACGCGGGCCCGGTATAAGTCGCCCACCAGAGGCACATTCAGGGCGGCGGTTACAGATCCGTCGGCGCCGGTGGTTACATCGGTGGAAGACTCGACCTTGGCCACCGTCCGGTCGCGCCAGTTCCATGACAGCAGTTCCACGTGCGCGCCGGTATTCACCGGCTTGTTGTCGTAATCCCGCGCTTGGACGATCAGGGAGGCCTTCTCGCCGGGACGATAGAAATAGCGGTCCGGGCGGATATCTACGAGGAAGCTGGCGTAAGTGGCCACAATCCAGCCGCGGCCGGTAATCTCCCGCTTGGCCTGGTCGGTGACGCGCGCCTCCACGCGATACATATAGTCCTGCCGGTGCTCGGAGAGGCTGGTTTCTATCTCGATGTTCAGTTTGCCATCGGCGTCCAGTTCGCCTTCTCCCTGATCGAGCTGGTCGCCCGGGTTCGAGTTATCGTCCTGATCCTGCGCCACGTTGTAATCCTCATCGGGGTCGTACCACAGCGGGAAGTAATAGTGATCGCGGTACAAAGCCCACTGCACCTTGGCGCCGTTGACCGGCTCGCCGAAGTAGTAGCGCGCGTCGATGGTGGCCTGGACCTTCTCGCCTTCGAGCACGCGGCCTTTGGCCGGAGTCACGCGCACTTCGTACTCCGGCTTCTTATACTCCTGCACCTGGAATGTGCCGCCCATGATACTGTCACCGGTTTTTACCTGGATGTAGTAATCTCCCAGCGACGACCCGCTTGCCAGCACCAGGTCGTCGTGAATCGCGCCGCTTGCGCTGGTGGTCAGGGTCTTCTGATAAATCGGCTTCTGCTCGGCATCCTGGACCTCGACCAGGACCTGTTTGCCTGCCGGCACCTCATATCCGGCCGCCGCCCGCAGCCGCAGGATGCCCTTGAAATGCACCGTGTGGCCGGGCCGGTATACCGGGCGATCGGTGTACACATAGCCCATCCAATCGGGCGAGTTACCCTGGAAGGCATAACCGGAGAGAGCATTCACGGCGAAATCCGCGCCGCTGCGGGTCATTACCCGAATATCGGTGGGATGCTGATCCTTGACCGCTAAGTCGGCAAATCCGTCGCTGTCGGTGGCGCCTTCTTCCAGGGTCTTATCGCGCGTCAGGGTCCAGACTTTGGCTCCGGCGACCGGCTCTCCGGTGGAGCGGTTGACCACCAGGCTGACCACGCGATTTCGGCCGGTCTTGGTGATCAGGGCGATATCCGAGACCATCAGAAGGGTGTACGCGCGTAATTCCCCGCGGACCGCCTCGACCACATAAAATCCCTTCTCCTTCACGGGCACCGGGATGGTTTCGCGCTGCCAGCGCGACTCGCCGGAGACGGGTTGCACGAATTTCAGCACCAGTTGCTGCGAGTTGAGCACCGGCGCCACCGCGAAGGGCGTCCCCGCGCCGGCTACCAGGGGCTGGGCGGCGGTGTGCCGGATGGCCGCGATATGGTTGCTGGGCGGCTCGGTGAACTGGGCCCGCAACGACCGGCGGATGCTGGCCCGAAGCTGGCTCTTCCACGAGTGGATCCGCTCGATCAAGGGCCGTTCGTGCGGCGGCCGGGGAACGCGCCCGCCAAACTGGTGCGCATCCTCCACCTGGCGGAAGAACTCCAACGGGTCCTGCAACCGGTAGACCCGAAACTCCAGGGCATCCACATTCCACGAGCTGACTTCCACCGACGGTTTTCCGGAAGTGCCGAAAGTGCGGTTCGTGGACAGGGCGAAGTAAGGCTCCTCCTCGCCCTGGCTGAGAGCCGGCGCGGCGGCCAGCAACAACAGCCCCAGCCGCGCGGCGCGTAACCACGAGATACCGTGCGAGCGCATCATCTTAGTAAGTCAACCTTTCTCAGAATGTTCCAACGGTAAACGCCCAGGAAGGCCGGATTGGAATCCACCGGGCGCCACTCAGGTTCGGGGTAATGCTGCAATTCCGCCACCGTCCAGCGGCGGATCTCGCCGGGGTTGGAGCCGTCCGGCCCGGTATGGTAGAGCACATAGCGGTGGCTATCCGGGCGCAACTGGCTTTCGCCAAGATAGATCATGCTGTGGAAGGCCATGTGCCCGGTGGGCTGGCGGAAGAACAGCAGATCGCCTGGCAGCGCGCGGGTCAGATCGCGGCCGATGAAGTAGGTATTGCGATGCCACAGGGTCTCGGCGTCGGCAAATTGGGCAAAGGCCGGACCGCCCGCATCGGCGGGCTGGTAGGCGCCGCCGGCTACTCGGAAAAGGGCCGCACCCAGCGGGGTGTAGGGGTATTGATACTGCTCGACCGAATCGAAAGCCGGCACCAGCGGCAGCGCGGCGGACTGCGCCCAGGCGCTGTCGTGCGCGTGCAGCGCTTCGCGGTAGGCGTAGCGGATGAGCGCGGCGCAATCGTCGATTTCGGCCGGGCGCCGGGCGGGATCCTGAAAATATTGCGCCTCGGCCAGGAAGGTGAACCAGCGGCGGAAGGCTTCGATGTCGCCGCGGCTCTGGAGACGCAGGAAATCCGGGGTGCCGTCTCCGGCCGAATCGGCGGCCACGGGCAGAACCGATATCGCGGCGGTAGCGGGCGGCGCGCCGGGGAATTGGACGCGCACCGCGACCGGTCCCGGCATCACTCCCGCGCGGATGCGCGCCTCCCAGGCCCGCCCGGACTGGTCGCCCCGGCTGAGATCTTCCAGGCGCGCGCTGTGCGGCCGGTCGAGGGAGATCCGCGGCGCATCCGCCGACGGCGATTCGATCGTGAGGACGGCAGTATCGCACCCGTCCGCCGCCAGTTCGGCGGGCGTCATGCGAAGATGCGGCACGGAAGCCCGTTCCCGGAAGACTCCGGACCGCGCTGCAACCAGCCCAAGGATCAGCGCGGCCGTCACCCCTAGCGCCAGCCGCCCTGCTGGAGAGCGTTTCACCAAGCGCACCGATTATACACCCGGCAGGACACTGCCGGGCGGCGGTGGCGCGCTAGAATGGGACGACGACGAACGGCCCTGGGTATGTTCCGGGTTCCGGCCGGATCCGGACCTTATGCCTTCGACATACTATCGCACCAAGCCCAAGCGGCGAAAAGCACCCGTGGTGATCCAGTTGCCCATCCTTCTGGGCGGCGCGGCGGCCGTTCTGGCGTTGGTGGCGGGAGCGGCGGTGGTGTTGTGGCTGCACGGGCGGCGCCCGGCGGCGGCCAAAATCGATCCGCTGGCCGGCTACATCACCGACGTGACGGTTCTGGAACACGAGTATGCCACCGCCCACGGGAAGCTCCTGAACGACGCCGAAGCGAAGCAGTTGTTCCAGCGGGCCGCCGAACTGGTGCGCCACGGCGACTTCACACCCGCCTCGGGGCTGCTGGAAACGGCTTCCAAGACCGCCGCCGTTCCGGTGGTATTCAACGACCTGGGGGTGTTGTACGCCAAACTGGAAGACCGCTCGCGCAGCGTGAATGCGTTCCGCGAGGCGCTGGCGCGGGATGCCAATTACCAACCGGTGCTTCAGAACCTGGTCCGCCTGCGGGACATCACCGAAGACGAGGCCCGCCCGGTGACGCGCGAGATCGAACCGAACTCGACCAATTCCACGGCCAACGTAATCGCGGTGGGAACCAAGGTGGAAGGCGAGATCGCCGCCGGACTCGACGACGTGGATGTGTTCAAATTCCCTTCCCCGCCGTCTCCGCGCGATGTTCTGGTGCTGGATATCGCCGCCCGCTCGCCGGACCTGATTTTGGGTTGGAACATTTATGACGACTCGTCCAACCAGGTGGCGCGGGTGAGCGGGCAACCCAAACCAGGGTCTCCGATGCACTTTTCGTTCGCCCCGCCGCCCAACACCACGTTCTACCTGTCGGTGTGGGGAATGGATCAGACGGCCGGCGGGTACCTCATCTCCGTCAAGGCGCTCAAGGCCTTCGACGCCTATGAGCCCAACGACGACATCTTCCACTCGCAGCCCATAGCGCTGGGCCAGACCATTCAAGCCAACATCATGGATGGCGAGGATCAGGATTTCTACTCCTTCCAGCCGGAGAATTCCGGAGCCGTGGACATCGCCCTGGAGAACCTTTCTCCCACCCTGGTGCCGGGCCTGACGGCGTTCGGGCCGGACCAGCGGACCCTAGGATTCGCCCCGGACGCCAAGCGGGCGGGCGCGTCGCTGCGATACAGCATCGCGGTGGAGGGCGGTAAGAAGTATTACCTGCAGGTGTGGCCGGTGCTGGAGCGATCTTCGGGGGAATATACCTTGCGGGTGGAGATGCGGTAGGGGGCGCATAAGGGGACCGCCGCCAGAGGAACGGCCAGCCTACCAGAGAAACTGTTGAGGTATACTTTCTCAATCCGGGAGGGCAATATGGGAATCCTGGAAGAATTGCCGTCCTGGAGAAGGAGGACGGCATGCCGACGACTGTTAGTTTCAGTCCCGCCAGTATCAATTGCGGAATAGTCCCACCCGGCGGAACTGCGACCCCGACCACTCAGAGCGCGGTTCTCTCCGCGCCGGCCAACGTGACAGCCAGCATCTCCGCCGACACTTCCGGCGGCGCCCTGACGGTTTCATCCGTGAGCAGTTTTGTCATGAAAGTCGAGATTGAGTCCACAAATCCCGGCGATTTGCCTCCGGGAACGAAACCGATACCAGTCAGAACCGACGTTCCGGTGCAAGTCGCCCAAGTGAGTGGGGGTGGGCCTCTGGCTGTGGCCAGCGGACAATACGTGGTGGTGACCATTCAATTCGCACCCACCGCCTCGACTCCCGCCGCGAGTACCGCCACGCTTCTGATTAACGGAGATACATGGAACCCGGTGTCGGTTCCAATTACCGCCAGTGTGGGCAAACTCTCCGTCACAATGCCCTCGACGATCAGCGTCGTCCAGGGGAGTTCGGTGAAAGTCGACGTTACGGTAACATCGGTAGCGGGCGCCGGCACGACCGCCAAGCTTATTCTAGGTGCGGACGGATCGGCCGACGCGCCGAATGTAACAGCGAGCTTGAGTTCGACCTCGCTTACCATAGATGCCGGGAAGTCCGCCTCCACCACGCTTACCGTTTCCGCTGGTTCGACACTGGGCGCCGGCCCCTATTCGTGGTCGCTGGCGGTCTGGGCTTTCGACAACGCCTATAGCTTCAGCGTTCCCTTTTCCGTCGTCGTCGGGCAGCCCTACTACTTCATCAAGAGCAAACTGGGCAACGTGATCGACATCCAGGGCGCCTCCACCGCATCCGGCGCGGGGCTCGACGCTTATTCGCAGAAAACATCCGGGGAAGATAACCAGCTCTGGAATTTCGTGGCCGATCCGGCAGGCTCGGGCTACTACTACATCGTCAGTAAGCTGGACGGGAAAGCGGTGGACATTGAGGGGGCGTCGACCGCGGCAGGGACGCTGCTCGATGCCTATCCGCAAAAGCCGTACGACGCCGACAACCAGCTCTGGTGTTTCGTTGCCGATCCCGCGACTCCCGTGCCCGCTCCAAAGGGCCCGCAGTACTATTTCATCGTGAGCAAGCTGAACGGGAACGTGATCGACATCCAGAATGCTTCCACTGCGTCGGGAGCCCTACTGGACGCCTATCCAGTGAAGTTGACCTTGTACGAGAACCAGCTCTGGACGGTGGTGGATGGAGACTTTCCCGCGGTTCTCCCGACCGTGTCGGCGCCAAGCCTGAGCCTGGGAGGCGGGTTCCTGAACTATTACCTCCAGAACGGCGGCGATGCTCTCGACGGCGTCTCGGTGACTATCGGCATCACATCCGACCTGGTCAGCTCCGCCAACGGGTTCAGCTTTCAGTTGAACTGCAACTCGACGGAGGGACCCACGGTTACTACCCAATGGCAGCAATTCGTCATCTACGAGAACCCAGGCACCAACCAGCTTGTGGCGTGCATCGCGACTTTCAGCGGCCCAAGCGACGCGGATTTACTGGTCAATATCCACGTTCCACTGGCCACCTTGCCGGGCACGACGGTACCGGCCGGCTACAAATTCAATATAGCTTTGACCTACTACGATGCCTATCCGCCGGACGGATACAACGACCCCTCCTCACTGATCTCAGGCGCAACCTTTACGGTGACCGACAATACGGGAACGAGCCTGGGCAGTACGACAATCGCGATTATGGGGAATAACATGGCCCAGACGAACACGCCAGCGGCCCTCGCGAACCTGGCCCCCATCGCCGCGATGCAACTCAACATCGGCGGATGGGAGAACGCGACGAGGGCGGCGCTCACGGGAGGCGCGGGAACGATCACCTACGTCGCCACGGACCCCCTCAGCGCTGTGTGGGGGCTGCCGAGCTACGTTCACGACGCAGGCACCGGAGAGAGCTCCAACGTGGTCTTCGGCCCGTTGCCCTGGCCGTGGTCCAGTTCCATGGAGACCTTGTTGCCCGCCTTTTCGGTTGAGCAGATATGGGAGGCGGTTAGCGGGTTGGCGGTCATCGAACCGCTTGAAGCGAGGAAAAACGGGCGGGGCCTGCCACCAGCGCCGCCGGCAAAGCTCGGCTCGGCGGCTACGCCGTAAACGCGCCCGCCCGATCACGAATCGGGCGCGGCCGGCAGGTTGCGGGAAAGAGGCCTGGAAACCGACGCCCGGCGGGCGAATCGTCTGCCTCACCGGCCAGGGATGAACCACGCGCGGGCGCCGGCGGGGCAGGCATTCCGCCCGGCCGCGGCCCGCTTCAGGCCCAGATCTCCGCCAGGACCCGCCGCCAATTCTCCCCCAGAATCAGGCGAATCTGCTGGTCGGTGAATTTGCGGCGGATCAGGCCGTCAGTCAGATCGTAGATGCGCTTGGGATGGTCCAGGCGCGCGACCGCTTCCCGATGGTGCACGCGGTATTTCGGATCCATGGAGGCCAGCATGCGCGCCAGTTGCTCGGGCGGCATGAAGTCGTTGCTCTCGATCCCCAGGTCGCTGCCGACCCCGACGTGTTCCACGCCCACCAGGTTCATGACGTGCTCGAAGTGGTCGATGACGTCGTCCACGGTGGTCGGTTCGTGCGCCTTGACCATGGAGCTGATGAAGTTGATGCCCATGACCCCGCCGGTTTTGGCCATCGCCTGGATGGCCTCGTCGGTGACGCAGCGGGGATAGCCGGGATACAGCGCGCGGCAGTTGCCGTGCGAAATGATGACCGGCTTTTTGGACAGTGTGAAGGCATCCAGCATGGTGCGGTCTCCGGCATGCCCGCAATCCACCGCCATGCCCACGCGGTTCATGCGCTCGACGATCCGGACTCCGAATTCGCTGATGCCATCGTCGTGCCGTTCGAAAGCGCCGTTGCCGATCAAGGTGCGGAAATTATAGGTCAACTGGCAGGAGCGCTGGCCGAGGCCCAGAAAGAAATCCACATCGTCCGGGCCACGCAGGTGTACGGAGTTCTGAAATCCGAACAGGATTCCGTAGCGGCCGGAGGTCCTGGCGCGGTCGAAATCGGCCGCCGAGCTGATGCGCAGGAGCCAGTCGGGATACGCGGCGATGAAGCTGTTCCAGTGCGCCAGCAGTTCGATGGCGGCCTCGTAGCTGTCGGCGGCGTCGCCGAAGCTGGCCGCGTGGATGCCGGAATCGCGGAACGGCGCGAAATCGGCGAGCGTGAAGGCTCCCGGTTTGGAGAGCCACTGGCGCAGTTTCCCCTGCATGTCGCGGCGGTAGAGAAACTGGTTGAGCATATCGATCACCAGCGATTCGCGCACCAGCCGCACGGCGCGCTCGGAGTATTCCTGGGAGGATTGCGCGAAAAGAGCGTAGCGATGGCGGTTGAAGAAGGGCGCGGCGAGGGCCGCAGCCGCGGCTTTCAGGGCGGCGCGCCGGGTGGGCGGAAAGGGCATAAGCAATTCTAAGATGTTTATCCGCGGCGAGGCAGGGCCTCGCCTGGGCATGGGCCGGCTGACAGAATCGGTACGTGGCGCACGGTATTTTTGGGCATTTTGCCCAAGGTCTGTCTTTTAGAATCAATGGTTTAACCTAGTTTTTTGGGCAAAATGCCCAAAAAATGGCGGCTTCTGCTCGCGGGCAGGCCGGGGCGCACGACGGATATCGAACGAGGTTATGGCGTGGGGAGCGGGCGCGGCCGCCGATCTTCAGCGCGTATTGCCGGGCGCCCTTTAATGGCCTGGCGATCGCCATCGACGGCATTGCGGAACGCGTGCGCCCGCGGGCTGTCACACTTGCGCCGGGTGAGGGCGCCCGCCGGGCAATCGCGGCGCCGGACGAGATCACCGCCACCCGGCTGGTGACGGGCTTCGCCCGCCGGGGAATGCCGGAGGGATGGCGGCCCTACTTCACGGTGAACGGAACGCTGGCAATCACGTTATCCCACTCCAGAGTCAGTTTGCCCCGGTTGCCGCCTTCACTCGAAAGGACCATTTTATAGGTCTCGATGGGCGCGGGGGGCTTCACCATGGTCATGGGAATGCGAGCCAGGTCCCTGGACTTGTCGTACTCGGTGCCCCACTGGCCAACCTGCTTGTTGATCACGAGCTGCCACTGGCTGCCCCCGACATCCACATACAGCGAGTAATCGCCGGCCGGAACGGCTACCCCGTGGACATCCAACGCGGCGTCGGTGTGGATGGTGGTGGCGTCATCGGCTCCCGCGCGCCAGACGGGGTAAGTGGGGTCGTTGCTCACCAGGCCGCCCGCGCCGAAAATCTTGCGCCCGCGCACGGAGGGCGCCGAGTAGCTGATGTTGATCTTCTTCCCGGCGATCGTGACGGAAGCTTCGCGCGCGGGGCTCTGGCTGTTGCCTTGCGTGCGAGGCTTCATCTGCGCCAGGGCCAGCGCCGCCACGGCAGCCAGGGCCAGGGTGTACATCGAGGTACGTTTCATGATCTTCTTTTCCGCCTTTCAGAGCGAGTATAGCTTAGGGACGCCGGCACAAACCGCGCGCCTGGTGGGGCAGGCCTTGCTTTGTCCTGGCGGGCTGAAGGCTTGTCCAAAGGGCCCCGCGGGCCACCACAGGCGATGAAAACCTGGTGGGGACGCGTGTCCGGCCGCCGGATAGTCCGCCCGGCGAGGTTTTTCGACCGTGCTCCACCTTCCCTTGGACGGCGGATGCCGCAAAACGGCTCGACGGTTGGCGCGGGTGGACGCAGGATTTACAGCACTTCTTCGGACCACCCCTCGAGCACCTGCTTCACGCGGCTCATGAACTGGTCGGCCAGTGCGCCATCGATCAGGCGGTGGTCGAAGCTCAGCGAGAGGTGGCAGACGGAGCGGATGGCGATGGCGTCGTCGATCACCACGGGGGTCTTGTCCACCGTGCCGACGCCTAGAATAGCCACCTGCGGCTGGTTGATGATGGGGGTTCCGATCAGGCTGCCGAAGCTGCCGAAATTGGTGATCGAGAAAGTGCCGCCCTGCACTTCATCGGGCTTGAGCTGGCGGGCGCGCGAGCGCGTGGCCAGGTCCACGATGGAGCGCTGCAGGCCCAGCACGTTTTTCTCGTCGGCGGCGCGGATCACCGGCACGATCAGGCCGTTTTCCAGCGCCACGGCGATGCCGATGTTGATGTCGTTGTGGTACAGGATGCTGTTGCCGTCGAGCGAGGCGTTCAGCAGCGGATACTCCCGCAGCGCCACTACCGAGGCGCGCGCAATGAACGGCAGCCAGGTCAGCGAGAAGCCGTAATTGGCCTGGAAGGCGGCCTTGTGGCGCTCGCGCATTTTGGCCACCTTGGTCATATCCACGCGATGAACGGTGGTGACGTGCGCCGAGGTGCGCCGCGACATCAGCATGTGCTCGGCGATGCGTGAGCGCAT
>JASHSS010000341.1 GCA_030038565.1 Bryobacteraceae bacterium
TACGGGCGGCCGAAACCGCTTCGCCTTCGATCGCGCCGTCGAAGGCGTAGTCGGGCGCCGCCGCCAGCACCAGGTCGGACATGCGGCCGTTGGGAGTGGGCGCCGGGTAGCCCGACTTGCCGTATTCCGTGGGCCGGATCACCTGCGCGACTCCCTCCAGCGGATCGCGGAAGGCCGCCAGCACGTCGCTGCGGCGCGCTTCGCGGGTCACATACACCATTGCCGTGCCGCCTTCCGCCACCACCCATCCGTCGCCATCCTGCGGGCTGCGCAACAGGCCCTTCTGGCGCAGCACCGCGTTGGGATGGATCAGGTGATGGAAGGTGGCGAACCCGTGGTCGGACACCACCATCAGGGTGGTCTGGCCGCGAATGCCGGCGCGGTCTATGGCGTCCAGGATGCGTTGCAGTTGCCGGTCCGCCAGAACCAGGGCGGTGTTGGCGGCCAGCGACCGCGCGCCATACTGGTGCTGCACGGTATCGGTCAGCAGCAGGTGTACCAGCAACAGGTTGGGGCGGTGCTTTTCGATCAGGTAGGCCGCGGCGCGCATCCAGATGTCGTCGTGCGTGGTGTTGCTGGTCTTTCCCCAGGCGGCGAGTTCTTCGGGCGCCAGAATGCCGGCCTGGAGCATCTCGCGTTCCACCGCGCCGCCGGCGTTCGGCAACTCGGGGAAGGACCAGTCGATGGTGGGCGGATGGTAGATAGCCACCCAGTCCACTTCGGCGGTGGTGAGGCCCGCCTGGTGCGCCGCGTCGTACACCGTGGGCGCCTCCACCAGTTCCGTCTTGGGCACCCACGGCTCGATGTGCAGCGCCTTGCCTTCGCCCGGACGCACCGGCAGGCCATTGTAGATCACGCCGTGCACGGCGGCGTTGACGCCCGTGACCATAGCCGTGTGGTTGGGCCACGTCACCGTCGGATTGACCGGGATCATGGCCTCCGCCGATGCGCCTTCGGCCATCAACCGTCGCAGCACCGGCAGCGGAAGGGTGGGGTCGCGCAGGGCGTACGCCGGGAAACCATCCAGGCTCACTACGATCACGTGACGGTTCTGATCCGCAGCCGTCAAAATCATCGGCCAAAGGAAGAATAAGGTCCCAAGAAGGCAGTTGCGCATGATATCCCCCAGTGTAACGGGTGTACACTATGCGCAAATCCCGGTTACCCCGAACCCTTGCGGAAAGGACGACCAGGCATGCGATATTTCGGGTTGCTTTTTCTCTGGTGCGCTTCCCTCTCCGGTCAGCCGGCCGCTCGCAACGCGCGCCAACTTACGTTGAGCAAGACTAACGACGCGGACGTCACCACGTTTCATCTCCGCAATGAGTACAGCGCTCCCGCGACGGCTTGGATCGTGGAATGCCACGGCGACTCTGACGCGGGAGGAGAATGGACTACCCAATGGCATTGGTCCGACCAGGAAATCGGCCTTGCAGGGAAACGATTGGAGCCGGGGAAAGAAACCGAGTACCAGGTTCCACCATGGGCGAATATGGCCAGGCAGTTGCCGGCCAGCTTAGGCAAGTGTGAAGACTTCCAGGTGGTGGCGGCTGTGTTTGCGGACGGTACCGTATCCGGCGACTTCACCTGGATCAATGCCATCGTCGCCGAACGTCAAAAGATTTACCAGGATATCGCCAAAGCCACCGATGTTTTGACCAAGGCCATCGCGGATGGCGCCGGCCGGGAGGAAACCGTCAAGCTGCTCAACGAATGGCAACCATCCGGGGGGCGCGGGGGGCGGCTCGGTAGCGCGTCTGCGAATTATGGCGAGACGAACGGTTTCCGATCGCGTCCCTCGACCGGGGATCCGCAAACCAATTCGAAGTTCATTCCACCTCGGCCGTTCGTGTCCGCCGCGGTTGCCGGTGTGACCATCGGGCTCCTCCAGGGGCAGCAAAAAACACCTCCCGAAGCCCTCAAAATTCTTGCGGATTGGCGCGCCCGGTTGGGTCAATGGGACGCGGTCACCGGGCCCGCCGTGCCCTCGCCGCCGAGCCCCATGCTGCGTACGGGCGGCTCGCCACCGCCGATGATGGAATCTGCCAAATCGGACCTGGTGGGCAAGCCGGCGCCAGACTTCACTCTCAAGGAGGTGAATGGCCATGAAATCGCCTTGAAGGACCTGCGCGGCAAAACCGTCCTCCTCGACTTTTGGGGGACTTGGTGCGAACCCTGCCACATGGCGATGCCGGATATTAAAGCCGCGTATGACGAATACCACGACAAAGGACTCGTCGTCGTGTGCATCGATTTCAGCGAGTCCGCCGAAACCGCCGGAAAATATTTCGAGGAGCAGAAGTACCCCTATGCGAACCTGCTCGACCCCGGCCAGGTAGCCTTCCAAAAGTACCGCGGTGGAGGCATCCCGAAGATCCTGTTGATCGATAAGGATGGCATCGTTCGCTACTTCCAGGACGGCTACAACTCAAGCGAGGATTTTCGCGCAGAGATAAGGAAACTGGGGCAGTAATCCGCAGGTGGCCGCCGATCCGCTGGCAATCAATCCGCTTAACGAGTCTGATACTCTGAAATCAAGCGGCAGCTATGCGCACGATTCTGGGCGGCATCGCCGTTCTGGCGGTGGCCCTCGGCCCCGGTAGTTCTTCCGAACCGATCGTCATCGCTTACCCCCAGGACGGGTCGATTTTCCCGCCCGAAATTACCGCGCCCACGTTTCTCTGGCGCGACGGCGCGAAGGGCGCCGGCGCGTGGCGCATCGACATATTGTTTGCCGATGGCGCGGCGCCTATTCACGCCACCTCGCAGGGCGCCCCGCCACGCATCGGCCCAATCGACCCCGACTGCGTCTCCGAAACCAACCAACCGCCCAAGCTGTCGCCGGAACAGGCCGCCGCGCACACCTGGGTTCCCGATGCGGCCCTGTGGGCGGCCATCAAACGGCACTCCGCGGGCAGTCCAGCCACGGTGACCATCAGCCGCCCGGCGGCGCACGCGAGCATCCGGATTGCCACTTCGCGCGACCCGGCAGGCGCGCCCATCTTCTATCGCGATGTGCCCCTGATGCCCTCGGAAGTGGAGCGCGGCGTCATCAAACCGCTCGCCGCCGCGGCCGTGCCCCTGGTGGACTGGCGGTTGCGCAACCTGGCCGAACCCGCCAGCCGGGTGGTTCTGGAAAACCTGCCGGTGTGCGCCAACTGCCATTCCTTCTCCGCCGATGGCAAAACTCTCGGCATGGACCTGGACGGTCTCGGAAACAATCGTGGGCTGTACATTCTCGCTCCCGTCGCGCCGCGGATTTCGGTCCGCAAGCAAGACCTGGTCCAGTGGATTACGGCCGCGGGACCGCTCAAGGGCGGCGTGCGCGTCGGGTTTATGTCGCAGGTATCTCCGGACGGGCGCTTCGTGGTGACCACCCTCAATCCCCTCCAGACCTCCGGCGAGCGCAATCCGCCCAGCAACTATTACGTCGCCAATTTCAAGGATTACCGCTTCCTGCAGGTGTTTTATCCCACGCGCGGAATTCTGGCCTGGTACAGCCGGGCCTCCGGCATTCTTCAGCCGCTGCCGGGCGCCGACGATCCGCGCTTCGTGCAGATGGGCGCGGTGTGGAGTCCCGATGGCCGCTACCTGCTGTTCGCCCGCGCCGAAGCCCGCGACCCCACCCCTCCCGGGATGCCACTCGCGCAGTTCGCCAACGATCCCGCCGAACTGCCCATGAAATACGACCTCTACCGGATTCCCTTCCGCGAGGGAAAAGGCGGCCCGCCGGAACCGGTTGTGGGCGCATCCCGCAACGGTATGAGCAACTCATTCCCCAGGATCTCGCCCGACGGCCGCTGGATCGTCTTCGTGAAATCGCGCAACGGCCTGCTGATGCGGCCCGACAGCCGGCTGTACATCGTGCCCTCGGGCGGTGGCGACGCCCGCCCGTTACGGGCCAATACGGCGCTCATGAATTCGTGGCACAGTTTCTCGCCCAACGGCCGCTGGCTGGTGTTCTCGTCGAAGAGCCGCTCGCCATACACCCAAATGTTTCTCACCCACATCGACGACCGGGGCGAGGACAGCCCCGCCATCCTGGTGGACAACGCCGCCGCGAGCAATCGCGCGGTGAACCTCCCCGAGTTCGTGAATATCCCGCCCGATGGTTTGGGCGCGATCGGCGGGCCGGCGCTGGAGTATTACAAACTGGTCAACAGCGCCATGTATTTCCAGAAGCGCGGCGAGTTTCCCGAAGCCGTCGCCAAATGGAAACAGGTGCTGGAAATCGAGCCGGACGATGCCGCAGCCCACGGCAACCTGGGCACGGCGCTGCTCATGGCCGGGCATCGCCGGGAAGCGGGTCCGCACCTGGAAGCCGCGGCCGAACTCAAACTGCGCGCGGCGATCGAAGACGATCCCCCGGGATGCTTCCGCCCGGCATCGTCTGGGCCGCCTGTTATTGGACCGCGGCCGGGTTGAGGAGGCCGTACAGGATCTTCGCAAAGCAGCCGAACTCGATCCGCGCTCCGCGCCGGTGCATTGCGACGTGGGAGAGGCGCTCGCGCGGCAAGCCAGGCTCGATGAGGCACAGGCCGAACTGTGCAAGGCCGTGGACTTGGATTCGCGCTACGCGCCCGCCCGCTACCAACTGGGCCTGGTTCTCGATCGCAAGGGCCATTCGGAAGAAGCCATCGGGCAATGGCAGGAGGCTCTGCGAATCGACCCCCACTTCGAAGACGCCCACGACAGCCTGGCCCAGGCGCTCTACGCGCGCGGGGATATCGCCGGTGCGCTCTCCCACTGGCGGGAGGGCGCCCGGGACGCGGCCAACCTGCGCCGGATGGCCTGGGTGCTGGCGACCTGCCCCGATGCCTCGATTCGCGACGGGCGCGAAGCCGTCGCGCTGGCGGTGCGCGCCGTGGAACTCTCAGGCGGAAAGGACGCCGCCGTCTGCGACACCCTGGCCGCCGCTTACGCCGAGTCCGGCCGCTTCGCCGATGCGGTGCTGACCGCGCGCCGCGCCCTGGCGCTGGCCAAATCGCATCTTCCGGGGTTCACCTTGGCCATCGAGGGCAGGCTGCGGCTCTACCAAACGGGCAGCGCGTTCCGCGAGACGCCGGTGTCCGCCCGCCCTTGACTCGCCCTGGCGGAGCCGGCTGGTCGCCGAAAAAGCTCGGCAGAACTGAACGCCTGCCCCGCACAACACTCGCAGGTCGTGATCCCGGGTTGGTGGGGCAGGCGATCCGGCTGCCGGGGCGCCGCTCTTCCTCCCTCCCGGCGGTGATAGAATCGCGTACCAGGGAGGGTTCATGTTCCGACTGGATGCTGATCGCCCGTGCGAGTTTTGCGATGGCTCGCGGCGGCGTGATTTTCTTCACGCCGGCGCGCTGGCCACCTTGGGATTGAGCCTCACCGACTGGTTCAGTCTGCGCGCCTTTGGGGCCACCGGCAACACGGATGTCAACTGCATTCTGCTGATGCTCATCGGAGGTCCGTCGCAGCTCGACACCTTCGATATGAAACCCGGCGCGCCGGTCGAAATCCGCGGGCCGTACAAGCCCATCAAGACTAACGTCCCCGGCATCGAGATTTCCGAAAACTTTCCCCGCACGGCGCAGCATGCCGACAAGTTTTCGCTGGTGCGCTCGGTGTACCACACGGCCGCCGCGGTACACGATACCGGCCACCAGATGATGCAGACGGGCCGGCTGTTTCAGGGCGGCCTGGAGCATCCCCACTACGGCTGCGTGCTCACCAAGCTGAAGGGGCCCAAGGGCGATGTGCCCTCCCACGTGCTGCTGCCCCGGCCCATCGGCAATACCGGCGGGAACATGCCCCACGGCCAGAACGCCGGCTACCTCGGGAAGGCCTACGATCCCTTCGTATTGAACGCCGATCCGTCCGACCCGAATTTCAAGGTCCCCGACATGCTGCCGCCGGATTATCTCACGGCCCTACGCGTGGACCGCCGCCGC
Organism: Bryobacteraceae bacterium; assembly: GCA_030038565.1. Classification (GTDB taxonomy): domain Bacteria; phylum Acidobacteriota; class Terriglobia; order Bryobacterales; family Bryobacteraceae; genus JOPF133. The sequence goes on from JASHSS010000341.1 coordinate 5,922, forward strand.
AACTGGCGCGATATGGTGGATAAATCGGTCAGCGCCTTCGAGACTTCCCAGGACGCCCGCCTCCTGGATTCCACCTTCCAGCAGGCCTACACCCTGATGTCGTCCGTCAAGGCGCGCGAAGCCTTTGAGCTGCATCGCGAGCCCGAGGCGGTGCGGGAGAAGTACGGCATGAACCGATTCGGCCAGAGTTGCCTGCTGGCCCGGCGGCTGATCGAGGCGGGCGTGCGCTTCGTCACCGTGAACATGTTCGAAACCGTATTCGACGAGATCACCTGGGATATTCACGGCTCGAAGCCCTTCAGCCCCATCAGTTGCTACCGCGACCTGGTGGGGCCGATGTTTGACATGGCGTACGCCTCGCTGCTCTCCGACCTGGCCGAGCGCGGCCTCTTGAGCAACACCATGGTGATGGCCACGGGCGAGTTCGGGCGCACCCCCAAGATCAACCCGGCGGGCGGCCGCGACCACTGGCCGCAGTGCTGGACCATGCTGCTGGGCGGCGGCCCGCTGAAAGGCGGGACGGTGGTGGGAGCGTCGGACGAGATTGCCGCCGCGCCCAGGGATCG
>JASHSS010000342.1 GCA_030038565.1 Bryobacteraceae bacterium
GGTGTTATTGGCGCCTGTCTGGATGCAGATCCTGCACCTTCTGCTGGCGGACCTGGTCTGGATCGCGCTCGTGATCCTTTGTGCCGAGGCGTTGAGCCTCCCGCCAGAATTGCCGGTGGACGGAGCAGTGCAGCCGGCCGGTTCACCCATTCGGGCGCGGACGGGAGCAACCGGTGGGCCCTTCGGGCCCGGATCGAAGGGCGCCCCGGCGCCGCGCGGGTAAGCCGGCGCGATCTCTCTCACCCGAGACGCGCGGAACGCCCTGCCGCCCGGCGGTGTCGTGACGGTACTGCCCGCCTGGGTTCGAAGCGGCGTCTCCTGACGGGCGTGATGGCGGGGGCGCGGCGATGGCGCCGGCGCAGTTCGCCGGCGGCTATGTTCCGTGCGCGGGCTTGCCCATTCCCGGGGCGCCGGTGGCTGTCCCGGCATCCGTGCTGCCGGCGGCACGCGCCGCTGGCGTGGGGGCGGTCGAAGCGCTCAGGTCCGAATGGTCCCGGCGGTCGGGTTCAGCGGCCGGCAGCTCAACCGAGCGCGCCGCAGCCCGATGGAGGCGGGCCGCCACCGCGCGGATGTGTTCCGCCAGTTGGGCGGGTTCGCGCACTTCGAACTCGAACCCCAGCCAGGCCAGGTGGACTGTAAGGGCGTCCAGCGAACTGGCGCAGGCGTGCAACATGCAGCGCTCTTCGTCGATCGCTTCGAGGGTTCCCGCGGCAGGTGGAACCCGCTCGGCGGCCTGCTCCACGGACGCGTGCAGGATCACCTTGGCCTGGTGCGGTTCCGCTCCGTAAGTCACGCTGCGAGATACGTATGCCGCGAAATCGCCATCCGGCGGCTGGCGCGTCGTGAAGCGTGCGCCGGCGGCCAGCGGCGGCGAGATCCGGTCCACGCGGAACGTCCGCCAGCTATTGCGGCCCACATCGTAGGCTGCCAGGTACCATCGCCGCCCGGTATGCACCAGCCGGTGCGGTTCCACGTCGCGGGCCGTCTCGGCCCCCTCGCGGCTGCGATAACGGAAGCGCAGCCTCTGCAAATCGCGGCAGGCGCCGGCGATCGCCGAAAGAGTTTCGGCGTGCACTCTCGGACCCGGGCTGGCCAGGGGCAGGATGAAGGCATCCAGCGCCGTGACTCTGCGGCGCAAGCGTTCGGGGAACACCCGCTGCAACTTGGCGAGCGCGCGCACGGACGATTCCTCGATGCCGGCCACGGTGCCGCTGGCGGCGGTCCGCAATCCCACCGCGACGGCTACGGCTTCATCGTCATCGAGCAGCAGCGGGGGCAAGGTGGCGCCCGCGCCAAGCTGATAGCCGCCCGCCGTACCGGAAGTCGAATTCACCGGGTAGCCCAGGCTGCGCAGCCGGTCCACATCGCGGCGCAGAGTACGGGCCGTCACCTCCAGCCGTTCCGCCAGGAGGGCGCCCGTCCAGTAGCGTTGCGCCTGAAACAGCGAGAGCAGGCGCAGCAGGCGTGCCGAGGTCTCGATCATGCTCCCAGTCTGCCACGAGTCGCGGACTGAAAGTGTCCGCAATGCCTGGTATGGTCTTTTCGTAAGGTCCAAGCAACAAGGAGACGATATGCCATTCAGCCAATCGCTATTGCCGGAATTCGACGTCGAGATGAAGAACACGCGCAAGATGCTGGAGTGCGTGCCCGATGGAAGGCTGGATTATCAGCCCCACCCGAAGTCCATGACCATGGCCCGCCTCGCCACGCACGTGGCGGAGTTGCCCACCTGGGCGGGTGTCACGATCGATCAGGATGTGCTCGAACTACCATCCGACTACAAGCCGCACATCGCCCAATCGCGGGTCGAACTGCTGGAGATTTTCGATAACGCCGTCTCCGGCGCGCGCCCCAAGATCGAGGCCACCAGCGACGAAAAATGGGAGCAGATCTGGAGCCTGAATTTCGGCGGGCAGACGGTGCTGTCGATGCCGCGGGCGGCGGTCATGCGCAGCGTGGTAATGAACCATTTGATCCATCACCGGGCGCAGTTGGGCGTTTACCTCCGCCTCAACGACGTGGCCATTCCGGGGATGTACGGCCCCTCGGCCGATGAGGCGGTGTTCGCGGCCGCCGGTTAGGGCGACCAGTAGCGCCGGGGCTTCGACCCGTGCCGGTTGAAGCCCCGTAGCGGGCCGCCGCGGTATCGGCCCGGCGGAGCGGTCGCGAGTGGTGAGTGCAGTGTGTGGAGCGGTTTTGCCCGGCGATTTCCCGGACACTACGGTAGACTGAGCCTATGATCGGACGTCCCGAACCCTCGGAAGCAGCGCCCTACTATTTCACCTACATCGACCAGGTGGAAGGCGCGGACGCCGGCGCCGCGCTGGAAAGTCAACTGGAGCAAGCCGCGGGCTTGCTGGCGGGGATTTCGGAGGAGCAATCGCTCCACCGCTACGCCCCCGAAAAATGGAGCATCCGGCAGGTTCTGAGCCACGTCAGCGACACGGAACGGTCATTCGCCTTCCGGGCGCTGTGGTTCGCCCGCGGGTTCGACTCCCCGCTGCCCAGCTACGATCAGAATATCGCCGCGGCGGGCGCGGAGGCCGACCGGGTTTCCTGGGCCGCGCACAGGGAGGAATTCCAGCGGGTGCGCCTCGCCAGCATCTCGCTGGTTGCCAACCTGCCGCCGGAAGCCTGGATGCGAAGCGGAATCGCCAGCGACAAGCGCTTCACCGTGCGCGCCCTGGCCTTCCTCATGGCGGGACATTGCGCCCACCACCTCCGGATCCTGCGCGAACGCTACCTGTAGCCCTCAACGCAGCGGAGTGAACTTCCAGAGCGTGGCGCGCCAGCCTGCGGCGACTGCCATCACTTTGCCATCGGGAGTCCAGGCCATGTGGTGGAAATCGCCGGTGTACTCCAGCGGGATGCGGGTGGATTCGCCGTTGGCCAGGTTCAGGATTCCGGGAGGCGAGTACCAGTAAGGCGATCCCATGGGCGCCACCAGTTTTCCCTCGCGGATACTGCCCGGGTCGATGCCATTGCCCAGGTGGAAGGAGCCGGCGATCTCCTGCTCCGCTCCGCCGGCCAGCGGAATGCGGATCAGGCGCGTGTGGGGCGGCTCCAATACTTCCACCACCAGGCTCTGGGTGGCGGCATCCACGGTGACGCCTTCGCCGGTGCGAATCTTGCTGGGCAGGCCACCCGAGAGCGGGACGGCCCAGATGGTTCCGGCGGCCGCCACATAGAGCGTCTTCCCGTCCGGCGCGGCGGCCATGGCGCCCACCTGTCCCTTGTCGAAGGGGATCTGGCGCGTGATGCGGCCATTGGAAACAGCCGCCAGGGCGATGGTCTGGCGCTCGCGCCCCAGCAGGAAGGCCACTTCGCCGGGGCCGGCAGGGGTCATCGGCCAGGCGGTCTCTTCACTGGAATTGACCAGCGGAACGGTGTCCTTTCCGGGATCCACCAGGATCAACTGCACACGGCCTCCGGCCGACTCCATCCACACGTCCCGTCCATCCGGCAACACGCAAAAACTGTCGTCGCCCATCTCGCTCGGGACCGTGGCGATCCGTTCCACGCGGCCGCCCGCGGGGGCGAAGCGCAGCAGGTCTTTCACGCGGTCGTTCTGATCCAGATACAGGCTGCCGTCGGCGCCCATATCCAGCGAATAGATGGCGCGGGTCAAAGTCAGCACGGTTCGGGGATGGGGCGATTCCAGAAGCTCCCCCGCTGGCCGCGTATCCAGCGGGATGGCCTCCACGCGATACGTGCTTCCGCTGCGGCTGAGGGCGATGACGGATTTCCCGTCGCGAGCGAACACGGCGCCGGCGGTGGTGTCGCTGAACTGGCCGGGGGTGTCTTCCGGAAGCGGGCGCATCGCTCCGGAGGCCAGATCCACCAGGAACAGGTGGATTCCAGCGGGCGCGCCCGGCGCCATCGAGGTTCCCAGAACCAGCGCTTGAGTGCCCGCCGGATTGCCCCGTAGAGCGGAATAAAAATTGGAGACTTCGATCGGGTAGCCCTGCAGCTTGCCGTTATCGGGCCAGTAGCGGAACACCTGGTAGCGGTGCTCGGGGTTGATCCTGACCAGCAGCAGGCTGCCATCGGCGAGGCCCTCCGGCATCATGGCGTCTTCCAGAACCAACTGCTCGTTGCCGCCCAACGCCGGGACGCTGAAGATGCCCTTGGGCTGATCGTACCAGCGGTCGTAATAGATGCGGCTTCCGTCGGCGGCCCACGAGCAGCTCTGGACGGCGCCCCGCTCGCGGTTGTGGCTCAGCATCATGCGGCTGCCGGGTTTCATCACCCACACCTGCATCACGTCGTCGGAATCGTTGCCCACGAAAGCCAGCAGATGCCCGTCCGGGGAAGGCCTGGGGATGCTCGCCACCTCCGGACCGCCCAGCATCACGCCGGTCCAGGACGGCGGGGCGGAAGCGCGCCACACGAACCGGCCGAGAAGCGCGCCCACCGCCAGCAACACGATGGCGGCGGCGGGCAGCAGCATGCGGCGCGCGCGCCGGGCGGGCGGCGGCAGGGCAGCCTGCTTTCCGCTGGAGGCGCCGGTGTGGGCCAGCGCAAAGGCCAGGTCTTTGGCGGACTGGAAGCGATTGGCGGGGTCCTTTTCCAGGCAATGCGCCACGATCTCGCGCAGCGCCGGCGGCACGCTTTCGGGCAGGTCGAGCGGGTCCTCGTTCAGAATCGCGGTCATGGTTTCGATCGCGCTCTTGCCCTGGAAGGGACGCTGGCCGGTGAGCATCTCGTGGAGCATGACACCGAAGCTGAAGATATCGGAGCGGTGATCCGAAGGATCGCCCCGGATTTGCTCCGGCGACATATAGCCAGCGGTGCCCATTACCATGCCGGGTTCGGTGTGGACATCGGGAGGGGCGGATGGGGAGCGCCGCGATTGGATCTTGGCCAGCCCGAAATCCAGGATCTTGGCCCGCCCGTCGCGGGTGACCAGCACATTGGAGGGCTTGAGATCGCGATGGACCACCCCGGCCTGGTGAGCCGCGGCCAGCCCGCCGGCAACCTGTACGGCCAGATCGAGGATCTTGCGCAGTCCCTGGCCGGAGGAGCGCAGGGGATCGCCCTCCACCAGCTCGGTGACCATGTAGGCGATTTCGCCCTGGGCGCCCACGTCGTACACGGAGACGATGTTGGGATGGTTGAGCGATCCCACGGCGCGGGCCTCCTGGGCAAAACGCTGGCGGAAGCCGGGATCGCGAGAGTACTCGGGAGGCAGCGTCTTGAGGGCCACATCCCGGCCCAGGCGCGAGTCGCGCGCGCGATACACCTGTCCCATGCCTCCGGCGCCCAAGGGCCCCTGTATCTTGTAGGGCCCGAGAATCGTACCGGTAGCGAAGGACATATGTGGACCAATTCTATCCCAGGTGAGACGCTAACATCGGTGCTAACTTCCGGTAACCAGTCCTACGAGTTCCATAGTGCGGAAATGCCGCCGTCCCGCCCGGGCTGCGTAGCTGGATCACAAGAGCCTCTTGCAAAATTCAGCTAAACCGCAGAGATAGAACAGAAGTACAGAATTACGTTTTGAAAAGCTCGATCGGCGGCTAAGCTGGTAGTAGGCAGGAGGCATCCACCATGAAGCTGACGCTCCGCGAGCAACTCTCCCAATTCAGCCATCTCCTGCAGACAGCCCTCTTCCCGACTCTCGAGCCGCAGG
>JASHSS010000343.1 GCA_030038565.1 Bryobacteraceae bacterium
AGCGTGATCTTCGCCATCGGCCAGACCTCCGACCTTTCCTTCCTCGACCCGGCCGATGGCGTGGAAAGCGAGCGCGGCCTCATCAAGGTGAACCGCGCCACCTATCAAACCACCGCCCCCGACGTGTTCGCCTGCGGCGATATCGCCCACGGCCCGCGCTTGTTCATCGACGCCATCGCCTCGGCCCAGATCGCGGCGCGTTCCATGCACGACTTTTTGCGCGGCACCCGCACGGAAGTGGTCGTGCGCAAGCAGTGGCTGCCCGCCGCCTACACCATGGCCGACGGCTGGAACACCATTCCGCGCGGCAATCCGCCGGTGGCGGAGAGCGAGCAGCGCGCCGCGTCGCTCGAAATCATCGGGCGGCCCTATCCCGAGCAAGAGGCGCGCCGCCAGGCTTCCCGCTGCCTGCGCTGCAACGTCAACACGGTCTTCGACACGGCCATCTGCGTGGCCTGCAACGGCTGCGTGGATGTCTGCCCGGAAAGCCTCATCCGCCTGGTGAAGGCCACCGAAGTCTATCCCGAGGCCGATGCGGACGCCGGCGTGATGCTCAAGGACGAGACCACCTGCATCCGCTGCGCGCTCTGCGCCTCGCGCTGCCCCACCCACGCCATTACCATGAAGCGCTTCGAGTTTTACACCGAATGCGTCACCGTGGAGAGCCGCAACCCGCAGGTGATCTATGCAAATGGCGGGGCAGTCCTTCTGCCTGCCCAGGACACGCTGAAAGCCTGTCCCACCGACCGGGAATGCCTGCTCCCATGAGCCCCGCCGCCTTTGCCCTCGTCTTCGCCTTCGGCCTGGCCAGCGGTCTGCACTGCCTCCAGATGTGCGGCCCCCTGGTGCTGTCCTACAGCCTGCCCCTCGCCCGCGCGCAGGCCTGGCGCGCCCACCTGCTCTATAACTCGGGCCGCATCGCCACCTACACTCTGCTGGGCGCCGCGGCGGGATTGCTGGGCGGCGGCATCGGCTTCGCGGGCCGCCTGGCCGGAATGGCTTCGGGCGCCCGCATGGTCTCGGGCGCGGCCATGATCGCGGCGGGCATCCTGATGGTGGGCGCCGGCCCGGCCACCGGCCTGGTGTCCATCGGCAACGCCGGGGTCCGCGCGCGCCTCTCCCGCGCGGTGGCCCGCCTGCTGCTCTCGCCCCACAAGTTCCGCCTCGGTCTGGCCCTCGGGCTGTTGCCGTGCGGCCTGATCTACGCCGCTCTCCTGAAGGCCGTGGATACGGCTTCGGCCGCCGCCGGCGCGCTCACCATGCTGGTTTTCGGAATGGGCACCGCCGTGGCGCTCGTGGCGGTCGGCGCGGGAGCCTCTTTCGCCGGCGCGCGCCTGGGACGCTGGAGCTATCGCCTGGCGCCGGCCGGCGTCATGATCGCGGGAGCCGTCCTGCTGTGGCGCGGCCTCTCCGCCGCCCACTGCCATGGCTAATACCACCGTCAAAACCGGGCCCAAGACCGCCCCTCCCGTGGAGGCCGCGCGCACCTGGCATCGCGCCCGCAAAACCGTCCACCTGCTCTGCTTCCTGGCCTTCCTGGCGCTGCCCTTCCTCAACGTGGTGCGCGCCGATATCCCCCGCCAGCGCTTCTATTTCGCGGGCTATGAGCTGTGGATCAACGAATTCGGCATCATCTTCTTCGCCCTCATGTTCCTGATGTTCCTGGTGGTGGCCTCCTCGGTGTTCTACGGGCGCGTCTATTGCGGCTACCTTTGCCCGCAGATGATCTTCAGCGAGGCCTCCGTCGCCGTGGAGCAGCGCCTGCGCCGCTGGGTGGTGAAGCACTTCATCGGCTGGCAGCCCAAGGCCCGCGAGCGGCTCTTTCGCGCGGCGTTCTATAGCCTGCTGGCGCCCGCCTCGGTGGTGCTGGCGTTTGCCTTCATCTCCTATTTCGTCGAGCCGCGCGATCTCCTCGCCCGCCTCGCGTCGTTCGATGTGCGCACCGCGGCCGGCATTTCGGGCGCCGTGGTCACGGTCATCACCTTCCTCGATTTCACCCTGGTCCGCCAGCGCTTCTGCACCACCGTCTGCCCGTACGGCTATCTGCAAGGCCTGCTCGGCGATGGCCGCACCCTCCTGGTGCATTATCGCGACCCCGCCCACGCCTGCATCGAATGCAAGAAGTGCGTGCGCATCTGCCCCATGGGCATCGATATCCGCCAGTCGCCATTTCAGATCGAGTGCATTCACTGCGCCGAATGCATCGATGCCTGCGACGAAATCCTGGGCCGCCTGGGCAAGTCGGGGCTGATCCACTACGCCTGGGGCGAGCAGGGTCCGCTGTCCTCCCAAGCCCGCCAGCCGTGGGACGCCAGGCGCGTGGTGGTGCTGCTGCTGCTGCTGTTCTACGCCTCCGGCCTCACCGTGGCGCTTTCCATGCGGCATGCCGTGCTGGTCGAGGTGAATCGCGTGAACACCTCGGGCGAAATCTCGAACCGCTTCCGCTACTCCATCGCCAACCGCGGCTCGAAGCCCGCGGCGGTGGTCTTCTCCATCCGGCAACTCCCCGGCGGCCGGCTCGAACTCGACCCCAATCCGGTCTCCGTCGCCGCCGGCCAATCCGCGCAGGGAGAGTTTGAAATCACCGCCCCGCCCGCCACCGGCCGCGAACTGGTGACCCATTTCTCGCTTACCGCCGACACCGTGCCCGGCGGCGAGAACAACTCGTTTCCATTGACCTTCCTCGCTCCCGAAAGGAAATAACCGACCCATGAAAAAAGTCCCCGTGCTGATTCCCTTCCTGGTTTTTGTTTCCGCGCTGTTCATCGGAATCCTGATCTGGACCTACGTGGAGACCAAAAAGGCCAACCCCCAGATGATCGAGGTGGGGCAGTCCATCCGCCTGCCCAGCCCGGCCCCGCCCCTGGCATGACCTGCACGCTCTGTGGACTCGATTCCGGTTCCTCCGCCTTCTGCTGCGCCGGCTGTGAAAACGTCTACGCCATCCTGATGGAGAGCGGCGTCCTGGCCTCCGGACAGAACTTCCGCGACACCCCGCTGTTCCAGGAAAGCCTGCGCCTGGGGCTGATCTCCAATCCCGCCCGCGAAGACGCCCGCGCCATTCCCCCGGATGCCGAAACCCGCGAACAGGTCTTCCATCTCACCGGCATGTGGTGTACCGCCTGCGGATGGCTCATCGAGCACTCGCTCACCGGCGTCTATGGCGTGCGCTCGGCCGAAGTCCTCTTCGCCAGCGACCTGCTCAAGGTCCGCTACTGCCCGCAATACCTGCCGCCCGG
>JASHSS010000344.1 GCA_030038565.1 Bryobacteraceae bacterium
AGCGGGCACCATTTACCGGCCATCAGCTTCACGGGATGGGTTTGCATCGTTTGATGGGCACAGTGAAATACCCGGCGCAAGCCACACCCAGAAGATCATCGTTAAGCCGTGTGCCGGAAAACGGCACGCACGGTTTGAAAGGGGATATTAGAAACGGGCTGGCGTAAGCCGGTACCGCGCTAAACTTCTACCAATGCTTCAGGTGGTGGCGGCGGTGGTGGAACGCGAAGGACGCATCCTGATTGGCCAGCGCCGGCCGGAGCAGAGCCATCCGCTGAAATGGGAGTTTCCGGGCGGCAAGGTGGAACCGGGAGAGACGCCCGCGCAGGCGCTGAGCCGCGAGCTGGAAGAGGAACTCGGCATCCGCTCGGCGGAGGGTCGGGAGATCGCGCGCTACGAATACTCTTACCCGGGCAAAAGCCCGATCCTGCTGATCTTTTGGGAGGTGAGCGGCTTCCAGGGCGAGCCCCGCAACCGCATCTTCCATGATTTGCGCTGGGAACCACGGTCCCGCTTGGGGGATTACGATTTCCTGGAGGGCGACACAGAATTTGTGCGGCGGCTGGCGGGGTAGCGCGGGCGTAGCGCGGCGGGTGCGCCGGCCGCTGGGAAGGCGCGGGTGCTGCGGGATGCCGGTCGCTCGCGCGGCGATGCGGCTACGCAGCGAGAGGGGGGATGAAGGCCCGCACTCCTGGTGGATCAAACGGCCGCCGCGGAAGCTGAACGCGAACGCTAGGGCGACGGCGGGCTCAAGGGAATGGTGAGCGAGCCGACGTTTCCGCTGTGGCTATCGCGCACCACGATGCGGACCTTGCAGACCCCGGGCGCCACCGGGCGGTCGAGGAGCACCAGGGTGGCGCGGGAAGCGCCGCGAATCGGGCGGTTGGAATACTCGTCCGGTCCCAGGGGAGCGGAGGGCGCAGCGCTTTCCACCGGGCGGATAAAGGCGGGGCGCATCCGCCGGCCGTCGTCATAGATGCGCAGGTCCCCAAGCGCCAACTGGGGGATGGGCGCGCCGCGGGCGTCGAACGCGGCGATCTCGAAGGCCAGCAGCGGCCCCTGCGGCTGGGGTGGCGCGGTATGAGGCAGCGGGCCGCGCCGGATCATGGCCCGCGGGGGAGGAGAAACCGGGGGCGGAGTCTGAGCGGTTTGCGCGAGCGCCAACCCGGAGGCGCCCAGCAGCAGCACCCCCAGGCGTTGGATTCCATCCGGGAACCGCATGGCAATTCCAGTATAGTTCCAGACCAGCACGTCTGAAATTGCGCGGTATCGACACGCGGAGGGACCCCGTGTAGCGGGCCAGGGCGCCGTGCAGGCGGGCGTGGTTTGTGAACTGATTCTGCTTCCCGACCAGCCTTCACCGCTTGCGCACGGGCGCGGGCAGAGGTTTGATGGAGGGCGGGGACGCGGCGCCGGCGGCGGCGTAGGCGGCGGGCAGGTCTTGGGAGATGAGGCGATTCAGCGCGGCTACGGCGGCGGTGGCGTCATCCCAGACGAAATCGAGGTCGCGGAGTTGTGCGGCGGTGGGGAGGCCGGCAAAGGCATCCATGGCGCCCTGCACGCGGGTGGCGGCGGTGAGCGCGCCGGCGATCTGACGTTCGAGCGTGGCCGCCTGGGCTTCGAGGCGCTCCGCGGTTTCGCGCGCGGCGGTGGGGAGGGAGCGCACGGCGGCGGCCACGGTTTGCGCGGTATCGCGCGCGGGGACGAGTTGCTGCTGAAGGGTATAGGCGGCCATGACGGCGGCGTTGCGTTTCAGGCGCTCGGCGGGCGTCACCGGGAAATGCGGATCCGGAAGCACGGTGACGGCGGTTTCGCGCGGCGCAGCATCGGGCGCGGTGAGCGTAGCAGTGTATTTACCGGGCATAACTACCGGGCCGGCGCCGGAGGCGTTCCCATCGCAGACGGTCGTGAGGGGAGTGGGATTGGAAGAGAGCGCTGCATCGCGGCGCAGATCCCAGCAGGCGCGGTTCATGCCCGGCTGGGACGCGCCGTGCATGCTGCGAACGGTTTTGCCGGCGGCATCCGAAATAGAGATGGTGACGGATCCCGGCTGCGGAAGGTACCAGGTGAGGATAGCGCCGGAGGATGGATTGGGGGCGAAGAACTCGCCCGCCCCGAACCAGAACTGGCCGGGATAAATCACCTTGTGGTACACCGGCGGGACGGCGAACAGGCGCGCGGAGGAGGGCGTTTCCGCTCCCAGTTCGGCGAGCGGCTCGATGTGGTCCAGAATCCAGATGCCGCGTCCGTGGGTGCCGGCGACCAGGGCGTGGTCGCGCTCCTGGAACACCAGGTCGTAGACCGGGACGGGAGGCAGATCTTCGCCGAGCGGCATCCAGTGGGCGCCGCGGTCGAAGGTGGCATAGACACCGGTTTCGAGAGCGGCCACCAGGAAATCGGGATTGCCGGGCGATTCGCGAATGCGGTGCACGGAGGACTGCGGCAGGCCGTTGGCGATGGCGCGCCAGGTCTGGCCATAATCGTCGCTCGAGAAAACGTAGGGATGGTAATCGTCGTTGAAGTGGCCGTCCACGGTGAGGTAGACGCGGCCGGCGGCGAATCTGGAGGGCGCGATGCCGCTGATGTTGAGCATGGGCGGGAGGCCGGGGAGGTTGCTGCTGAGATCGCTCCAGTGCTTGCCTCCATCGCGGGTGAGGTGAATGGAGCCGTCGTCGGCGCCGGTGTAGAGCAGGTTGGGGTCGAGGGGGGAATCGGCGATCACGGTGAGGGCGCTGAAATTGGACTGGCCGTCGTTGCGCGAGAGCGCGCCCGGAGAAACGGGTGCGCCCATCATCTGTAGCTTGTCGCGATCGACCGCAGCGGTGAGATCGGGGCTGATGGGTTTCCAACTCACGCCGCGATCATCCGAGCGGAACAGGATGTTGGCGCCGGTGTAGATGGTATTGGGCGAGTGATGGGAGACGACCAGGGGGCTGGTCCAGTACCAGCGGTAGACGGAACGTCCCATCTGGGGGCGGCCGGGCGGCTGGACGGGGGCGATTTGCTGGCGCTCCATGCTGTCGAGATACAGGCGGTAGGTGTTGCCGTTCTGGGAACTGACCAGGAGGGTGCGATCGTCGCCATCGAAAATGGCCTGCATGCCGTCGCCGCCGCCCACGTTGAAGGCGTCCTTGAAGGAGATGCCGTAGCCCATGTTGGTGGCGCTGGGAGTACACCAGCTTCCGTTATCCTGCAAGCCGCCGCAGACCAGGAAGGGGTCGGCGTTGTTGGTGGAGATGTCGTAGAACTGGCCGATGGGGAGGTTGAGGCGGAAGAGCCAGGTATTGCCGCGGTCGAAGGAGATGGAGACACCGCCATCGCCGCCGATGACGAGGTGGTTGGCGTCGTCGGGGTCGATCCAAAGGGCGTGATCTTCCCCGTGCACGTTGCTGAAGACGTCGTGGAAATTGCGGCCGGAGTCGTCGGAGATGAAGAAGCCGCGATTGGAACCCATGATGTAGACGCGGTTGGCGGCGTGCGGATCGACATAGATGCGGCTGTAGTAGCTGGGCCGGGGATTGAGGCCGGTCATGTGTTCCCAGGTCTGGCCCTGGTCGAGGCTGCGAAAAACGCCGCCGTTTTGGGAACCGGCCTGGCGCGGGGAGCCACGGCCGCCGCGGCCGGCAAAGCCAGTGCCGGTTTCGGCGAATCCGGCGGCGGCATCGGCTTCCACGATGGCGTAGAGAATGCGGGGATCGCCGGGGAAGAGGGCCAGGCCGATGCGGCCTTTATCGCCGCGCGGCAGGCCGGTGGAAAGCTCCGTCCAGGTGGCGCCGGCGTCGGTGGTGCGGAAAATGCCGCTGCCGGGGCCGCCGCCATTGAAGCCCCAGCCCTTGCGCTGGCGCTGGTAGAGGGCTGCGAAGAGGATGTCGGGGTGGTCGGGGTCGAGGGCCAGGTCGATGGCGCCGGTGTTGGCGTCGCGGTAGAGCACCTTGTCCCAGGTCTTGCCGCCATCGGTGGTTTTAAACACGCCGCGCTCGGGGTTGGATCCCCACAGGTGGCCTACGGCGGCCACGTAGACGATGTTCGGATCGTGGGGATGGATGACGATTTTTCCGATGTGGCGGGTGTCGGCGAGGCCCATTTTTTGCCAGGACTGGCCGCCATCGGTGGAGCGGTAGACGCCATCGCCCCAGGAAGAGCTTTGGCGGTTATCGGCCTCGCCCGTGCCGACCCAGACGATGGAAGGATCGGAGGGGGCCACGGCGATGGCGCCGATGGAGAGCATGCCGCCGGAGCGATCGAAGATGGGAGCGAAGGAGACGCCTGCGTTGACGCTTTTGAAGACTCCGCCGGTGGTGGTGGCGACGTAGATTTGTTGCGCCTGGCCGGGAGGTTTGACGACGGCGAGATCGGCGATGCGCCCGCCGGTGGCGGCGGGGCCGATGCCGCGCCACTGGAAGGCGGCGAGGAGCGGAGGGGAGATACCTTCGGCGAGGGCCAGGGCGGCCAGGAGTAATCCGAGGATCAGAAGCAGACAGCGGGACCGGGACACAACTCATGATAAAGGAAAACCGGGGAGAGAGGCTTCACCGCCACTACGCCGAGGGTCTCGGCGTTCAGGGGGAACAGAAGCTTTCGGGTCGCGGGCGGGCGACGTCCTCACACGGAGACACGGAGGGCGCGGAGAAAGCACGGAGAAAAACCCAAGACGAGAGGTGTGCGGAGGGGGCGCCCAGCTTTCGGTCGCGGGCGGGCGACGCCCTCACACGGAGACACGGAGGGCCCAGAGGAAGCACGGAGAAAACCCAAGACGAGAGGTGTGCGGAGGGGGCGCCCGGCTTTCGGTCGCGGGCGGGCGTCGCCCTAACACGGAGACACGGAGGGCCCAGAGGAAGCACGGAGAAAAACCCAAGACGAGAGGTGTGCGAAGGGGGCGCCCGGCTTTCGGTTGCGGGCGGGCGTCGTCCTCACACGGAGACACGGAGGGCGCGGAGAAAGCACGGAGAAAGCCAAGAGCTTTCGCTGTGTTTTCTCCGTGCTTCCTCCGTGATCTCCGCGCCTCCGTGGTGAACACATAGCCACTCATATCTCTTCCCCCGCAGGCCCGTATTCACACGGAGACACTGAGGGGCACAGAACGGCCGTTGCCCGACCCACCACGAGGCCGCAAGCAGGCCACCCACCGCCAGTGATGCCAGCGGCAGGACTTTCCTCCATGATCGAACCTGCATAAGGATGGCGCCGGCCAGCACGTTGAAGGCTACCCAGCCGCCGCCGCCGCCCATGTCGTCCAGCAGCGCTTCCAACTCATCGCCGTAGCGGTCGCCCCACGGTTTTGGATACATCCTGGCAGCCAACCGAATGAGCCGTTTCATGCGTGCCTGAGTCTCCCGCTGGCGGTTCTGAGCAGGCGGGTGAGCATCTCTATTTGTGCTTGGAGATGCTCCCGCCCGGAAGCGGTGAGCCGATAAGGACGGCGGCGCTCACCGGTGGAGATCGGCTTGATCCATCCGCGCTCTTCGAGGCGGGTGATTGCGCCATAGAGGGTTCCCGGTCCGAGACGCAGACCGGCAAAGGCCTCAATGTCTTCCATGATGGCGTAACCGTGCGCCATAGACCTGTCAATCGCGCGGTGACGGCTCTTCCTCAGTTTCCCTGGGCGAAGGAGCTGCCGGGCTTCCAATGCGGGCGATCGGGGGCGTTGGCCAGGGTTTCGACGAGCTTATTGAAGAAGTCGTTGAATTTGGCGGCGGCTTCGGGGACCCAGGGTTGGTTGAGGTCGTCGAGCGGGGTGTGGTAGCGGCGGGCGTACCACTCGCGATAGGCGGCTTCATCCGGCGTGCCGGGCACGTATCCGAAAATAAACCCGGTGGCGGGGACGCCGATCTGCATGAAGCTGTAGTGATCGGAGCGCCGCAGGAGATTGCGTTCGGGTTCGGGATCGGGCTGAATGCGGATATCCATCGAGGCGGCCACGCTCCTGGCGGTGTCGCCGAGGGTGGATTCGTCGAGCGCCAGCATGGTCAGGGTGTGGAGCGGAAAAATGGGCCGCAGTTGATCGAGATTGATATCCGCGATCATCTGCGGTTTGGGGACGGTGGGATGGGCGGTAAAGTATTTCGACCCAAGCAGGCCTTTCTCCTCGCCGGTGACGACCGCGAAGAGCAGCGAGCGCTTCAGGCGCTTTCCGGATTCGTGCAGCCGTTCGGCCATATCGATGAGGGTGGCGACGTAGGCGGCATCGTCAAAGGCTCCGTTATAGATATTGTCGTCGCCCCAGGGTGAGCCGATGCCGTAGCCATCGAGGTGCGCGGAGACGACCACGTATTCGCGCGCCAGGGCGGGGTCGGCGCCGGGGAGGGCGGCGATGATGTTGTCCGATTCGAGATCGCCCGATTCCCAGATCAGGTGAGCCTTCAGGCGGGCAGGAATGGCGAACCAGGGGAGGGGCTGCTGGCGGTCGCGGAGGGCCAGCAATTCCTGGTAGGTGTGGCCGGAGCCTTGGAGCAGGAGGTCCGCGAACTGGGGATTGAAGCGCAAGGCCGGCGGCGCCGGAGCGGCGGGCGCGGCGGCGGGTGCGGCGCCCTGGAGGGTCATCTGGACCACGTATTGCACGGGCCAGCGCGGCGGCTCGGGACCGGCCAGGGTATCAATCGAGAGGGTGCCGGCGAGCGATCTGCGCGGGTTGGCTCCGCCGCGGCTTCCGCGTCCGGCGGCGCCGCCGCGGCCCCCGCCCAGCTGAACCAGGATCTTACCCTGCGTATCGAGGCCTTCGGGTGCGGCCCCGCTGCCGGTGAATACCAGAGGCGCGTCGATGGTTTCGGGCATGCCGGGACGGGCCGCGACGGTGATCTGGCGCAGCCATTCGAGAGATCGCGGGCCGTGGGGGCCGGCGAGTTCGACGGTGGAGCGGTCGGCGCGGAAGCGGAGGGCGTGAAGGGGAACAGTCTGGTAGAACCCGTGTTCGCCGGCGGGCTGGAGGCCGTTGCGCTGGAACTGCGTCACGACGTAAGCCGCCGCCTGGCGATATCCGGCGCTGCCGGTATCGCGGCCCTGAAGGCTGTCGTTGGACAGGGCCGTGACGTGCGCCCACCAGCGGCGGGTGGCCGGATTCGGTTGGGTAGCGAAAAGCGCGCACGCGAGGAAGGGAACAGCCAGGCGCCGGAGATCCATGGATGTGAAGATATCACAGGCCAGGTGGATTGCGCGCCGGGTGATGGCGGATGGGCTTGGACCCATCCGCCATGCGGCCGAGGGAGAACTACTGCGCGATGAAGTTACCGGTGATCACCGTGTTGCTGCTGGTCATTACGCTGATCACGCCTGAAGTGGTGTTCACCAGGATTCCATTCAAGGCAGTTGGCGCGGAGAATGAGGAGCTGCTGGAGCTGCTGCTGGAAGCGGAGGAGCTCGAACTGAACTTGAGCTGGAGAGTGCAATTGTAACCCTCGGTGTAGGTGCCGGAAGCTGCGAACGGCTGGACCGAGCCGGACTGGATTCCCCAGCCGTTGACGGTGAAGCCGGACGGGGTCAAGGTGAGAATGCCGATGCCGGAGTAGGGCTGGTAGGTCTGCATGGTCGAACCCGTGGAACCGGTGCTGCCGGTGGAACCGGTGCTGCCGGTCGAGCCAGTGCTGCCTGTAGAGCCGGTGCTGCCGGTGGAACCGGTGCTGCCGGTCGAGCCAGTGCTACCTGTGGAGCCCGTACTACCTGTGGAGCCGGTGCTGCCTGTAGAGCCGGTGCTACCTGTGGATCCCGTACTGCCTGTAGATCCCGTACTACCGGTGGAACCCGTGCTGCCGGTGGCAGCGGGGGCCGGCTGGGCGCCGTAGAAGCTGAAGGCGAATGTCTCGTTGGAAGTGATGGCTACGCAGCCGGACTGGGAATGTTGCAGAACGCCAACCGCGCCGGGATTGGAGGCATCGGTTTCAATGAACAGGATCTGGTTGCCCCCCTGGGCCACTTCCGCGTCGAAGGTCTGGCCGGAGGAGAGCTTCATGCTGGCGCTGCAATCGTAGTTGACGGTGTAGGTTCCGATCGCGGCGTTGGTTCCGGCGCTGGTGCCCGCTCCGACAATGTTGCCATTGCCATCGAAATAGAAGCTGCCCAGTCCGGGAATAGCGCCCGAGAGGCTGCTCGAGTTGTTTCCGAACCCCTGCGATGTGGTGGAGCCGGTAGAGCCCGTGGAGCCGGTAGAGCCGGTTATGCCCGTGCTTCCAGTGGCGCCGGCGGCCGCGTTTACGGCGCTCACCAGGCTCTGAACGTTGGCGCTCGAAACTTGCGCGGTGTAGGTGCCTTGTACGAAGTTGTTGCTGCAACCCGTGTCGGCGGATGCTGTTCCGAGGAGGCCAAAACCGAACACGATCAGCCCCCCCGCGAGAAATGTTTTTGGAACTTGTATCATCGAATCGAATGTCCTCCTTGTGCGAAATACAGACCCGGCGCGCGGCGAAAACCGGCACGCGAATATAAGTCTAGGAAAAGCACCTCTAGAAGTTCGGTGAGACGCGGCACGAACGCGGCGGGGAGCGTGGCAATCCTAACGCTTTGTGCGGGCCGGCGTGGACGGTTTCGAACCGAGCGCCGGAATGTAAGCGCACCCGGGGGGGTACCGGGAACGGGCTTGAGGCGTTGGGGGCGCGACGCAGCGGGAGGGATTCGGTCCGGCGCGCGGGGCGCCTGGGTGGGCGGCGCGATGTGGGGATCGGGACCCCCGCCTTTTAGGGTCTTGGAATCCCCATCGCGATTTGAATTCCGACCTGTATATCTCTTATACTGTGGTTTCGGGTTCGTCTTCGAGTAACGCTCGTTCAAGCTTTGTCCCGGCGGTTCCTACTCGTAGAGGGACAGGCAAATCCCGATGAGGAGGATCTTCGTCGATGCTCTCTTTTTGTGACACGATGGGTGTCGGCCGGCCGGCGAGCTTTGCCAAGGCCGCCGTACGGCCGGTTCTTTCCCTGTTCTTCGCCCTGGCGGCGCTCGTGGCGCTGGCCGGGCCGGTCCGCGCCGCCGACGAGGGCGGGGAAGCCAACCTGCATCTCCCGGACCTGGGATCGGTCTCTTTCCTGGGCGGTATCAGCGGGCACAACCTGCTGTTGGCCGGCCTGCTGGTGAGCGCGCTGGGCCTGGTGTTCGGCCTGGTTATCTTCATGCGCCTGCGCAACATGCCGGTGCACGCCTCCATGCGTGACGTCTCCGAGTTGATCTACGAAACCTGCAAGACTTATCTCGGCACGCAAGGCAAGTTCCTGATCCTGCTGGAAGTTTTTATCGCTGTCATCATCGTGGTGTATTTCGGTTTTCTGAAAGGGTTCGAAGCCTACAAGGTGGCCATCATTCTGCTGTTCAGCGTGATCGGCATCTCGGGCAGCTTCTCGGTGGCGGCCTTCGGAATGCGGGTCAACAC
>JASHSS010000345.1 GCA_030038565.1 Bryobacteraceae bacterium
GGCGTGGTCCTGTATGAGGTGGTCACGGGGCGGCTGCCGTTCACGGGGGAAAGCACGATCGAGGTCCTGCTGGAGCATCAGTACTCCGCGCCGACACCACCCCAGGACCTGGAGCCTGCTGTCGGCGCAGCGCTCGGCCAGGTCATTCTGAGAGCCATCGAGAAGGAGCCGGACGCACGATATCAGACCGCCAGCGACTTTTACACGGCCCTGCGGGATGTCGCGGCATCCCCAACTCGGGCGGTGCAGACGGCCCGAGGCGTCAGTCGGCGGGGCAGCCGGCTGGTGTGGGCGATGTCCGCCTGTGGGATTCTGGCAGCCGGGACGCTCGGTAGCGTGGTGGCCCTCCGGATCACCGCGCCAACGGCGGAAAGCCAGCCTGCCAGGAATACGGCCAGTCCGGCTCAGCCCGCGCTCATGCCAGGCACTGGCCCACTGGATCCGGCGCCGGCTCCTGCGCCCGTGGACGCGAAATCCCTTGCCGATTCGAATCCGGCGCCGCCTCCGCCGGTCCGGATGCCGGGTAAAACCCGAATCGCAGCGCAGCCGCCTCCAGCCGACCTTCGCATCACCGCCTCAGGGCCGGACGGGCCGAGCGCTCCGCTGGACGCCGGGATTTCAACTCCCAGGCTGCCGGAGCCTCCGCGCCCGAAGCTGGCAGGGAGCAGCGCGCCGGAGCCTCCGGTGGTTGCGGCGGGAACGGCGCCCGTGGCGCAGCCGGAGGAAACCGCCCCGCCGGCTCCAGTCGAGGAGGATGCGCCCAAGCCGTCTTCACCAAAGCGGGGCAATGTAGTGGTGCGGGTTTTCCGGAAGGTGTTCCACCAGCATCCGAAAGCAGGCGCCTCGGAGCCGGCGCCGGGGGCGGATCCCGCGAAGCAGCCATAGCGCAACGGCGGGGCGGGAACCCTCACCCGATAAAATTCTGCGGGCTCGGCCGCCACGTCGGCCCGGCCACGACGGGCGCGGATTCAGCCGCGCGGGTGCTCCGAAAACACCGAGGGGCGCCGGGCGCCCACCCACAGCCTGCGCCGCGCCCGCCACCGGCGCGGTGCGTCAGTTGCGGCGCCCGCCGGGAGATCCTCGCACCAGCCGCGATAGTTCCTGGTACGCGCTCGCCTCCGTCCCGGTGCGGAAGGTCGTCCGATACCACTCCTCCACCTGGTCTCCCCGTGCCGGTACGTTCGTCCGCCCGCGGCCCGCGACGTAGGAATCGATCCGCCGCATAGCCTCTTCAGCCTTTGCCGGCGCGCCCGATTCGCGATAGCAGAACATCAGCAGATAATCCTGAATCCGGTAATCGGGATTGCCCGGCGCGCCCGTCCCGAGCCTTTCCGGATACGCGCGGGATGCCTCCAGGTGCTCGATCGCCTGCTGGTATTGCCCCTTTTTCATTTCAGCCATCGCCTGGCTCGCCAAGCATTGGACGAACAGGCCATGCACGTCGCTCTGGCCTTCAAACGGAAGAATCGTGGCATTCGCCAGCACCGAATTGCAATCCTCGTAACGGCCGTTGTTCAGATAGGCGCGCGCCGCCAGCACCTTGATGGCGTCCTCACCTGGAAATTGCCGGTAGGCCTCGGTCGCGAGTTTCAGCGCCTGATCGTGGCTTCCTTTCTCCAGATCGAATGTCGCCAGGTGATACCAGTTCCGCCAGTCCTTCCGGTCGAGCGAGAAAGCGCGCTCGTAATCCGCCTGCGCCTTCGCGGCATCTTTGTCCCGTTCCAGAAAGGCGCGCGTGACGTAAGCGGGTGCGTAATCCGGGTGCTCGCCGAGCCGGTCGAACATCTGTTGCGCGTCCGCGTTCCTCACGAGCCCCCAATAGACCAGACCGAGATAATAAGCCGGCTTCCAATCGTCCGGGCGTTCCGCGGCGGCCCACTGGAATACCGGAATCGCCTCCGTGCGAAAAGGAAACACCAGGCGCGGCGAGAGCGCCGATGCCTTGGCCAGAAGTTGCCGGCTCTCGGCGGGCGATTGGTCCCGCAGCAGGTACGCCTGCCAATAGCGCACCGCCGGTTGTTCCGGCGCCGCCGCCAGCACGCGCAACGCGTCTCCATTCTGCCGCAAATTGACGTAATAGGCGGCAATCTCGAGGTAGACCTCGTGCGGCAGTTCCGTTCGGATCGCCGATTGGAATCGAGCCATCGCCGCCGGTCCGGGCTCCAGCAGGTAATCCTCGAACCGCGCCAGGTGATTCAGCGGATCGATCTCCAGAATCTTCGCCAAGGTTTCGTGTGCCTTCTCCGGCTCCTTCGAGAGGCGGTACGCCGTACTGAGAAGCTCGTCATTGCGCACGTTGTAGACGTCGTATTCCAGGGCCCGCCGCAGATACTCCGCGGCGCGTTCGAAACTCCCCTCCATCAGGTAGGTCGCCCCGATTTCACCGTAAGCGGCGGCGCGAAACTGCATCGACCGCGCCGCCCATCCGAGCGCCTCCCGGGCGTCCACCAGGTTGTTCATCCGCTCCGAGAGGATCCCGTAGATATAATTCGCATCCGGGTCGTACAGCGCAAAATCGACGGCCTTGCGCGCATACTCCAGTCCTTTCGCGTATTCGCCCCTCCGGCAGTAGAGGGCGGCAATGCGAGTCAGTGCGCGCAGGTGCGATGGGTCGCGCTCCAGGCAGGCCATGTATTTTTGGAGCGCCGAATCGAAGTTGCGTTCGTGGTCGTCACGCTCCGCGGATTGGTAAAGCCCTTCCAGGCTGTTGGTATCGTACGTCCGAAAAGTCTGGGGCCGGCTGAGGGCCTGGTTCTTCGGGTCGTCCGTGTATGAGAGTTTGCCGCCCAGATCTACCCGAAGCTCGCCCTTCTCCGCCGAAGCCGCGATCCGCTTCTCGTACACCTCCATCGGATGGAGAACCACCCGGTCCGTGAAAATCTCCCTGTCTCCCGCGCGCACCACCAGCTTCTCGTCGATTTTCTGCAGCGCGCAAAGGCTCACCACCAGCGCGCCGCCCTCCCTGCGGACATTCAGCGCGCCGTAGGGCGTGGCCGCAACCATCGGCCCGATCTTCTTGTAAGGAAAGTAGAGTTCCTCCCAACGATCCCCCGAATACGGCGCAAACGATCCCATGTCGCTCTGATCCAGCAGCCGCCCGGTCTGGTGCTCGATATATTGGCCGTCGCTGTCCGTCAGCAGGTTTTCCCAGATGCCGCCGGAGCGCGAAAGGTCCCAGCGAAAGAACTTCTGCCCCGGCACTTCTTCGTGCAGCGCCCAGTGCCCGTATCCGAAATCGGAGTCGTGCCAGTACCCTCCCGAAAAATCGGCATCCTCCCCGATGACGAAAAAGCTTCCATCGTAGACATTCGCGTGGTTCCTGTACCAGGCCAGGTTCAGCCCGTCGGCGCGAATCGGCCACGGCTGGTTCGTCATGGCGTAGTTGTGCCCGATCCACGCCGTCCCCGGCAGGATCAATTCCAGGTCCTTGCCCGCTCTTTCCGCCATGTTCATCCAAACATAATAGGATTGCTCCAGCGGTTGCGGGTTGTACCACAGCGACCGCGCCTCGATATACGCTTTATCGGGCGGCAGCCGGTATTCGACGCGCCACTGGGTCCGCGACGGCAGGTCGATCGAACCCACAAAGCAGCTCACGCTTCCGTCGGTGTTCTTGCGGAGCAGGTAATCCACTGGTCCGGCGGTGGAAGGGGCGTGGCCGATAATTCCGAAGTTGGCCTCGATTCCGCCGGATGTCCACGGCCCGCGCATCGCCACGCTGCGGAATTTGAGCACGTGGTTGTAATAGATGAATTCCTTTCCGGTGGTCTTTTCGATCGCGCCGAGCAGTTTCCCGCCCACCGCGGGCAGGATGTAGGCCCGGACATACGGATTCTCCAGGCGGACTACGTTCCAGGTCTGGTCGACGGCCGCGGAGGTGAGATCGTCGAAGGCGAAGTAAGGATAGATCCGCTGCTGGAGGCCCTGCCGGATCGGCCTGGTCGGCGACGGGTTCGGGCCGCCATACGGATACGTTTTGATGACCTGCTTTTCCTCGCGGATCGTAGCCTGCTGGGCCGCCATTTGGCCGGCAAAAAGGAGGAGAGCAAAACCGCTCGCCCAAATGCGTCTGATCGTCATTGGTTGCGCCCCCGGTCTTCCATGGCCCGAAAGAGGATCGCCGCTGGAAGTAAGAGCTTTCGTGCCCATTGTGGCATATTGCTCGAATCCAGCGGACCACGCCCGAGTCCGACGCAGGAGGCCGGCAATGGCTTGCAGGCCCACGCTGGGCCGCGGATCATCCGTCCCACGAAGGTGTAACCCTCTTCCGTGTAATGGCCTCCGAAGGGGTAGCAGTATCGGGCGGCGAGCCTCGGTTCGCGGGGAAAGCGGCTCTGGATGTCAATTACCGGAATGCGCAGTTCCCGGCAAGTCCCGAGGACTCTTTGCCGGTCGGCGGAAAGTCTCGTGGGGTTGGTCATATTGCCATCGGCTGCCGACCTCGGTGGTGATTACGGGGATCAGCGATCAGAAACTGCTGGACCAGGCGTTCGAGGTGGCGCGCGCGTTCAAGCCGTACGGGCAGGGGGAACTCACGGCGCTGCTGGCGCGCACCAGAGAGGCGGCGCTTTCGGGGAAGTTCGAGACCTTCAAGACGACCACCCGGCAGGACGGCACGGCGCGCAATCCGCAGTGGATGGGGTGAAGAGGAATCAGCCGCCGATGAACGGCGGCGCATCCGCTTTACGTTGCCGTGGCGATGCGAATTGCATGAGGTGTACGCCTGTTCGGCCGGGCCAGGTCCGTACGGCCCGCGCGAAGCGGATGGAGCACGTTCACTGCGGAGCTTCCACACCGAGGGCCTCAGCCCGGACGTTCCCTGGTGAATACGCCGCCCGCGGCGGCCGCGGCGGCACGGTGAATGCGTGCTTGTGCGATCCGGGTTAAGCTAATAGCACATGCCGGACCGGAAGCTGATTTCCGGGGATCGCCAGGCTGACGATTTGCAGTTCGAAGCGGGGTTGCGCCCGCGCCGCCTGGCCGATTTCACGGGACAGAACAAGCTCAAAGAGAATCTTTCGATCGCCATCCAGGCCGCCCGCAAGCGCGGCGAAGCCATGGACCACGTGCTGCTCTACGGCCCGCCCGGGCTGGGCAAAACCACCCTGGCCTCGATCATCGCCGAAGAGCTGCAAGTGGAATTCACCACCACCAGCGGGCCGGTCTTGCAGAAGAAACTGGACCTCACCGGAATCCTCAGCAACGTCCGCCTGCACCAGGTTTTCTTTATCGACGAGATTCACCGCCTGCTGCCCGATGTGGAGGAGATGCTCTACTCGGCGCTCGAAGATTTCCGCGTCGATATCCTGGTGGGCACCGGGCCGGGGGCGCGGACCGTTTCGCTGCCGATGCCCAAATTCACGGCCATCGGCGCCACCACGCGCCAGGGGCTGGTGAGCGCGCCGTTGCGCGGACGGTTCGGCCTGGTGCTGCGCCTGGAACCGTACACGGTGGAAGAACTGAAATCGATTGTCAAGCGCTCCGCGCGCCTGCTCGAGGTCAGCATTGAGGAAGGCGCGGCCGATGAGATCGCGCGCCGCTGCCGGGGAACGCCGCGCATCGCCAACCGCCTGCTGCGGCGCGTCCGCGACTACGCCCAGGTGCGCGCCGACGGCCACATCACCCTGGCGGTAGCGCAGACCGCGCTCAACCTCCTGGACGTGGACCGGTACGGCCTGGACGAGATTGACCAGAAAATTATGCGGACGATTCTCGAAAAGTTCCGCGGCGGCCCGGTGGGCGTCAACACCATCGCGGCTTCCATTTCCGAGGAGGCCGAAACCATCGAAGAGGTGTACGAGCCGTACCTGATCCAGCTCGGTTTCCTGGACCGTACGCCGCGTGGGAGGGTGGCCACGGAGTTGGCTTACGACTATTTCCAGGTGAAGCCCAAGCTGCGCATCGGCGATCAGCCGGCGCTGTTCTGAACGGTGCCGGACATTTATCTCAGCCTGGGATCGAATTTGGGCGATCGCGAGGCCCACTTGCGGGCCGCCCTCGGCCGCCTGGCGGCGCCGGATTTGCGGGTGATGCGGATTTCGCCGGTATATGAGACCGAACCAGTCGATTTTAACGATCAGGACTGGTTTCTGAATCTCGCGGTGGAGGCCGAAACGACCCTGGAGCCGGACGAGCTTCTGGCCCGCATCGCGCAAATCGAAGGCGATCTAGGGCGCGTGCGCACGGTGCCCAAAGGGCCGCGCACCATCGATATCGATATTCTGTTTTACGGCGACGAGGTGATTCGCAGCGCCGCGCTCGAAATTCCGCATCCGCGCCTCTCGGAGCGACGGTTCGTGCTGGCGCCGCTGGCCGACCTGGCGCCGGATCTGCGTCATCCCGTGACCGGTCGGAGGGTGCGCGAAATGCTGGAGGGCGCGCCCGCCGCGGTGGTGCGGCGGATAGGGGAACTGGGATAATTCCAGCATGGACGCCTTGACGCTGTTGCAAGAAGTGTCGGAAGCCTATGGCAGCCTCGAAACGCTCGAAGTGGAGGCGGCGCTCATTCAGAAATCGGGCGACGAGAATGCCGGCCAGCGGAGCGAACGGCGGGTGCGGTTCTTCTTCGCCGCGCCGGATCGCATGCGCTTTGAACCGTGCGGCAACCGCGGCACGGTGCAAGTGACCGACGGTAAGCAATTGCACACCACCCACCTCGGCGACCGCCATCGCGGCGGCCTTCGATACACCAGCGTTCCGGTCGCGGAAATGGGAAGGACACGGCATATCTTGCATCGTTTTCAGCCCGAATTTCCGTTCGCCGGCGAAGCTTTTCTGTTTCCGGGCATCCAGGAACAGGTGGTTTCCGCCGAGATCCTGCGGGAAGAGGACGGGTGCCACGTCGTGTCGGTCACGTACCAGCCGCGCCCCAACCCCGGCCTCATCGTCACTGGATCGGCGATCACGTTCTGGATTGACGGGCGGAACCGCATGGTCATGCGCCAGCGGAGCGCAACCGGACACCGGGTTCCCACCGAAGACGAGGTCACCTGGAGCCGCCACGAGCAGGTGGTTCGCGGCGTACGGATCAACCAGCAGATTCCGGAGGAGACCTTCCACTTCACTCCTCCCGCGGGCGCGAAGCTCGATAAGGGCGAGCACGGCGGCGGTGTCGGCTGGGGAGTCGGCCGCGGCTTCGTGTACCAGGACCCGGACGAAAAGCGGCGGTACGAGAGCCACTTTTCGTGCGCGTGGGAGGGCGACACGCTGGTGGACCGTTGCAAGTTGAAGCTGCGCGGCATGCTCCTCGCCTTCGAGCGCCGCCTCACCTTTTCGGACGACGGCAAGGAACTGCGCGTTGCCGAACGCATCGCCGGCCCCAAAGGCGAGCTGGAAACCAGTTGCCGATTGCCGGTAGCGTGATGGAAGACCTCCAGGGCGCGCTCAAGAAATACTGGGGCTACGATTCCTTCCGGCCGCTCCAGGAGCGCATCATCCACAGCCTCATGAGCGGGCGAGATGCGGCCGTGGTAATGCCCACCGGCGGCGGCAAATCGCTGTGCTACCAGTTGCCCGCGCTGGCCCTGGCGAGGACCGTGGTGGTGATCTCGCCGCTGATTGCGCTGATGCAGGACCAGGTGGCGCAGCTTGCGGACATGGGGATTCCGGCGGCGGTCCTCAACAGCGCGCAACCCCCCGAGGAGCAGCGCACCGTCATGCGCGCGGCCGCCCAGGGCGCTTACCGGCTGCTGTACCTTTCCCCGGAGCGCCTGGCGCGGGCGGATACGATCGCCTGGCTGAAGCGCGTGCCGCTGGCCTTCTTCGCCATCGACGAAGCCCACTGCATCTCCGAATGGGGCCACGAGTTCCGGCCGGAGTACCGGCAGCTCAGCTCGCTGCGCCACCATTTCCCCGATTTGCCCATCGCCGCGTTTACCGCCAGCGCCACGCGCCGCGTGCGGCAGGACATCCTCGATCAGCTCCAGCTTCGCCAACCGGACAAGTACATCGCGAGCTTCCATCGCGCCAACCTGCGCTACATCGTCGAGCAGTGCGATAAGGAGACTCACCGCCGCCGGCTGATGGCCGCGCTCAAAGCCTATGCCGGCCAGAGCGTGATTGTCTACGCGCCCACCATCGCGGAGGTGGAGCGCACGGTGGACTACCTGGAGGACCGGCGCATCCCCGCGGTCCCCTACCACGGGCAGATGGAAACCGCCATCCGGCGCCGCAACCAGGAGGCCTGGATGAACGACGAGGCGCAGGTGCTGGTGGGCACCATCGCCTTCGGACTGGGAATCAACAAGCCGGCCGTGCGGGCGGTGATCCACACCTCGCTGCCGAAATCCATCGAGCAGTATTACCAGGAGGCCGGGCGGGCCGGGCGCGACGGACTGCCGGCCGATTGCGTGCTGCTGTGGCGGCCCAAGGATGCGGGCCTGCTGGCCTATTTCATCGAGCAGCTCAAGGATCCGGCCGAGAAGGACCGCGCCTGGCAGCGCTACCGCACCATCCGCAACTTCGTGGAAAGCCCGCGCTGCCGGCATTTCCAGGTGTGCATGCATTTCGGCCAGACGCCCAAATGGCAGCGCTGCGAGATGTGCGACGTGTGCGGCAATCTTCCCGAGTGGATGAAGACCGCGCAGGCGGAGCCGCGGGTGAAGACCAGGCGGGCGGGGAAGAAAACGCCTCGCTCGGCCGCGCCGCCGGCGGTGGAGTTCCCGCCGGAAGCGGCACGCTTCGAACCGGCGCCGCC
>JASHSS010000346.1 GCA_030038565.1 Bryobacteraceae bacterium
GCAGGCTCGCCGCAAATGCGGCAATGTGCGCCATCTCCCACGCGCTTGCGAAGGTTTCGTAAAAACTTATACACAGCGCGGTTTTCCGCGTGCCGGTCGAGTAGACTGGCATCGAACGGTGTTCATAGACAACATGGAACGGAAGACCAAGATCACAATTGCAAAGACGGCGGTGGTGCTGGGGGCTATTCCGCTGCTTTTGTGGGCATATGAGTACGGGCCGAACCCGGGGTACTGCGGAGTTCCGAACGAGAACGGCACCTGCACGGCGGTGGGGTGCCACACGGGAACCACCAACGATCCCGCTAACAAGGGCAGCGTGGCGATTAACTTTCCGAATGGGATGACTTACACGCCCGGAGTGGCGCAGCAATTGAGCGTCACAATTTCGGACCCCGCGAGCACGCAGACGGCCTGGGGATTTCAACTCACGCCCCGCGTCGCCAGCAGCACCACGACCGTGGCGGGCACTATGACGCCGCTCGACCAGAACACGCTGCTGATGTGCTCGGCCAGCAATCTTTTTATTTTTGAGACCGCGTGCATGACCGGGGCAGACACGGGATCGCCGGGTGGTCCGTGCGCGGTGCATCAATCCGCCCCCGCGTGCCCGGCTACTCTGGGCGGCCAGAACCTTTCGCTGCAATATATCGAACATAGCGAGTACGGCTATCTGCACACCATGGGCGCCGGTTCGGGCACTTACAAATTCACGTGGACGCCGCCGGCGTGCAGCGTTGGGAACATTACCTTCTACGTCGCGGGCAACGCCGGCGTAAGTGGCCCGCCCAACCAGAACGGCGACCATATCTACGCGACGTCCTATACCGTCGCGCCGGTATCCACCACCGCATCTCCTACGATCACCAGTGCCGAGAGCGCCAGCGGGTTCGGCGGGTTTTCTTCGGTCGCGCCGGGATCCTATATTGAGATCTACGGCTCCAATCTAGCACCCAACACGGACTCGCGCACCTGGCAAACCTGCGATTTCAACGGCAATAACGCACCCACTTCCCTCGATGGCACCTCCGTGACCATCGGCGGGCAATCCGCTTTTGTATCGTACATCAGCCCTGGGCAGGTGAATGCGCAGGTGCCCTCGAATGTAGGCAGTGGGTCGCAGCAAATCAGCGTGACCACGGCAAGTGGGAGCGCGGACTCCACCATCAACGTGAATTCGTTGGAGCCGGGGCTACTCGCGCCCAGCAGCTTTCTGCTGAATGGCAAGCAATATGTTGTGGCGCAGCACGCAAACGGCGACTTCGTGCTGCCCGCCGGCGCACTGTCGGGCTACACCACCACGCCTGCGAGCCCGGGCGAAACCGTCACAATTTATGGAGTGGGCTTCGGCCCCGCGGTCAACTCCACGAACCAGACCATCCCCGCGGGCCAGATCGCGAGCGGGACCAGTTCGCTTGTAAACCAGGTGCAGATGCAGGTGGGGACCCAAACCGTCACTCCGAGTTATCAGGGCCTGGCGCCCTCGCTGGTGGGCGCTTACCAGTTCAACCTGGTGGTGCCCTCGGGCCTGAGCGGCGATCAACTGCTCACCTTCACCCAGAGCGGGACGAAGGGCACCCAGACGCTGTACCTTTCGGTGGCGCAGTAGCGGCGCTACCATAGCGGATTGGAGCAATTCGCCCTAGAGTTCGACCTCACGCCCGAGCGGCGTATTTTCACGGTCAGCGAGCTGAATTCGGCCATCCGCGCGGTGCTGGACTCCGAATTTCAGGATATCTGGGTGTCCGGCGAGATTTCGGGCCTCAAGCTGGCGCCGAGCGGGCACTATTACTTCACGCTGAAGGAGCGCGAGGCGCAGGTGCGCGCGGTGGCCTTCCGCTCCGCGCACCGCTACTGGAAGTTCAAGCCGGGCGACGGGCTGGCGGTGGTGGTGCGCGGGCGCATCGACGTCTACGAAGCCCGCGGCGAATACCAGTTGCTGGTGGAGACGATGGAGCCGCAGGGCCTCGGCGCCCTGCAACTGGCCTTCGAGCAGCTCAAGAAAAAACTGGCGGCCGAGGGGTTGTTCGAAGCCGCGCGCAAGCGCCCGCTGCCGCGTTTTCCGCGGCGCATCGGGGTCGTCACTTCGCCGCGCGGGGCGGCCATTGCCGACCTGATCGAGATCCTCACGCGACGCTCTCCCGGCCTGCACATCCGGCTGTTTCCGGCGCTGGTGCAGGGCGAGGGATCGGTGGAGGAAGTGTGCCGCGCGATCGAATACTTCAGCCGCACGCGCTGGCCCGACCTGGTGATTGTCGGCCGCGGCGGCGGTTCGCTCGAAGACCTGTGGACCTTCAATGAGGAAGCCGTGGCGCGGGCCATCGCCGCCTGCGCCGTGCCGGTGGTATCGGCGGTGGGCCACGAGACTGATGTGACGATTGCCGACTTCGTGGCCGATCTGCGCGCGCCCACGCCCTCGGCGGCCGCGGAACTGGTGGCGCCGAACCGCGACGACGTGCTGGCCCGCGTGTCCGCGGCGCGCTCCAAGACCGGGCAGGCGCTGCGCTACCGCCTGGCGATGCTCGAACGGCGCCTGCGCCAGCAGGGCATCGATCGCGCGCTGGCGTTGCTGCACCGGCGCCTGGGCCGCGGGCTGCAGCGCATCGACGAGCAGGATTACCGCCTGCGCGAGCGCATGCGCGCGGCGTTGGACACTCGCGAACGAACCCGCCGCGCGCTCCAGACGCGCCTGGAGCGATTCGACGCGCGGCCCCGGCTGGCGCACGGCCGGCGCCGCATGGAGCGGGCCGGCGGGCAGGCCATCGAGACCATCCGGCGGCAACTGGCGCTCCGCCGCTCGCGCTTCGAGCAACTGGCCGCGCACCTTTCGCAGCTCAGCCCGCTGCGTATCCTGGAGCGCGGTTACGCGATTGTCTCGCACGCGGGCGCGATCCTGAAAGACGCGGCCGGCGCGCCGCCAGGATCGCCCCTCGACGTGCGACTGGCAAAAGGCGAGTTGCGCGCGGTGGTGGAGAGGACCGGGGGGAAGACCGCGAGCTAGGTCTGCGACCGCGTGATTTAGTTCTTCTGCTTGGTGGGGCAGGCCTTCAGCCTGCCCTGGACAGGCTGAAGGCCTGTCCCACCAATGCCTCACGCATCATGGTGTGACAGGCGCGTCTTTCGGGAAGCGAATCATGCGGTCCGGGACCTAGACTAGCGCGGCGAAGAAGACAGCCAACCCACGGGACTGAAGCCAGCGACCGCTCAGGGCAGCGTGTACAGGTCCAGGTCCAGTTGCAGATCGGACCTCGCTTCGACCCGTATCTGTCGCGCGCCCGCCTGTTCCATGGCAGCCGCATCCGGCGCCTGGTACTCGAAGGTCGCGAGCACGCGATAGACACCTGGCGCGAGGCCATCAAAACGGTAAGCGCCGCCGAGATCGGTTCGCGTTGTTTGGAGATCCGCTACTCGCCGCCGGGAAGCCAGATCGTAAGCTTCCAGATATACCGGGGCGCCGGCCACAGCATCTCCCGACGTTCTTATAATGCCGTGCACACTGCTTCCGCCTCCGGTGAGCGAAAACTTCACCCGGTTGAAATTACCGACCGTGATTTCATTCCATGCCTCGGGGTGGCTGTTAGCTTCGGATGGCGCCATTCCCGTGCTGAAACCCGACACGTAGAATCCCGGCGGAGGCAAGAGACGGATCTCCCATCGGCCGGGAAACAGCGTGGCGTGGCTATCCGCCAGCGGCACGACCGCGGCCGCGAACGCCCCCGCCAGGTCTACGCGCCGTGCCCACAACTGGGCGGCTTTCAGATCCGTCAGCGGCGGTGAGAATTCGAACCGCGTCTCTCGGACGGGTCCCATGGGAAGCCGCAGGTTGGTGTCGCTGCTGAGTATGATTGGCGTGTAAGCCCCTTGGGCCAAAACGTTGCGCGGTGGGTCGCCTGGCAGCTCCGCATATAGCTCGTAAGACCCCGGCGCCAGGGCTTTGAATTCAAAAGCGAGTTCGGGGCCGGGACCCTGCACCGTTTGACGTCCCATCTCGGACGCCAGCGTGAGCGTTACCCCTCCAGGTATACTGCCCTCCACCACCCCGGAGAGCGTGAAGAGCTTGCCCGGCGCGGGCCGGACGTCGACAGATGACGACTCCTCCTCGATCGCCACCGACACCCTTTGCGCTTCGTCCGCGCGGAGCGTCTCCTTTGAGAATGTGGGCAGATAGTCGATCCCGTCGTTTTGGGCTGCCGCGGTCCGCACCAGATAAGTTCCCGGCTCCAGGCCGCTCACGCGGTATACGCCGCGGTCGTCGCTGATGGCTCTGGCTACGAGCTGCGGCGGCTGCGAATCGCGGAAGGCGGCCACCTGATGGCGTTCGAGTCCCACATCGTTTTCATCCAGTACGGTGCCCGTAATCGCTCCATAACGAGGCAACCGAATGGTCACAACGGCGGCGGCATCCTGTGTGAGCGCGATGGGTGTGCCGGCGGAATTCCAGCGCTTCTGGCCGTATTCCATTGGCAGGAAGCCCGCCTTTGATACGCGCACTACATAGGCGCCCGCTGCCAGTGAACTGAACGTGAAAGCGCCATAGCTATCGGTGCGGATGGCTTGGGCGCCGCCAGCCGTTCCCTGAACCGGTTGCAGCGTGACCGCAGCACGCGCCAGCGGTTTACCGGTTTGGTTTTCCACAACGTTGCCCCGGATCACGGCAGCGCCAAGAATCGTGGGCCACAACGCCACGAGTATCCAGGTGGAACAAGATCGACTGGAAGTTTGACCCATAAAGCGGCTTTTCGCATTCGGCCTGGCAGGACGATCAATTTTCGGACGGCCTTTCGACGTGATCGATCACCAGCGTTCGCACCTGGGCCTGTGTCCGCACCAGTTTCAATCCCAACTGCTTCCGTAGCGCATCCACAAACGGCGTCCCTCCAAACTCGTCAGGCGGCGCGGCTGCGCCTGGAGGAGCATCGGGCGCCTGGCTCGCAGGGGCGGGAAAACCGTTTCTATTGGAAGGTTTGTACTCGAGAACGAAATCGAACGTTCCCTTGAGACCCGTCCGATCCACCACCGGCCGGTCTAATTCACCCGCCATCGACCCGTAACTGTAAAACGTCTGGACAGCAACTGCCATGCTGCTGTTCCGGCTACCCACGAACCACGTTCCGTCCGGCATGCCGCGGCCTTCTCCCGCGGTGCACGTGGGGGGAAAGACCTCTTTCCTTGGATCCGGCGGCGCCGCACCCGGATCTGGTCCCTTCTCCTCCGGACAGGGCGGACCCTCGGAATGCGGCACCAGTTTCGGCCCCAGTATTCCCGCCTTGATCGCGGTCAGCGCCAGCGCGGGAAGCTGCCTGGTTTCGAAATGCACGCCCAGTTTGAACCGGTCTGCCAGTAGCGACTGCATCATCAGGCGCATCTGGTCCTTGGTCGGATTGCCCTGCGCTTCGGCTTCAATATCGTAAGTGTCCGTGCGCACCCACTTCGGCGCGCTCGCGAGCGCATCGGCTGTCTGAAAGGGGGCAAGCTTGTAGGCGAATCCGATGAATACGGCTAGGGAAAACGTTGCCGAGAGGCGGGCACCAGGCGGCTTTGCATCGTCCGGGCCGAGGCCAAAGTTTGGGCGCCTGAAGATTTCGGTGTGTTTAACCGAAGCAACGTCAAACGACATCCTGCCTCCGGCTTTAGCCTGCCAATCCGCCGCATCCTGCCCGAGACAGCCAGGCACATTCAGGATGACGGCGGCGAGAGAGAGAACCAGCGGGCCCCTTGCTGTGCGAGCCAAGACCCGCTTGCCTTGCGTGGTTCGTGTCATCGATCGGCTCCTCACTTACGAGATAAGACGGCCGGGCCGGTATCTCCGTGCACTCATCTTTTACTCGGCGGTGTTCCAGGCGGATGTTACGTTATCCTACGTCAAGTTGGATGGAACGGGGCCAAGTCCGCGGCCAGCCGCCGCAGATTTAGTTAGCCCGGACGCGCGTCAACCGTTGGACCCAATCGAAAAGGGACTTCTGGTCCCCGGTCCGTCCGGACGCCTCGAAGGCATCGCGCGGATCGTCCTTCCACCCGCCGGGAAAGTCGCCGTGGGCGCGAGCGCGGGCACGATTCCGAAATTTGCCTCGACCGTCCTGCCGGAGGTCGTCACCCGCAGCGGGTAGCGGCCGGGATGCGCCGATGCCGGAATGGTGAGATCGAAAAAGAGATGCGTGCCCGCGGCGCTGGCGGCCGCCGCTCCGGTGGGAAACGCCGAGTGCACCGTGGCGCCCGCCAGACCCGTTCCCGTCAGCAGCACACGCAGCGTAATCCCGCCCGGCTCCACGGGCCAGTCGGGAGGCTCTACCTTCGTCACCGCCGGCGAGGTGGCCGCTGCCAGGCGGAGGAAGGCCATCGCCAATGCGAAGCCCTTCAGCGGGCGATTCCAGGCGCTTGGCATCGTCGATGTCCTTCAGGCCTTAGTCGAGACGGTCGCGCTGCCGGGTTTGAGGCCCGGCGACGAAGCCGTGATCCGGATGGCGCCCGCGCCGCCGCTCGATTGCACGATCGCCAGGCACATCCCATGGAAGGCCTTCCGGCGGCTGCCTTTGTAGCCCTCCTGGCTCGACATGTCGCCGTTGTCCAGGCCGATCAGACGCCCGTCGCCTTGGATTTCGAACGTGATCTCGTTGTCGGCGTTGGGATGCAGGCGGCCTTGGGCGTCCACCACCTTCACCGTGACGTGGGCCACGTCGCGCCGGTCCGCGCGGATCGCCTCGCGGTCCACGGACAACTCCACGGCCGCCGGGTCGCCGGTGGTCGAGACCTCCGCCGTCGCCGCCGTCTGCCCGTTCTTCGTCCCCACCGCGCGCAACGTGCCCGGCTCATACGGCACGTCCCACGCGAGGTGCAGATCGGAGGTGGTGCGGATTCCGTTCATGGCCTGCGGCCCGCTCTGCCCGTAGCGTCCCTGCATCCCGAAGCGCGGGAATGCGTAGCCCTTCAGCCCCACCGGTTTGCCGTTGAGAAACAACTCCACGTTGTCGCAATTGGTGTAGCACGCCACGGTGAGGAACTGGCCTTCCCGTCCTTTCCAGTTCCAGTGCGGAAACAGGTGCACCATGGGCTTTTCGGTCCATTGGCTCTGGTAGAAGTAGTAGCCGTCCTTGGGAAAGCCGCAACTGTCGATGCATCCCGCGGTCGCGCCGTGGCTTGGCCATCGCGATTCGCCCAGGTAATCGATGCCGGTCCACATGAAGTCGCCCGCCACGTAGTCGTGCGTGCGGACGAATTTCCATAACTGTTCGGTATCGAGGCCGCGCATACCGCGCCCGAATCCGCGCCCGCCAAAGCCTGTGACTCCGCCCGGTCCGCCCGCGCCGCCCCGGCCCGCACCCGCTGCCGGCGCGCCCGCGGGGGGCGCCGCTGCCACCGCCGCCTGCCCCGGAGCCAGAGGCTCCATGCCCCCGTACTCGCCGCGCGGCCCGCCCATCCCCGAGCTTTCCGTGCCGATCATCCGCCAGCTCGGATGGGCGATTTTGTCCTCGCTATAGTACAGTTCGCGGCGTTCGCGCCAGCGGTCCGCATAATTGTAACCGATGATGTCCAGCAGGCTCAAAAACTCCACCGGCGCCGCTTTGGGCTCGGCCGCAATCTGGTCGCAGGCGGCCGTCACCGGGCGGGTGGGGTCCTCGCGGTGGAAAATGGCGATCAGTTCCCGCAGAATTTCCACTCCGTGTTCGCTGAGCTGGTCGGGAATTTCATTTCCGCAGCTCCACAACGCCACCGAGGGATGATTGCGGTCGCGCCGCACAAAGTCCGTCACGTCGCGCTCGTGCCACTCGTCGTAGATGCGCGAATAGCCGTTGCCGCGCACCTGCCCCTTGCCGGCCTTCCATTCGTCGAAGGCTTCGTCCATCACCAGGAAGCCCATCCGGTCGCAGAGGTCCAGAAATTCGGGCGCGGGCGGATTGTGGCTCGTGCGGATGGCGTTGCAGCCCATCCCGCGCAGAACCTCGAACCGCCGTTCCCAAACCCGCTCCGGCACGGCCGCCCCCACCGATCCGCCTTCGTGGTGCAGGCACACGCCGTTCAATTTGACGTGTTCCCCGTTCAACAGGAAACCCCGGTCGGCATCGAACAGCGCTTCTCGGATGCCAAAGGGCGTATCGTATTGGTCCACAATCCGGCTGCCCACGCCCACCGTGCTGCGCAGGGTATAGAGGGATGGATCTTTCACGCTCCACAGGGCCGGCTTATCGACCAGGATCTGCTGCTCGAATTCGTATTCGTCGTTGGGGCCGATCTGCTGGGAAGCGCTGGCCGACTGGATCACGGTGCCGGCAGGATCGAGGATGACGCTCGTCATACTGCACGCCGCGACGGCGCCACTCTCATTGCGGACGCGCGTCCTGGCGTGAATTGTGGCCGCCTCTTTGGTCACCCGCGGGGTGCTCACGAAAGTGCCCCAATGCGCGATGTGCACCGGATTCACCGCCACCAGCCACGTGTGCCGGTAGATGCCGGAACCGGAATACCAGCGCGATCCGGGCTGGAGCGAGTTATCCACTTTTACGGCTATCACGTTCTCGCCGGTCGGATTCAGGTGGGGTGTGATGTCGTAAGCGAAGCTGATATATCCGAACGGGCGCTTGCCCAGATAATGCCCGTTGATCCAGACTTCGCTGTTCTGGTACACGCCATCGAATTCCACCGCTACCTTGCGGCCCTGAAACGCAGCGGGCACGCGGAAGCGCTTGCGATACCAGCCGATGCCCGTGGGCGCATTCCCGCCCGCGCCCCCGCTGGGCTCGTCCTGGGCGAACGGGCCTTCGATGCTCCAGTCGTGCGGCAGATCGAGCGCGCGCCAGGCGGCGTCGGAAAACCCCTGTTCCTCCGCGCCGGGCGCGTCGCCTTTGAAGAACTTCCAGCCGAAGTCGAAGGAGTCGCGAATGCGGGCAGGCGCGGGAGTCTGGGCGCTCAGCTCGCGGCTCGAATCCAACGCCGAAGCCAGCGCCGCGGCGCCCAGAGCGCGGCCCAAGAGACCGCGGCGGGTCATCGAATCGTTTGAGTTGGTCACTATTCCTCCTCAGTGCCGCCGGACTGAGACCACGTACCACGTGGTCACCGGATCTCCGATGTGGAGCTCCCATCCGGCCGCCGTCTTCTTCCCCTGAATCGGGCCGCCGATGGGTTTGCCCGACCCATCCAGCGCCGCCGCGGTCACCGCTTTGGCGCCCTCCAGGTTGCGCAGCGTGGCCGTGCCCGTGACCGGCTCGATCAGCGACGGCCACCCGCCCTGGTCCACTAACCTCGTGTGGCTGTCGTTCCACTTCATCCCTGTATTGGCCACTCGTGAGCCGGTGGTGAGCAGCATTTTGTCCGAGCGCGCCAGCGGCTTGGCGTCCATCGACGCCAAAACAATCGTCGCGAAGTTGTTGCCGATTTCCACGCCCAGGTTCTTGAGGGTCCTGTGGCTCGCTGTAATGAACCCGATCAGCGCCTGCGTGCGGTCCGTCTCGACGGTGACCAGCCCGGTCTTCCCGGCCGAGGTATACCAGGCCAGTTCCCCGGTGTCGGAGACAATTGGGTTCGTTTCCGCCGCCGCCGGTATCTCCGTCGCCGGGCCGTCCAGCGATTTGATGCGCACCCCGTGCTCCAGCGGCAGCGCCAGCGGATAGCCGGGAGTGAACCAAGGCTGTTCCGTGCGCGGCAGCAGGCGGCTATCCAGCACCTGTTCGGGGGAGTATGTCCGTTCCACGGTTTGCCGCGCCGGCCGCACGTCCCCGCGCCGGAACATCAGCGCGCCCGCGGCCATCTCGGTCATCCGCACGGGATCCAGCGAAATATCGAACGGATCGCCCACGTACGGCTTCCAGTCCGCCTGCAGCTTCGGCTCGAAGGTGTACATGATGATCATGTCCCAATCCTGGAGACTCCCGTAAGCCGCGATCGTGGGAATGCCTTCGCTGGCCCATTCGTTCGGAAAGGGATGGTTGGTCTCGCTGACCGTATACGGCTTGCCGGCGAATGACGTGCGCGAAAGCTGCACCACCGTGGAATGCAGCGGATCGTTGACCATCGGCTGGTTGCCGTTCCAGTAAATGTGTCCGTCCAGGATATCCAGCTTGGAGAGGCTGGCCAGCATGGAATCGGGCGCGCTGGTGTGGCTGTGATCGGCGCTGCCGATGATCGGCTGCTTCACCCCCAGGCTCCGCAGGTATGCCGCCATGTCCTGGTAAAAGCCGTTCTCCAGCTCCATGAAGAACCGCATCTCGGTCTCGTAGCGCTCTTTGGGAGCGCCGGCGGTCTCGGTGCTCTTCAGCCGCGGAACG
Organism: Bryobacteraceae bacterium; assembly: GCA_030038565.1. Taxonomy (GTDB): domain Bacteria; phylum Acidobacteriota; class Terriglobia; order Bryobacterales; family Bryobacteraceae; genus JOPF133. The sequence goes on from JASHSS010000346.1 coordinate 10,257, forward strand.
GGCGCGTCGCCGGTTACCCCGGCCATCTCGCGCAGTTTCTGCAACTGCTCCGGGCTGAGCTTTTTCTTCAGCCAGTCGTTGTAGATCGCGGTCAGTTCGTCGTCGTAGAACTGGGTGGGAGCGCGGAAGCCCTGGTAAATCGCGTTTTCGTTGACGATCTCGACAATCGCAATGGCCGGCTCGTTCGCGTAGGCCGTCCCGGTATAAGGATTGACGTGGGTCAGGAGATTGCGGGCGTATTCCTTCTCCAGTTCGATCAGGCGTTTGTCATACAGGGTCAATCCCTTGCCCCACTGAATCCGGTTGAAATCCGGAACGCCGTCGCCGGCTTTGTACGACCGGCCCACATTCAGGTTCAGGTCCATGTAGATGCCGTGCCGCTTGAACTGGGCGACTTCGTAATCCAGCCGGTCGAGCTGCCGCGCGTCGAAGGAGCGGCTGTCTTCCCTGGTGGCGTCGATAATCCCGCGCGGCGCCGCCAGGTCCAGAAAATGCAGCCGGACGATGTTGATGCCAAAACGGGCCAGCGTGGCAGCCCACATGGGCATGTCTTCCTTGGGCGGTATCTCCACCGAGCCGCGGCTCCAATCGGTGAAGTGGACACCCCAAAAACGGATGCGCCGGCCGTCCGGCGTCGCCAGGTGGCCGTTGGCGATGCGGATGAAGCCGTGCTTGCCCGCGGGCGCATCCTCAAGCGATGATACATCCGCGGGCGAAGAAGAGGCCGCCCGATGATCCATAGTGAAGGGCCTGAGCAGGCTGTCATCCCACTGCGCCAGACCGGCAGTGGAAAAGAGAAGCAACCAACCGAGAGATTCGAGTGTCCTGGTCAAAGCAGGCTCTGAAGGCGGGCTCCCGCGGGAGTCTGCGCCTTGGTTTTCCACTTGACGATATCAGAATACGAATCGCGCCACCAACTGCGCCACGGCCGGGCGGTTGGTATGGCTACCAGCGATCCTGGTGAAGCCGCTGCGCATCATCCATACGGTTCGACATTGCTACAGTAAACTTGTGGCCTATCTGCGGGGCAAGGTCCTGATTGTCACCGGTTCGACGGGTATTGCCGCCGCGGCGGCCCGGCGGGCGGCTTCCGATGGCGCGCTGGTGTTGGTGGCGTCGGGCGACGGCGAATCGGCCTCGGAATTGTCGGCGGAGACCGGCGCGGAATGCTGGATCGGCGATCTGACGCGGTCGGCCTCGTCGGAATCCGTGCTCTCGCAGTGCCTTTCCCGGTTCGGCCGGGTAGACGCGCTTTTCAACGCCGCGGGACTGAGCGGCCGGCGTTTCGGCGACGGCCCGGTTCACGAGTGCGGGGACGAGGGCTGGGAATTGACCCTGGCGCACAACCTCAAAGCCACCTTCCTGATGTGCCGCGCGGTGGCCGGCCGCATGCTCCAGCAGTTGGTGGCCGAAGATGGAATGCGCGGCGCCATCGTCAACACCGGCAGCATTCTGGCGGAGGCCCCCGAACCGCGCCACTTCGCCACCCACGCTTACGCGGCGGCCAAGGGGGCCATCGCCGCCATGAGCCGTTCGATGGCGGCCTATTACGCGCCCCACAAGATCCGTGTGAACGCCATCGCTCCGGGACTGGTGCGCACGCCTGCCAGCGAGCGCGCTTCGGCCGGCGAACTGGCCGAATTCTTACGTAAGAAACAGCCCCTGGCAGACGGCATGATCGAGGCGGAGGACGCGGCCCGCGCGGCGTTGTTCCTGCTCAGTGAAGACGCCCGGCCGATTACCGGCGAAGTTCTGGCGGTAGATGGCGGCTGGCGGATTACGGGAGTTTGAGGAGAAGCGCATGGTGGTATTGGGCATCGATATCGGCGGCACGCAGATCAAGGCAGGAATCGTGGATGAGCAGGGAGCCATTCTGGCCTCGCGAACCATTCAGACGCCGATGGATCTGGATGGCTTCATGCCCTCGCTGCACGACGCCATCCGGTGGCTGCTGGAGGCCACCGCGTCGCCCGCCGGAGTGGGAGTGGGTTGCAAGGGCATCATCAACCCCGACAGCACCCGCGTCGAGTTCCTGCGCGGGCCGTTGCATTTCCTGGAAGGCCTGCGCCTGAGCGATATCGTGGGGCTGCCGGCGGAAGTGCCGGTGTTCGCCGATAACGATGCCCGCGTCGCCATGGCTGGGGAGATGGTGTGGGGCGCCGCGCGGGGCCACGACAACGTAATTATGCTGACGCTCGGCAGGGGCGTGGGCGGAGCGGTGGTCGCCGGCGGACACCTTCTGCGCGGCCACACCGGCGTGGGCGGCCACCTGGGCCACATCACCGTAGACCCGGACGGCCCCGTGTGCGTGTGTGGCAATCGCGGCTGCCTCGAGACCGTGTTTTCCGCGCGCGCTATCGAGGGCGAGGCATGGGCGGCGGTGCATCGCGGGTGCTCCTCCAGCCTGACGCGCCTGTTTCGCGAACAGCCCCAACTGGCCTCCTGCCGCACCATCTTTCAGGCCGCTCGCGAGGGCGACGACCTGGCGCAAGGCATCGTCTCGCGCGCCATCCGCGGGCTGGGCGCGGGCATCGCCGGCCTGCTGCACGTGTTCGACCCCGAACTGGTGATTCTGGGCGGCCACATTGCGGATGCCGGCGCGGATCTGCTCGTGCCCCTGCAGGAGGAGGTCTGGCACCGTTCCCGCGGCCTGCTGGCTCGCGAGGTCCCCATTGTCGAGCAGCAGGTAGCCGACAAGTCCGGCATCGTGGGCGCCGCCGGCCTGGTGATTGCGCCCCGAGGCTGACGGCCTGGAGGAGGCGAAACCGAATGCCCATGACGCTGTTTGCAGAAAGATTCCCAGATCCGGGAATGCGGGAAACCAGGTCCGTTACGGTGACCGGCAATAAGGACCTTCCGGATGGAGAGTACGGCTTTGTGGAAATGTATTGCAACGAGCCGGGCTGCGATTGCCGGCGCGTGATGATGACGGTACTGGAGCGGAAGACCGGATGGAGCAGGGTACTGGCCACCATCAGTTATGGCTGGGAGGATGCGGATTTCTATCGCGACTGGGATCCCCACGGAGATCCCCGCCAAATGCAGGGGCCCAGCCTCGATCCGCTCGCTCCGCAGAGCAAGCACTCGCGCGCCCTTCTCGAACTGTTTGGATTACTGCTCCAGTCGCCCGATTATGTGGAGCGTCTGAAGCGCCATTACGCCATGTTCCGTGAATCGGTGGATGGGGGGCGGGACCGGGTTGCGCATCGCCCCCGAAGCACGCCGAAGCGCGGCCGCGGCAGCCGGCGCGGGCGCCCGCGCGCCCATTGAGGTCGCCACACTCCGGCGGCCGGGCAAACCAGCTAAGCGAATCTGTTACTGTGAAATCAGGAAACTGAGTATGGCACCGTTCCGATTGCATGTATTCGTCTGCAACCAGCAGAAGCCTGACGGCGTGCCGTGCTGCGCGGCGCGCGGATCGGCTCCGGTTCTGGAGGCGCTGCGGCGCGAGGTCGGCGCGCAGGGCCTCGAAGACCAGGTCCTGGTGACCGAATGCGGCTCGATGGGCCTCTGCGAGCACGGACCCAACCTGGTGGTTTATCCCGAAGGGACCTGGTACTCGGGCGTGAGTCCGGCGGATGTGCCGGAGATCGTCCGCTCGCATTTCGAGGAGGGTCGCCCGGTGGCGCGCCTGGTGCGCAGCGACGAGGCCGGCCTGCGCGCGGAAATCGCGGCCAATCGGGAAAGGATGATTGCGGCGCGCCGCGCACGGGAAGCCGCTGGAGTCCTCCCCGACGATTTAAACGATCGCATTCGCGGATTTCAGGAAAGCCGCGCCATTCTGACCGCCCTGGAACTCGACCTGTTCACGGCCGTCGCGGAAGGCGCCACCGCCGCGGAAGTGGCCGCCAAACTCGGCGCCGCCCCACGCTCCACCGAGATGCTTCTGAACGCCCTGGCGTCCTTGCGCCTGCTCGTGAAACGCGAAGGGGTGTTTCACAATTCGCCGGCGGCGGCGCGCTACTTCGCAGCCGGCTCCCGCGACAACGCCCGGCCGGCCCTTTTGCACACCGCGCACCTGTGGCAGCGCTGGTCCACGCTCACCGATTGCGTGCGCGCCGGCAGCGCGGTGGCCCGCGAGGAACCCTCCGCGCGCTCCGAAGACTGGACGGAAGCCTTCATCGCCGCCATGCACCGCAACGCCTCGGAGCGCGCGCCGCTGGTGGCGCGCGCGGTGGGCGCGGAGAATGCCGGGCGTATGCTGGACGTGGGCGGCGGTTCGGGCGCCTATTCGATCGCTTTCGCCCGGACCTATCCGGCATTGCGCGCCGATATCCTGGACCTGGCCGGCGTGGCGCCCATCGCCCGGCGCCACATCCGGGAGGCGGGCCTCGAAGACCGTGTCACGGTCCGCATCGGCGACCTGCGTTCCGATCAACTGGGCGAGGGCTACCACCTGGTGTTTCTCTCCGCCATCTGCCACATGCTCAGCCCCGCCGGGAACCTCGACCTGTTCCTCCGCTGCCACCAGGCCCTGGCGCCCGGCGGCCGCATCGTGGTGCAGGATTTCATCCTGGAGGCGGACAAGACGGCCCCCCGCTTCGCCGCGCTCTTCGCCCTGAATATGCTGGTCGGAACGCACGGCGGCAGCAGTTACAGCGAGCCGGAATACGCCGGCTGGCTGAGTGAGGCCGGTTTCCAGGATGTCCGCCACGCGCGCCTCCCGGGAATCACCGGCCTTATGCTGGGTTCGCGGCCGTAAATGGCGCCCCATCCGCCGGCCGGCCGCAGATGGGGTAGCTTGCCTGGCGCCGAGGGGCCGGTATAAGGTTGGGGAGACTGGCAGCCGGAATCCTGGATGCGCATCGCCATCGTATCCGATATCCATGGCAACCGCACCGCCTTTGAGGCGGTTGTGGCGGATTTGCGGCTGACCTCTCCCGACCTCGTCCTCCACGGCGGCGACCTGGTGCACGGAGGGGCCAACTCCGCCGAGATTGTCGATCGCGTTCGCGACCTCGGCTGGCCTGGCGTGCTGGGCAATACCGATGAAATGCTCTTCAGGCCCGAATCGCTCGAGGAGTTTGCCGGCCAGTCGTCCAGTCCCGCATCCCTCTGGGGGGCGATTGAGGAGATGGCCGCCGCGGATCGGGAAGCTCTGGGCGAGGACAGGCTGGCGTGGTTGAGATCCCTGCCGCTCGCGCACGTCCACGGTCCGGTGGCGCTGGTACATGCCAGCCCCGCGGATCCCTGGCGCGCGCCGGCGCCCGAAGCCGGCGATGCCGAGTTGCAGTCGGTCTACGCGCCGCTCGGCCGGCCGGTGGCCGTTTACGCCCACATCCATCGGTCTTTTGTCCGCAGCGTCGCGGGTAGGGTGGTGGTCAACACCGGCAGCGTCAGCCTTTCCTTCGATGGCGATCCGCGCGCGGCATACCTGCTGCTCGATGAGCACCGGCCGGTCATCCGGCGCGTGGAGTACGATTTGGACAAGGAAATCCAGGCGCTTGCCGCGTC
>JASHSS010000031.1 GCA_030038565.1 Bryobacteraceae bacterium
CGAGGGCGAACTCGGCGCGGGCAGCGCTGATTGTCCATTAAGACGCCGTAACCTCTCATTCTGCGCGCGTCGTCAAAATCCCCTTTTGAAAAGGCGTCCACATTCGGCACGACGGGCGGGGCCGCGCTGAGTGTTTTTCGTTCGAGCCCCCCGCTGCGCGTGCAAGCTTGAACTACCGACACAGTGCATCCTCCGGCTACAGGTCTTTCGAGGCCGGTCATCGATGTCACGAATCGGCGGCAGACGAGAATGCTGCCGCGCACGTGCGACCACACTCCGGCCGTATTGCTGAGCGGTAGCAACGCTCTGCCGAATGCCGCGCACGGAGTCATAAATGAGCCGCAATCTTTTCCTCTCCCACCTCATACAGAAACTGGAAACCGGCAACCATTCGACCGTGATTCATGCATCTCGACAGCGAATGCGTCGATTTGGCGCAGCCGGCGCGATCGCGCTGGCGCTGGCTGTCGCGGCGGGCAAGGCGCAAGGCGTTTTTCCCGCCACCGCAGTCGGTACGGCGGCCGCGCAGCAGGCTGTCACGGTCACTGCGCAGGCAGCGGGGACGGTCGCCCACGTATCGGTCGTCACTCTGGGCCAGCCAGGACTGGATTTCGCCCTTCCCGCGATTCCGGCATCCAGTTGCGCTGGCGCGACGCTTACGGTTGGCGGCGCAACTCCCAGTTGCACGCAATCGGTCGCGTTCACTCCCGCCGCACCCGGGTTGCGTATCGGCGCGGTCGAGCTTCTCGATGCCGGCGGAGATCTGCTGGGCGAATCGCTCGTTTCCGGGATCGGCACGGGCGGGCTGGCAGTCCTGGTGCCGGGCAACGTGCTTCCCGTGGCCGGCAACGGCAACTATCTCGATTCGGTCGAGGATAACGTGCCCGCCTTGAGCGCGGAACTCTATTCGCCCACCGCTGTGGCCAGGGATGGCGCTGGCGATTTGTACATTGCCGACAGCGAGCACAATCGCATTCGCATGGTGAGCGCCGCATCCGGCCAGATTTCGACCGTAGCCGGAACCGGCGCGGCAAATTATACCGGCGACAACAATCCAGCCACGTCTGCCACGCTGAATACGCCTTCGGGCATCGCGCTCGATGGCGCCGGCAACCTGTTCATTGCCGATACCGGCAACAACGCCATCCGCAGAGTGGATGCTGTCACCCACATCATCACCACCGTCGCCGGAAATGGCTCGGGGCTGCCCGGCTACGCCGGCGATGGGTCGCTGGCAACCTCGTCAACCGTTCTGCTCAACGAACCGCAAGGGATAGCCGTCGATGCCGCAGGCGATCTTTACATCGCCGACACCGGCAACCAGTGCATTCGCCAGGTCGCCGTGTCGACGCACCAGATCGCCACCGTGGCGGGAGACTTCGACGGTCCCTTCGGCCCCGGCGTGGGCGGCTATAACGGTGACGGCGTTCCGGCCACAAGTGCGACGCTGAATCATCCCTACGCGGTGGCCCTCGACGCATCCGGCGATCTGTTGATTGCCGATGCAGCCAACAATCGCATCCGCATTGTGAACGCCGGCACGCAGTTGATTGCTACCGTGGCCGGCGACGGCGCGGCGGGTTTTGGCGGAGATAGCGGACCGGCCAACGCGGCGGAGTTGAATGCGCCTACGGGGATTGCCCTCGATCCGGCAGGAAACCTCTATATCGCCGACACGCAGAATTACCGCATTCGCAAAGTCAGCTCATCCACTCTCTACATCACCACTCTGGCCGTGAGCGGAGCGGAGTATCTGCTGGGCGCCGACAACATCGCCAACACAGTGGTCATCAAGGGGCCGCAGGGCCTTCTGGTCGACGCCGACGGCAACGTGTTTTTCGCCAACACGCTGGCCATGCAGGTTTGGGAGATCGAAAGCAATCTCGCGGCGCTCGATTTCACGGCCACGCCGGTGCGCCAGGGCGCTCTTTCCGCGCCGCAGTTTCAGGCCGTGGAAAACGATGGCAACGATGCAGCCAATCCGCTGGCATTCACCGCGATCACCGCTTCGGCCAATGCTCAGGTCGATGCCTCGATCGCCCAGGGAGCATGCCTGACCTCGCAGTCCCTCGCGGTCGATAGCGACTGCGCCGTTGGCGTCATCTTTTCTCCTGCTCTCAATCCCGCTCTTAATGTAAATACCACCGAGGCCGGAACGGTCTCAGCCGCTTACACAACCATGCAGGCCGACAACGGCCCCAACTCGCCGCTTGCTATCGTTGCTGTCGGCGTTGCCGAGCCGCTCACCGCCACCACAACCACCGTGGCCGGAGCCCCCGATCCATCGCTCTTCGGCCAGACTGTTACGTTCACGGTGCAGGTTACCACCGGGCCTGGAACCGGGAATCTAACCGGGACAGTTTCGATCTTCGACACCTTTGCGGGCAACAAAGTCACGCTCGCCTCCGGCTTGCCTCTCAACGCCGGAGCAGCCACCTACGCCACTGCGACGCTGGCCGTGGGCGTGCATTCCATCACCGCGTCGTATGGCGGCGATTCCTCACACAACCCGAGCACCTCCACCGACAACGGCGTTTCGCCCTGGAG
>JASHSS010000347.1 GCA_030038565.1 Bryobacteraceae bacterium
TGCTGTTGGGATGGGCCGCGTTAGCGGGCGGCTTCAACCTGCTGGCGAAAACCAATTACATGTACCTGTGCCGCAAACCTGCCAGCGAGACGGCGTTGAACCTGCTAGGCCCGTGGCCGGTTTACCTGCTGGCCGGGGCCGGCCTGGCGCTGGCGCTGTTCTGGCTGTTGTGGCTGCCGGCGCGGGCCGCGCGACCGGTAGCCCCGCGCGGCGTGTAATAATCAGTTTGAGGTCCGAAATCGCGTGAACCGCCGGGCACGCGCAGGGGGTGAACCCATGAGCAGCAGGCGCCACTTCCTCCAGATATCGGCCGGCATCGCCGCCGACGCGGGCCAAACTACTGCCGGCAGCGCCGCCGCCACAGGCCAAACCACCCCCGGTTCCCCAGCCGCCCCAGGCCAAACCACCCCCGGTTCCCCCGCCGCCCCAGGCCAAACCACCGCCAGCTCCCCCGCTGCCCCAGGCCAAACCACTGCCGCTTCCCCCGCCGCCACAGGCCAAACCACCACCACCACCGCCCCCGCAGCCCTGCCGGCCATACGGCTCGGTAAGTACACCATCAGCCGGCTGATCCTCGGCTCGAATCCCTTCTACGGGTATTCCCACTCTTCGGCGGCGCTGGACCGCCACATGCTGGAATGGGCCACGCCGGAGCACGTCTGCCAGGCGCTCGACGAGGCTGAGCGCAACGGCATCACGGCCTTTCAGACCAACGCCCGCGACCGCGCGGTGAGCGATATCGGCCTCTACCGCCAGCGCGGCGGCAAACTCCAGGTGATCGCCCTGGTGCGCGGCGAACCCGAGGACGCGGTGAAGATGATGCGTCCCATGGCCGTCTCGCACCACGGGGAAGCCACCGACGTAGCGTTCCGCGAGCAGAACATGGAACAGGTCCGCGAGTTCACCCGGCGGGCGCGGCAGACGGGCGTGCTGGTGGGGGTTTCGACCCACAAGCCGGAAGTGATCGAGTATATCGAGGAGCGCGGATGGGACGTGGATTTTTACATGGGCTGCGTTTACAATCGCACCCGCACACCCGAGGAACTCCGCAAGTTACTGGGGCAGATACCGCTGCCCGCCAACGAGGTTTACCTGGAGAAAGACCCCCAGCGCATGTTCGCCACGATGCGCCAGACGCCCAGGACCTGCCTGGCTTTCAAGATCCTGGCGGCAGGCCGCGCGGTGGGATCGGCCGCCTCGCTGGATGCCGCCTTCCAAGCCGCCTTCGCGGGCATCAAGCCGGGGGATGCCGTGATTGTGGGGGCGTACCAGCGGTTCAAGAATGAGATCGGGGAAAACGCGCAGCGGGCCCTGCGGTTCGGCGCGCCGGCCTCATAAGCGTTTTATAAGCGAGAGGCAGTCATGCGAATTTGCAACGTTGGCTACGTGTTTCTGATGTTATCCGCGGCGCCCCTGGCGGCGCAGGCGCAGAGACCGGCGGGGGTGGAGATTCAATGGGACGGCGCCACCCAGGTCTCGAAAACCACCGCGACCCTGCAAGTGGTGGTGAATCCGCCGCTGCGGAGGGGATCGGCCATTCACGATGTGGTCTTCCAGGCCCTCCGCGAGTTAGGCGCGGATTATGTCCGCTATGTTCCCTGGCTTCCCTATCCCAGGCTGGCGGTGGCCGAGTTAGAGCCGGGTAAGTGGGACACATCGCTGATCGATCCGATGACGATCGATTTCTTCAACGCCACCGCGGGCCACTCTACCATCCTGAATTTCAGCACCATCCCGGCCTGGCTTTTCAAGACCGACCGGCCGGTGACTTACCCGGACGATCCCGACCAGGTGATTTGGAATTACACGCAGGGCAAGCAACTCGTGGAAGGCGGGCTACAGGCTCTGGGCGATTACTATGCGCACCTGGTGAGCTGGTATACCGCGGGCGGCTTCACCGACCGGCAGGGACGGCGCCACACCTCGAACTTCCACTACAGGATTCCCTACTGGGAAGTGTTCAACGAGCCCGACGCCGAGCATGCCACCTCGCCACAAGACTACACCACGCGGTACGACGCCGTGGTGGAGGCGATTCACAGAGTGTCGCCGGAGACGAAGTTCGTGGGCCTGGCGCTGGCCGCTCCGAGCGCGCACCCCGAAATCTTCGAGTACTTTCTGGACCGCAAAAACCATCGCCCCGGCATACCGCTGGACATGATTTCGTATCACTTCTACGCCACTCCGACGGCGTCGGAGACGGCCGATCATTGGCAGTACACCTTCTTCGACCAGGCGGACGGCTTCCTCAACACGGTTCGCTACGTGGAGCAGATCCGGCGGCGCCTCGCGCCCGCCACCCGCACCACCCTGGATGAGATCGGCAATATCCTTCCGGGCGATCCGGCGGGCAGGGAGAGCATTCCCGAAATCTACTGGAACGCCTCGGCCGCGCTGTACGCGTACGTGTATATACAGGCGATGCGCATGGGTATCGACGTGGTGGGGGAGTCGCAACTGGTGGGATACCCGACGCAGTTTCCGAGCGTGAGCATGGTGGACTGGACGACCGGAAGGCCCAATGCGCGCTTCCAGGTGCTGAAGTTGATTCACGACCATTTCGCGCCGGGCGACCGGCTTGTGCAACTGCGCGGCGTGCCGGGAGACCTGCTGGCCCAGGCGTTCGTGACGCCCCGCGGGCGCGCCCTGCTGGTGGTGAACAAGCGCAACCACGCCACCGCATTCCGGCTCAGCGCGGAATGGAAGGATGCGGAAATGGCGGTGGTAGATTCCGCGGCGCCCGCGCACAAAACCGCCTTCGACGGGTTACAGGTGGAGTTGGGGCCGTTTGCGGTCGCCGTGATTTCCGGTAAGTGAGCGGCGGCTCACCTGTAACTTAAGTTAGTGACCGCCGCCTGAAGGCTCGCTGCCCGCGTCGTCCGTTTCCGCCGCCTGCTTGCCGAGGGCTTCCTGGAACACGGTGGCGAAGAAGTCGCGCGAGGAAGGAGAACAGCCGATGTGAAGATTGTCACGGCCCTCTTCGATGAAACCGAGGTGCCCGTCCCATCCCAGGTCGTCGAGCACGAACCGCAGGGCCTCCAACTCTCCGGGCGGCAGGCCTGAGTAATCGACGTCGAACACCTGGCCGGAGCAGTGGGCCATGGCTTCCTGGCCGCTCAGTTCCCGGGCGTGGTCCTCCGGTTCCACCAACGCGGTCACCGGCAGCGGCTGGAAGTGCTCGCCTTTGGGATGCATCTCGTCGAACAGGCGGTGAGTTTCAAAGGCGATATAAGTGAGGGTGCCGATGGCCGCCGGGGAAGCCGCCAGGAAATACTCCAGGTCTGCGGGGGAATCGGGAGCGACATTCAGGCTGTATCCGAAATACCACGGGCGGTCCATGGCTCTTACCAGGCGGCTGCCAAGGCTGGCGCGGATGTCGTCGCAGCTATGAAATACCAAATCGTCGCGCCGCAGCCAGACGGAGAGCCGGTGAGGAGCGCGGTAAGCGTTCGAAAACTCGCTCTTATATTCGCGGGCCAGCGAATTAAAGCTATCGGGATCGCGGCGGTAGAGCGCCAGCAGCTCCTCGGCCCGCATCACCCGGAAATAGTAAGTGGGGGAGTAATCGCGCTGCATCTGCTGCTGGATGGCTTCGTACAGCTCGCGGTTCCAGGCGGGATTGCAGGAGAAGAACATCCGCGCAACCGTGACCTGGTCCTTAGGAACGCCGCGCGCCTTGCGGGTGAGGTCCTGCATTTCCGTCACGCAGCCTTGGCCGCAGTGATACGCGAAGATGGCCCAGTCGATGCCGCCGAAGCGCTGTTCCATCCCCGCCAGATACATGGCGGCGGCCGGAATCGCGCGGCTGGGAATCAGGCGATCGTCGCGAACCGACACCACGTACGGCGTTTTGTGAGTTACAGTCTTATACCTGACTTTGGCGGTCTTACTCCTGGACGGCACCCGCACCTGCACGCGAGTTACTTTGTACCGCACGGCGGTGACCACTTCGAGGCCCATGCTATGAGCCGTGGCCGCGGATATCTGCATGATACCCTTGGGACCGGCGGGGCTTTCGGCTTTGGCGTCGCCCCAGCTTTCCAGGTACGCGATAGCCTCCAGCAGACTGGCCGGCAGGCCGCTCCGCGCGGCGGCGCTCTCAAACAAGGCTTGCAGGCTACGGTCGCTGGTCAGGCGTTGAGCTCCCGGCACGGCCTCCGGGTCGCGCATAATGATGAAGGTTTGGGATTGGACCATGAGGTCCGTGCGGGCGTCCAGGAGGTCCTGCGAGAGATCGTCCCGATCGACACCGATTCCCGACACCCGGTGCATGGGAGTGAAATACTCGGGTGAGCCGGCCCGGCCCAGGAACGTGAGGCTCAGGAAAAACAGAACCAGCGATCTCATTGGCCCTTCCCCCAGTGTATCGCGCCAACGCGATGTGGCGGAGTAAAAATCGCCGCGGGAATGGCGGCAGGCGTACCACGGGCGCGGTGCCGCGGCCAGAATGGGCGCCAGCGCACGCCGGTGGCCCTGTGCTTTCGTAACATAATTAAGAACATGAAACGGCTTGCCACTCTATTTACGTGTTTATCCTCCCTGCTTCCCGCCCAAACTTACGACCTGGTGATCGCGCACGGGCGGGTGCTCGATCCGGCCGCCAACCTGGACGCGGTCCGCAACATCGGCATCCGGGCGGGAAAGATCGCGGCCGTCTCATCCGCGCCGATCGAAGGGCGGACGGTAATCGACGCCACGGGGCTGACCGTCACCCCCGGTTTCATCGATCTGCACTCGCACGGGCAGACGCCGGAGAACTACCGCTACAAAGCCATGGATGGAGTAACCACGGCGCTGGAGATGGAAGTGGGCGTTTCGCCGGTCACCGCGTGGTACCGGGCGCGGGAGGGCCAGGCGCTGATCAATTTCGGCGCCACTTCGGGGCATCTTCCGGCCCGCATGGCGGTGATGCACGATTCGGGGAAACTGCTCCCGCGCGACAACGCGGTGACGCGCCCGGCCACGGCGGAGGAGCAGGGCGAGACGCTGGCGCTGGTGCGCCGCGGGCTGGATGAAGGCGGCCTGGGAATCGGGATGGGGATTGCTTATATTCCGCTGGCCACCCGCGCCGAAGTCCTGGATTTGTTCCGCCTGGCCGCGGAGCGCAAAGCCACGCTCTATGTGCACATGCGCAACGGTGGGCCCGTGGAACCCGGGGTGGTGGACGCTTTGCAGGAAGTGATTGCCGACGCGGCGGCTACCGGCGCTTCCCTGCACGTGGTCCACATCACCAGCATGGGGTTGCGGGAAACGGCGCTATGCCTCGATATGATCGCGGGAGCCCGGAAACGCGGGCTGGACATCACCACCGAGGCGTATCCGTACACCGCCGGCATGACCGATCTGGGCTCCGCTATTTTCAGCCAAGGTTGGCAGCAGCGCCAGGGAGGCATCTCGTTCGGCGATTTGCAATGGGCGGCCACCGGCGAACGGCTCACCGCCGAGTCGTTCGCCCGCTACCGCAAGCAGGGCGGGATGGTGGCCATCCACTCCATTCCCGAAGACATCGTGCGCCTGGCCATGGCGAATCCGATGGTGATGATCGCGAGCGACGGGATTCTGGAGAACGGCAAGGGCCATCCGCGCGCCGCCGGGACTTACTGCCGGGTGCTGGGCCGCTACGTGCGCGAAGAACACGTCCTGAGCCTCATGGACGCCGTCCGCAAAATGACCGTGATGCCGGCCGATCGCCTGGGCATCAAAACCAAGGGCCGCCTGGCCGTGGGTGCGGACGCCGATGTGGCGGTGTTCGATCCGGCACGCGTCGCGGACCGGGCCACCTTCGAAAATCCGGCGCAGTATTCGACCGGGATGGCCTACGTGGTGGTGAATGGAACCGTGGTAGTGGATAAGGGCAAACTGGTCCAGGGAGTGGCGCCGGGGAAGGGACTGAGAAGGGAGTAAGAGGACTCCGGACCGCGGCCCGGAGTCCCCTTGGGCCGAATCGACCGGTTAGAAAACGAACCGCGCGCTCACCTGCAGGCGCCGCGCTTGCGTTCCATCGGGGAATCCGCCGTCGCCCGTTCCCACATTGAATGCCAACGGGGTATACGTGAGCACGCCCTTGGCCTCGGTGAACATCTGCGTGGTGAGAGCCGTGGGCGACCAGTTGTTGGCGATGTTAAAGGCCTCGAAGCTAAGACCGAGCTTCATGCTTTCGCGGGGCAGGGGAATGATCTTGGTCAGGCGGAAATTCTCCTGTTCCACCCACGGCGTGTAGAGGCTGTCCACCGGTATGAACGGGACGCGGAAATTTCCGTTAAACCCATCCAGGGCATCGGCGCTATACAACATGGTCGTGGGCGTGTCGTTCATCTTGATGGTCGCGCTGCCGGTCGGACGCCCGCTCTGCAGCGTGGTAATGCTGGAAAGCTGCCAGTTATTCACCACGTACTTGGCGAATGCGGCGCTGGAATGCGTGAACGTCGGCGTCCACACGAACGAAAGCACAAATCGCTGCCGCTGATCGAGGACCCCGCTGCCCTTATCGAATCCATAGTTTCCGTTGTACGTCCAGAGGGCGTCGCTGAATCCGAAAATGGCGTTGGTGGCGGCTCCCTGCCCGTCGTCGATTTCGTGAGACCACGTGTACGACGCATCGGCCTGGAATCCGTGCGAAAACCTCTTCTCGATACTGGCGACCAGGCCGTCGTACCAGCTGCTGACGCCGTTGGTCTCCTCGTAGATCGGGCCGAAATTCGGGTTCGGCCGAACCGTGGTCGCGTAAACCTGCGTCGAATAGGCGAACGGAAAACCGGCCGGCGCCCCGGACAGAGTGTAAGTGAAGGGCGCGCCAAGCGCCGGGGCGTTGATGTCTTGTGTTCCGTACAGATTCACTCCCCGGCTGAAGATCCCCGAAACCGTGACCACTGTATCTTTGGCGATCTGCCGCTCTACCGCGATCGTGCCCTGTTCCGAGTAGGGCGTTTTCAGATTCGGGCTGAGGACGTCCAGGGTCGAAGCGCCCGACGTGATCCCGGTGACCGGCGCCGCGAGGGCGTTGGGGAATACCGGGCCGGCGGCCAGCAGCGCCGAGTTCGAGGAGGTCAGCGAGTCGGATACCTGATAGATGCCGTTGCCGGTGTAAACGTCGTCCAGCATGCCGCCGATAATACGCGCGAAGAAAGTCCCCGCCCCGGCGCGAACCACCGTCTTGTCGTTGAGCCGGTAAGCCAATCCGACGCGCGGCATCAGATTCAGCGTGCCCGTGTGCAGCGGCGCGCCGGTGAGCGGGTAGGCCGGATTTTCAGCCGGCGGCGGCGGCATGAACGTGCGTTCGTAGCGCGCGCCCAGCGTCAGCGACAGTCGTTCCGAGACCCTCCACTGATCCTGAAGATAGAATCCGATATCCTTGATCGTGTAGTCCACCAGCGGATTGCCGAACGTCTGCGTATAGCCCGACCAGTCCTTTAAGCCCGTGGTGTTGCCGGTGTAATCCTGCGCAAACGAGGTCACCGTCGGATAGGTATACGAGCCATACCGGTTGCTCAGGTAGTTCACGTTGTCGTTGACGTGTTCGAAGGTCATCCCGAGCTTGATCGTGTGCGTGCCCTTCGCCCAGCTCAGGTCGTCCGCGATTTCGTGGCGCACTTCGAGCGGCTCCACACGCGGCAGATAGGTCGCAGGTCCAAGCTGGACGCCCGCCACCGATACGTCCAGATAGCCCAGGCCGCCGCCCAACTCCGCCTGGTCGAAACCGTCCGCCTGGCGGTCCGTATCCAGCCCGTAGCGGAATGAGTTGACCATGCTGCTGCTGATCACCGAGGTCCAGGTCGCCTTCCCGTTGCGCACGGCCACGCTGTCGTCGCCGTTGCCCGTGATTCCCGCGCCGGTGGTGGAAGAAAGACCGGTCTGGATCCCGTTCGGCGACTTCCACCGGAGGAAGTTGAAACTGGCGCTGAACGTGTTGCTTTGGTTGAGGTGATAATCGAGCCTGCCGAAATACAGGTCGTTGGACGCCTTCCGGGGAATTTGCCCGTAGAAGCGCGGCAGCAGTCCGTTGATCGCGTTGCATTGCGCCGCGGTCGCCGGGGCCCCGCAGGTCAGCCACACCTCGTTCACGGAATCCAGGAAGCCGGCCTTGATCTGGCTGTCCACGAAAGGAAAGTTCCGGCGCGTGATGTCCGCGCTCAGGAAGTAGAACAGCTTGTCCTTGACAATCGCCCCTCCCACCGTTCCGCCGGTCTGAATGCGGTGCTCGGTGGGGTTAAATGCGGAGTAAGGATCGTGGGCGTCGAAGCCCGTGCTCCGCAGGAAATAAAACGCGCTTCCATGAATATCGTTCGACCCGCTCTTGGTCACCGTGTTCACCACGCCGCCCATCGCCCGGCCGTATTCCGCCGAAACGTTCGCCGAAACCACCTGAAACTCCTCCACTGCGTCGGCCGAGATCTGCGATTGGATGCGCGTGCGGCCGGCGTTTTCGTCGTAGAACTGTTCGGTGTTGTCGTTGCCGTCCAGCAGGAATGAATTGTTGCCGGCCACGCCGCGGAACGTCAACAGGCCGAAAGTAGCGTCGTTGGTCACGCCGGGCGTATTCAGCACGAACGAGTCTACCCGGCGCCCGTTGATCGGCAGGTTCATAATGTCGCGCGTCCCGACCACCTGTGACACGTCGGTTTTGGTGTCCTCCAGGAGCTGCGCCGCCGCGGATACCTCGACTGTAACCGTCGACTGGCCCACCGCCAGCGAGACATTCAGATTCAAGTTCTGGCCCACCTGCAGGTCGATGTCGCTGGCTTCGTAAGGGGCAAATCCGGCCGCGGTGACCGCCACTTTATAGCCCGCGCCCGGAAGCAGGGAGGGCGCCGTAAAGATACCGGCGACGTTGGTAGTGAGGCTTCGAACCTCCCCTTGGCCGGCGCTCGAAATTACCACCTTGGCATTCGGCACCACCGCGCCGGATGCGTCCCGGACGACGCCGGAGATGCCCGCCACGCCGCCCGCGGATTGCGCCAATAGGGGGGTCGATGCAAACAGCAATAGCGCTGCAATGGACTTCCAATTCATAGACATAACCTCTTCTGAACCTTCGGCGAAACTAGGGGAGAATCCGTAGATTAGCAACCCCACCGTTACGGATTGATGAGTCGCCCCAGGGTTTTTACAAGCGGTAGTATAACCCCATTATGTCGGAAATCATACCTTTTTCTGGCGAATGGCGGGGGCTTGAGCCGGGTGGGATCGGGCGAAATCCGGGCGGCCCGGTCAGTGAAATGGGACCGCCCCGCGAACCGATTCCAGCAACTTGGCGGGATCGTATCCCGCGCCGTCCTTAAACACCAGGGTCACATTCCGGATATCGGCGATGCGGGCGGCGGGGTTGCCGGCGATGACCACCAGATCGGCCTGTTTTCCCACGGAAACCGTACCTATGCGGTCCTCTTCGCCCAGAAACCGGGCCCCATTGGCGGTGGCGATCTGGATCGCCTCGACGGGCGTAAATCCCCCCTCCACCAGCAGCTCCAGATTGCGCTGGTCGGCGAAGCCGGCCATCGCGCCGCCGTTGCCCGTGGGGTCGGCGCCGGACATCAGGAGTCCGCCTGCCTTGACGAAGGCGGATTCGAATTCCAGCTCCTTTTTGAGCAGCGCCGGGTAGGGCGAATTAGCTCCGCCTGCGGCTCGCGACCGGGCGGCCAGGTAGCTCTCGGCGCCTTGGGGCGAGAGCACATCGAGGAAACGCTGTTCCAGCGGGGGACGGCTGCCGTCGAACGCCTCGAAGACGGCCAGGGTGGAAGTGATGGCGACGTGGTGCTCGACCAGGCTTGCGATGGTTGCCTGGACCGGAGCGGAGGCGATATCCAGATGCGCCATTTCCGCCCGGGTGACCCCCTGTGCGGGGCAATTGTCGGGCTGCTTGCCGGGATGAAACTCGGTATCCACCAGCAGCCCGTGTTCCAGGTTGTCGATGCCGATTTCGGCAGCCTCGCGGAAGCCGATCGAGCAGAGATGGCCGGTGACTTTGATCCCGTGCCGGTGAGCCGCCTGGACGGCCGCCTGCAACTCCGCGCGGGTGATGTTCATGTACGCCTTGAAGGAAGTGACGCCTTCGGCGGCCCAGTAATCGACCGTGCGGGCGGCGTCTTCGGGACCGGTCAGTTCGTGCATCTGGGCGGTGAATGCGCCGGCGCCTTCCAGGTAGGGCCCGGTGATGTGCAATTTGGGGCCGGGCATGCGGGCGGAATCGATCAGGCGCTTGAGGTTGAAGTCGGTGTACGGTTCCAGGCTGCCGCCGGTGCGGGCGGTGGTGACGCCGCTGGCGAGGTAGAGGCGCGGAAAGCTGAAGGCCTCTTCGGAGTAGATCGGGATGCCCTCGCCCGAGGGGTAGAAGAGGTGCTCGTGCATGCCGACCAGGCCGGGAATCACGGTGTGGCCGGTCAGGTCCAGGCGCTGGGAACCGGCCGGCACGGTGGCCGTGGAGGGCTGGATGGAGGCGATCTTTCCGGCCGCAATCACGATGGTGCGGTCCTCCAGCGGCGGCGCGCCCGAGCCGTCGATAATACGGACGTGGTCCAGGGCGACGGTTGGGGCATCTACGGTGACGAAAGGCCGCAAGCCGGGGGTGAAGCGGTTTTGGGCCGCGGCGGAAACCGCCAGGCAAAGGAAGACAAGCAGTCGCGCAGGCACAGGTACTCCTTGTGAAGTCATCAGCTATAGAAATTGCGATCCCAGGCGTGGCGTTTCAGGAGGCCCATCACCTCGGCGGGCAGCGTTCCCTGATCCGAGAGGGCCAGGTTGGATTCGACATGCCGTACGTCCCGCATGCCGGGAATCACCGTAGACACCGCTGGGTTGGAAACGCAGAAGCGCAAAGCGGTTTCCGGGAGGCTGGCGCCGGGACCCAGATCGCGCGCAAGCGCCGCCACTCGCTCGGCCACCTGCCGTTTGCGATCGCCGCGGAAATACCATTCGCGGAAATCGCCCGGCGGGAAGACGGTGTTCTCATCCACGTGGCCGGTGAGAGAGCCTTCATCGAGGGGCACGCGCGCAAGGACCCCGATGTTCTCCTTCTGGCATAGGGGGAAAAGGTTGTTTTCGGGGGTCTGGTCGAAGATGTTGTAAATCACCTGGACGGTATCGATGAGACCCGTGCGGATCAGTTCGAGCGCCGAATCGGGAGCGTGGTCGTTGATCGAGACGCCCACCGCCTGGACCTTACCGGAACGCTTCAAGTCGCCGAAGGCGCTGCGCCACTCGTCGCGCTGAATCCACTCCGGGTTCCAGACGTGAAGCTGGAGCAGGTCGATGGACTCGGTGGCCAGGTTGCGCAGGCTCTCCTCGGCGCATTCGACGATGTAGTGATACGGAAAGACCTCCTCGATGCCGATGCCGGGGCGTGCCGGCCAAAGGCGGTTCTTTGGAGGAACCTTGGTGGCCACATAGATCTTGTGGCCGGTCTGGCGGACCACCTGGCCCACCAGGCGTTCGCTGTGCCCGTCGCCATAGGCCAGCGCGGTGTCGATGAAGTTGAGGCCCAGGTCGATGGCCCGGCGAAGGGCGCGCAGCGATTCGGTATCCTCGCCGCCAAGCCACTGCTTGCCCCCGATGCCCCAAGCGCCATAACCGATGTCGCTCACGGAAAAACCGGTCTTGCCAAGCTTGCGGTAAACCATGTCAAGTGTATGGTAACGCGAGGCGCAAGAGCACGCTAAGTCCGATCGGAACAGCAAACCGGGCAGCCAAAGTACATCCTCGCGGTAGAACGCTACGCCGACGCCGTTTGGGCCCTGGGTAACTCGATGAGCTTGGCGGGACGGCGGCGTTCCGCGGGAATCCATCGGGGGGCCGCGGCTTCGCAGTTTCCGGGCCGGAGCGCCGTCTTGAGGACCCGCGCGGCGAGCGGGCCCAGATTGGCGAGAGGGACGTGGCTCCAGAGGGCGTCGTGGGGAGAAATGTCTACGGCGCCGGGGACGATACCTTGCATTTGGGCCTGCCCCTCGACGCTCAAACGGTTGGAGGTGGTGTACAGGTCCAGCCGCACCCTGCCGTAGCGGGAGCGGGGCGAATTCCGCTCCAGCCAGACCACCGGCAGCTTGAGGCGCCAGCACCACAGGCTGAAGGCCATCAGCAGGTTGGCGGCGCCCGCGGCGCGCGCATCCAGATAGCCGTTTTCGCGCGCGCGCCGCAGCTCTGTCCGTTGGCGCGTCGTCAGGCCGGCTTCCATTAGCGTCTGCACACTGGATCTATCGGCGGGATGGCGGAGAAACTTCACAGGGCGGCTGGCCGATTTTCCGTGGCGGCTTACCGGCGCCTGGGGGGCGCTCACCGGCAGCGGGTTGAACCAGGGGCGCCCCACCCGCGTACACTCTAAAGTATGCTTCGCTATCTTCCGCTGATCGTGAAGAACTGCTGGCGGAACCGGCGCAGGACCATCCTGACGGTCGCCTCCATCGGCATCTC
>JASHSS010000348.1 GCA_030038565.1 Bryobacteraceae bacterium
ACCACGCCATCGAGCAGCATGGCCTTGTCAATCGGCTTCAGTAGGGTTTGCATCTGCAGGAAGGAAGCCGCGTGCAGCAGAATGGTCAGACGGCCCACCGGCCTGGCGCCGGCCGCGCCAATGCCTCCCGTTCCAGGAGCACCCCCGACTGTTCCGGGAGGCAGCAGCGGTTTAAACCTGCTCACCCCGGAACTCAGCCGGGCGTCGATCTGCCAGTCTCTGCGGCACACATCGCCGAGGCTGTCGAACATGAGAAACGTCGCCGCGTAGCGGCCTTCCCCGAGCCAAAACGACCCCTCGATTTGCGAGTCCTGGCCGCTCGCGCCGGAGCCTGGAAACTGAACCACCTCCGAGAGGTACACGGGGTTGCGGTTCACCTCTTGCGGCGTAATGCGAACCAGCACAATCCACTTCTCTCCCGGAACCTGGGACTCGGCCGGGGGCAGGCGGACAGCGTATCCCGCCTGCAATCTGAGGCTGAAGAGGAAGTGCGGCTTGAACGGAGATACTTCGCAGCCCGATTGCGCGTCCTGAAGCGTGTCAAACAGCTTGCGGGCATCGGCAATCTTATGGGGGTCGTTCAGAACATTTTGCGCCGGCAGCACCGCCGCGGCGAGAACGCCAATCGCCAAAGTGCGCATTGCCGCCTGTAACGGGCGAATCAACTTCTTCCCAGGCCCCCTTATCTAGCATGCGGCGTGCCATGCGCACGGGAGAATCCCGGCGATGGGGTAAGTTGGCTGGAAAATCACAGTACCCGCGGCCGGCTCTCATCCCGGCACGGGTACAATACGGGCAGAATGGGAGCGGTTGGCGGCTGGTTCGTGGCAGTCCTGCTGGCGGCGTTTGCAATGGCCCGCGCGCAGGTCGCCAACGAACCACGAGCCAAGCCACCCGAGCAGCTCGCGCGCCCCCAACTGCGCGTGGCGAGCGACCTGGTCCTGGTCCCCGTGAGCGTGGTGGACGAGCGCAACCATCCGATCACCGGACTGGAGCGGGAAAACTTCCGGGTCTTCGACGACGGCGTGGAGCGCGCCATTACGGTGTTCGCGATGGAGGACGAGCCGGTGGCGCTGGGCCTGATCTTCGACCACAGCGGAAGCGTGGCCGGCATCCGGCGCAGCGAGGCCGAAACCACTCGCCAGTTCCTGAAAACATCCAATCCGGAGGACGAGTATTTTCTGGCCGTCTTCGCCAGGCGCCCCGAGTTGGCGGTCCCCCTGACGAGCGGAACCGAAGAGGTTGGATACCGTGTCCTCACCACCAAATGGGGCGGGGCCACCGCCCTCTATGACGGGGTGATCCTGGGGCTGAGCGAGCTGAAGAAATCGAAGCTGCGCCGCAAGGCGCTGCTGGTGGTTTCCGATGGCGGCGAAAACAACAGCCGCTACAGCCGCCGCGAGCTTCAGGAGATCCTGGAAGAGTCGGACGCGCTGATCTACGCCATCGGTTTCGATTCCTGGCAAGCCAACTTCCCGCTGCTCCAATGGATGGCCGAGACGTCCGGCGGGTCAGCCATTCCCGCGCGGGCCGAGGGCTTGCCGGATATTGCCGCGAAGGTCGCGCTCGAACTGCGCAACCGCTACGTGCTGGGCTTCTCCGCCGCCGGCATCCGGCACGACGGCAAGGTCCACGCTTTGCGCGTGCAACTGGTCACTCCCCGCGGCCTGCCGGCTTTGAAAGCGTCGTGGCGCCGTTCCTATCGCGCTCCGGGGAACTAACCGTTGGTGGTGGGAAAGCCGCCCGCCGCCGCGGGCCCTACCTGCCGACCAGCTTCAGAAAGCGCGCCTCGCGTACGATGGCAATCCGGTGGCCGCGGGACCATTCGCGATCGACATCCAGGAGCTTGTTGCCTTTATGTTCGGCGATCCAATCCGGAGCCCCGCCATCACCCACTACCACGACATCCGTGGTCCCGCTGACGCTGCTCTGGCAAACCCCGCCACAATTTTCCACCAGGCGGCGCGCTTCGGCCCGCACCATAGCCATTTCGCCGGTGAACACCACGTGCTTGCCCGCGAGCGACGACACTCGAATCGTCTGTGGCGTTGGGATCCTGTCCTCGAGGGCCGCCAGAAGTTCATCGGCATCGCGGAAGCGTTTGCGTTTTTCGCCGAGGCACCGCTGGATAATGGCTTTGGCGGCGGCGCTGCACGGCAGGGATTTGACTTCCTTTCTGGTCGGCTTGAAGGAGGCCCCGCCGGACAGCAGCATGGCCAACAGCTTGCCGATGTGAAATACGTCGTCGGCCGGGCTCCAATGCTTCAAGAGTTTCGGCGGCGCGTACCCTGGGTTGAAGGTGTCGGCGGTTACGCCCTTTCCGGAAACGCCATGCAGGGCGATTCCGAAGTCGCCGATTTTCAGCCGGCGTTCTGCGGTGACGAAAATGTTGCGCGGCGTGAGATCGCGATGCACGGCGCCGCCCTGGTGCAGCAGTTTCACCGCCCGCAGGATGCGCGCCACTTCGTAACGCGCCTTGGATTCCTTCCATGGTTCCGGGCGCTTCTGGAGATAATGCTGGATATCGCCGCCGTCCATCAGCTCGAGCACCAGGCAGTACAGAGGTTGCGAACTGCCGGGAGGAATCCACGCGAACGATTCGTACATCCTCACCACTGCTGGTTCGTCCTTCAGAAGATCGCCAAAGTAGGCTTCCCGGTGCCAGCCGGTCGGCTCCAGGGTCACTTTGAGCACGCACGCGGTAGGGATTCGCGGACCGGCCACCGCGGCAACACGGTATACCGAGCCGAAACCACCGGCGCCGAGCGGCGCGCCAACCCGGTATCGGCTGCCGCTGAACGCATTGTGAACCACCAGGCCGGAGGCCAATTGCAGTGCCGGGAGGCGCGACACCATCGTTACGGTGGAGTTGGGGTCCCCGGCGGTTTCAAACGAACCCAGGGTAATTTCGAGGCGCGACGGCGAGGCGATTTGGTAGGCCTGGGCCAGTGTGGCGACCGCCAGATCAGCGGCCCGGCACAAATCAACTGGTGCGGCCCAACGGCAGGTGAAGTTCTGCCGCCTCCCGGCGCTAGGCTTCCTCCAGCCGAGCGATCGCAGCCGGCGGAGGGTTGCCGCGCTCATTAACTCGTCCCCGGTGAGATAGTCATTGCTGACCGCTTCTCCGAGCAAATCGCCCCCGCCCGGGGATTGAAACTGAACGTAGCGGACCGGTCCGCTGCGATTCACGACGAGATAGCGGCTATCCCGTTCGAGGCACGCCTCAAGCAACGCGCAAAGATACTTCCGAAAGCCCGCCCACGAGCGCTTTCGGCAAGCGTGTACTCCGTGGCTCCAGACCATCGCGTAGATCTCGAATATACCGCGCCCGATGGGCTGCCGCCCGCAAGCCGGCGGAAAAGGACGTGTTACCCCGCCACCCGCTCAATCGCTTCCGGCCCGCAGATGGCCTCCACCTGCGACCGGAACTGCTTGTCCGGCCGCACCTTCGCGGGCACGTCCAGCAGCA
This sequence comes from Bryobacteraceae bacterium, assembly GCA_030038565.1. GTDB lineage: Bacteria > Acidobacteriota > Terriglobia > Bryobacterales > Bryobacteraceae > JOPF133. The sequence goes on from JASHSS010000348.1 coordinate 3,470, forward strand.
CCGAGAAATCCCGCGGGGCTTCCAGGCGCAGGCGCACCTGGGTGTCGCCGGGCTTGCTGCGAAACAGGCGGTCGAGATCGCCGGCGCGGTCGGCGCCGCCGTTGCGGCCGAGCCAGATGCGAATCGAGATGACGCTCGGCAAATCGATGCGGGCATTGTCCAGCGCCACGATATCCTGCACCGAAATCTTGGGCGCGGCGTTCTCCTCGGGCAGCACCAGGCCGGTCAGCAGAACCGCCTGGTCCTCCACCACCTGCGGCGCCAGCCGCTCGAAGGAACTGGCGAAGACCATGCCTTCCACGCTGCCGTGGCGGTCCTCAATGGTCATGGCGGCCCACGGCTTGCCTTCCTTGTTGCGCTTGCGGGTGATGCCGGTGAGCACGCCGCAGAGCTTCACTTCCGTGTTCTTCGGCAAACCCTCCAGGCTGCCGCTGTGGTGCGTGGCCAGCTCCGAAACTTTATCGGCATAGCGGTCCAGGGGATGCCCGGTCACCCAGAATCCCAGCATGTCTTTTTCGGCGGCCAGCTTTTCCTTATCGCTCCACTCCGGCACGTTGGGCAGAGGAGCGGAGTGCGGCTCGTCGGCAATCAGGTCGCCGAACAGGCCCACCTGCCCGCTTTCGCGGTCGCGCCAGGCGCGCTGCCCGGCCTCCATGGCGCCTTCCACGGCGGCGAATTTCTGGGCCCGCCCGCCCTCCAGCGAATCCATGGCGCCGGCGCGGATGAGGCTTTCGATCATGCGCCGGTTCACCGCCCCCATGTCCACCTTTTCGCAGAACTGGTGGAGGGTCTGGAAGCGGCCCACTTCCTGGCGCGCGCGCAGGATGGCCTCCACGGCCGATTTCCCCAGGTTCTTCACCGCGCCCAATCCGAAGCGGATGGCGAGGCCTGAGACGCTGCTGTCGGGAGTGAAGTCGAGCTCGCTGGCATTCACGTCCGGAGGCAGAACCGTGATACCCATCTGGGTGCACTCGTTGATGTACTTCACCACCTTGGCGGTGTTCCCGGTTTCCGCCGTGAGCAGCGCGGCCATGAAATCCACCGGATAGTGGGCCTTCAAATAGGCCGTCACAAATGCCAGGTAGGCGTACGCCGCCGAGTGCGACTTGTTGAAGCCGTAGCCGGCGAACTGCTCCATCAGGTCGAAAATCTTCTCGACCTTCTTCTGCGGGAAGCCGCGCTCCACCGCTCCCTTGATGAAGCGGTCGCGCTGCTTGGCCATCTCCTCGGGCTTTTTCTTGCCCATGGCGCGGCGCAGCAGATCGGCATCGCCCAGCGAGTAACCCGCCACGCGATTGGAGATCTGCATCACCTGCTCCTGGTACACGATCACGCCGTAGGTCTCTTCCAGCAGTTCCTTCAACTCGGGCAGGTCGTACTGCACCGCTCGGCGGCCCCATTTGCGCTCGATGAAATCGTCCACCATGCCGCCCTGGATGGGGCCGGGGCGGTAGAGCGCGTTGAGCGCCGTGAGGTCCTCCAGGCGGCTCGGCTGGTAGCGCCGCAGGATGTCGCACATGCCGTCCGATTCGAACTGGAACACCCCGCTGGTGAGGCCTTTCGAGAAAATCTCGTAAGTGGCCTTGTCGTCCATGGGCAGATCTTCCGGCACCAGGTCAACGCCGTGGCGCTTCTGGATCATGCGCTGGGCGTCCTGGATGAGGGTGAGCGTGGTGAGCCCCAGGAAATCCATCTTCAACAGCGAGAGCTTCTCCAGTCCGCTCATGTCGAACTGGGTCACAATTTCCTCGCGGTTGGTGCGGTAGAGGGGGACCAGTTCCTTGAGCGGCTGGGGCGAAATCACCACCCCCGCGGCATGCACCGAGCAGTTGCGCGCCAGGCCCTCCAGGCGCAGCGCCACTTGCAGCAGGTCGGCTACCTTGGGGTCCTTTTTGGACAACTCGCCGAAGCCCGGCTCCTGGGCCATGGCGTCGGTAAGCGAAATGTTCAGGACGTTGGGCACCAGCTTGGTGATGCGGTCCACGTCGGCGAAGGGAATTTCCAGCACCCGGCCCACGTCCTTAATCGCCGCGCGCGCGCCCAGCGTGTTGAAGGTGATGATCTGGGCCACCTGCTCCCGGCCGTATTTTTCGGTGACGTACTGGATCACCTCGCCGCGCCGGTGCATGCAGAAATCCACGTCGATGTCGGGCATGCTGATGCGCTCGGGGTTGAGGAAGCGCTCGAACAGCAGGCCGTACTGCAGCGGGTCGATATCGGTGATGGCCATGGCGTAGCCCACCAGGCTGCCGGCGGCCGATCCGCGCCCCGGTCCCACCGGAATGCCCTTGTCGCGGGCGTAGCGGATGAAGTCCCAGACAATCAGGAAATAGCCTGAGAACTTCATCTTCTGGATCATCTGAATTTCGCGATCCAGGCGCTCGGCGTATTCCGCCAGGTCGTGCTTCAGCAGGCCCTTGGCGCGCATGGCCTCCAGGCGCGGCCGCCGCTTTTCGAAACCCTGCCGCGCCACGTATTCGAAGTAGGTGTCGGCCGAGTGCCCGTCCGGCACGTCGAAGCGCGGAAACGGCTCCTTCACCTTCTCCAGGTTGACCTGGCAGCGCTGGGCGATCTCCCAGGTGCGGTCGAGCGCGTCCTCCAGCTCCCCGAACAACTCCATCATTTCCTGCCGCGACTTCAAATAGAAATCCGGCGTGTTCCAGCGCATGCGGTTGGGATCGCTGAAGCTCTTGCCGGTCTGAATACAGAGCAGGATTTCGTGCGCCCGGGCGTCCTCGCGGCGCAGGTAGTGGGAGTCGTTGGTGGCCACCAGCGGAAGGCCGGTTTCGTGAGACAGCCGGTTGAGCTGCGGGGTCAGCCGCCTGTCCTGCTCCAGGTGATGATCCTGCACTTCCAGGAAAAAGTTGTTGCGCCCCAGGATATCGGAATAGGTGTGGGCCAGGCGGCGGGCGTCTTCGTATTTATCCGACAGGATGGCCTCGGCGATATGGCCGCGCAGGCAGGCGGACAGTCCGATGAGACCCTTGGAGTGCTGCGAAAGCAGGTCCACATCGATGCGCGGTTTGTAGTAAAAGCCGTCCAGGTAGCCGGTCGAAACCAGCTTGATGAGGTTGCGGTAGCCCTCCTGGTTCTCGCACAAAAGCACCAGGTGGTTGTAGCGGTCCGAATCCGTGCGCGTCTTATGGCCCTGCTGCGAGACATACACCTCGCAGCCGATCACCGGGTGAACCCCCGCGGCTTTGGCCGCGTTATAGAACTTCACCGCTCCGAACAGATTCCCATGGTCGGTCATGGCCACGGCGGGCATTTTCTGGGCCACCGCGATCTTCATCAGGTCGTCGATATCGCAGGCCCCGTCCAGCAGGGAATAATCGGTGTGGCAGTGCAGGTGAACGAACGACATTGCTACGCGTGCTCCTCCGCGCGGGCGCACATCGCCCGCCACGGGGAGGTGGGTTGGATATTTCTATTGTACGCCGCGTGGACGCCTGAAGGAACTGCATTTACGTCGGCGGACCGCGGCCAGGCCGCCCAGACCCAGAAATACGCGGGACGGCAGACAATCCGGGCTATTTGCGCCGCGCCGGGTACCATCACCCCACGAAGCTCTTGCAACCCAGGTGGCGCTTCATGCCGAGCACGCGCGCGATGGCTCCCAGTCGGCCCCCGCACTGGACGCAAAGGCCGGCGGCCGCACGCGCCGCCTGGATGTCGGCCTGGCGCAGCGTCTCCAGTGTCTCACGGGCGCGACGGCTTCGCTCTTCGTTCGCCGCGCGCTCCTGAGCCGCCATGATGTCTTCTTCGCCGCGGCGCTCACGCTCCCTGGATGCAGGCATATTCCGGTTCTACCACCGCGGGAGGATGCGCTTCCAGTTGGGGTCCACGTGTTGGCGCATTTCGGCCTCGTCATCGCGCTTGCGATAGGGAATCTTGCGGTAGCGCTCGCGCCCGCGGGCCATCTGGTCGTAATCCAGGTCCACCCCCAGGCCGGGCTTTTCGGGAATGCTGACGGCCCCGTTTGCGAAAGCGATGCGGCCTCCCGCCACCACTTCATCCGCGGCGGTCTGCCAGGGATAGTGGGTGTCGCAGGCATAGGTCAGGTTGGGACAAGCCGCGGCGGCGTGGGTCATGGCCATCAGGCTGACGCCGAGGTGGGAATTCGAGTGCATCGACATGCCCATCCCGAGCACCTCGGTCAT
>JASHSS010000349.1 GCA_030038565.1 Bryobacteraceae bacterium
AGTTTGGAAAGGAATGTGCAGCCATGTTGGATACACATTCTAGGCGCAGCGGACGCTGCGAATGTTACCGAGGCCCGCCGCAGCCCTCCCCTGGCCCGCTCCAGCCCCATTGTAACCTGTTGTAATGCAAGGAGGACCGTGCGGTGAACGGGCTGCCGCACACCTCCCCACCACCCGGCGCCACGAATCGCCTGCCGGGTTGCGCGTCCCATCACACGCACGCCCGGCCGCTCCCGGCTAACCGGCCGCGGGCCCTATGGATGTCGCTTCAGTCCTGGATTAGTCCCCGAAGCTGCCCACTTCCTCGCGTTCTTCCACGGGCTTGGGCGCGGCAGGGGCGGTGGGCGCGCTCATGCCGGCAATCTGCACCAGTTCCGGACCGGGCTGCTCTTTCAGCACGTGCTCCCGGTAGAGCTTCATCATGCGCTGGTGCTCCTGTTGCTCCTTCAGCCTGGCGTCGCGGGCGCGGATCTTTTCCTCGCGGGCGGTCTTGGCGATTCCCAACCGGTCCAGATCGTGCTGCACCTCGTTGGTGACGATCTCCTCGCGCAGCACCAGCGAATGATCCACGCTCTTCAACGGCACGGTCTTCCCGCCGGCGAAGATCTCGTGCCGCCCGTGCTCGTCGTACCACTTGGTGAGCGTGGCGGTCATGTGCATCTTCTCGATAATGTTGCGCCAGCCGACGCCCGTATTGTAGGCGCAGAACGAAATCTCGCCTTCCTGCGTGGCGTACGGGATGATGCACTGCTCGGTGCGGCGGAAATCGTAGTTGAACAGATCCTGGAACCACATGCCGGCGACGAACAGGAAGTTCCAGCGGTCGCGGCGGCGATGCTCGATATCCTCCCGCGTGCGCGTTTTGCTTACGTTGCCGTAGCTCTTGCCGGTGGCGCCGAAGGTCTTATCGAACTTCTTCATCATGTCCGACAGCTTGAACTGCGAAGGCGCCTGGAAGGGATCGTAGTTGCGGGCCACCGCTAGCGCCATGCCCAGGATCGAGGCCCACTTGCCCCGCGCCGCATCGTTGATGCGGGCCACGTCGCGCGCCAGCCGGTCGGCATTCAGAAACGCGGTTACGGGCGCCTTTTCCTTAGTCTCCTTATCCACCATTACGGCCATGCCTACGCCGCAGTTCGGATGGCAGCCGCAGCTCAACTGCCCCCATCCCGCTTGCGGCCCATGCACCAAGTCGCTCCAATCGGAGAATGTGGACATGAACGAAATCGGGAACCAGTCGCGCGCCGGCTGGCCCAGCCCGGTCTGGTTCTTCACGTCGTGCGCCAGGTGCGACAGGGTGTAGCGCTGGGCCGCCCGCCGCTCGTCGGTGACGGCTTCATCGCGGCCGGTGAAGGACACCGGCTGGAAGGAAAGGAACGGAATCTTCTTGGGATTGTCGAGCGCGAACTGGACGATGCGCCCCACCTGCTCGTTGTTGATGCCGTTGATGATGGTGATGACGGGGATGATGTCCACGCCGTTCGAGTACAGGTTCTCGATGGCCCGCAGCTTCACATCGAACAGGTTGCCGACTTTGCGGTGCGAGTTGGCCGCGTTGCCGATGCCGTCGAACTGCAGATAGGCGTAGCGCAGTCCGGCATCCGCCGCCTGTTTGCAGAATTCCGGGCTCTTGGCGAATTCAATCCCGTTGGTAGCCGCCTGCACCGAGGTGTAGCCCACCTCGCGGGCATACCGCACGGCATCCAGGAAGAACGGAGAAATGGTCGGCTCGCCGCCCGAAAACTGCACCGACATCTGGCGCTTGGGCTTGATCGTCACGGCGTTGTCCAGAAGGGTCTTGATGTCTTCCCAGGTCAGTTCGTGGACGAAGCCCACCTGGTTGGCGTCCATAAAACACGGATCGCACATCATGTTGCAGCGGTTCGTCAGGTCCACCGTCAGCACCGAGCCGCGCCCGTGGGTGATGGTGCTGGAGCCGTGGCGGTGCAGCGTGGCGTCGTTGTGGGCGCGGATGTCCCGCCCCGGAAATACGTCCTCCAGGTGCTTGAAAAACGCCGTGTCGATGGCCATCACGTCTTCGAAGTGGCCGTGGATCGGGCAGTCCTTCACCATCAGGATCTTGCCGTCGCGCTCGATCACCTGGGCCTTGATTTCGCCGGGCTTGTCGGTATAGAGCACTTCCAGCGGGGTTTTGCCGTCCAGGATCTGCTGCCGGATCTCGGGCACGCAGCGGGGACACAGCGAATCGGTCTGCCGGGGCCAGCCCAGCGGCGGCTTGACTTTCTCCCAGGACTTCAAAAGCGGCTTATCCGACCATTTGGGGACGAATCCCGGATTCTGATGAATCTGATTGAGCTTATCGAAGACCGCCCAAGCCGCACCCGCGGCATACGTTACAGCTTTCTCGACATACTTAATCGGCTTGTGCATCTCTTAGAACTCCTCCCGAACCGATTCGATCGGCAATACCCAGCTAGAATGGCGCGCACGCACACCCGCCGGCAAAACTCTACGGATGTACGCTTGAGCCAAGTATAAGGATGGCCCCGCCGCCGGACCTACAGCTTGGCATTAAACTGTTGAAATTATTCGTTGTACGGTGCCGGACGGGGTTGAACGGAGCCGGCCCGGCATTCCGGGGAACCCGGTAGGCGTATGAAATTCAACGGTTTACCTCCGGTCAACGCTCCTGCCCCGGCTTACCCGAACTGCACCCGCTCTACCTTCTCCACCCCTAGTACGAAGCATCCCGCGCTGGCCAGCACGATGACTGCGGCCAGCACGAAAGCCAGGTAGAACTGGCCGGTGGTCTCCACCAGCCAGCCCGTGAGCCACGGAGCGGCTACCCCCGCCAGGTTGGCGGCGCCGTTTTGCAGGCTGGTCCATTTGCCGGCGGCGCACGGGCCGGCCAGCGTCTGGGTGATGGCATAGACATTCGAGGTGTAGACGCCGAACGAAACGCAGGCCAGCAACAATAGCGCCATCGCCAGCTCGGCGCTGTGCGCCAGGGCTACTGGAAGAATGATGGTGGAGAAGCACAGCCCCACTCCCGCGAAGGTCTTGCGAACGCGCGTGGGTGTTCCTCCGCGGGCGATCCAGTGGTCCGAGAGCCAGCCGCTGAACACGCTGGAAACAGCCACCGCCAGAAACGACAGCGAGCCGTAAACGGCCATTTTCCTCTTACCAAAGTGGCGCTCTTCTTCCAGGTAGTAAGGCAGCCAGGTGATCAGAAAATACCAGAAGTAATTCGAGCAGAACAGCCCCACCGACGTGAACCACACGGGCCGCAGGGCCAGCAGGGCAGCCACCGGGGGCACCGCGGCCGGATCCTGACGGGCTTCCAATCCCCGCGCCCGCGGCATCCACAGAACCCAGGGGCCCAGCCACAGCAGGCTGGCGATCCCCAGCACCAGGAAGAAGGGCCGCCAGCCGAAACTGGCGATCAGCAACCCGCCCAGCAGGGTGCCCATCGCGGGGCCGGCCTTGGTCCCCGCATCGATCAGAGCGTTGGCGAGCCCGCGGTGGTGCTCCGGAAAATTGTTGGCCAGGATGCGCGAGTAGGAGGGATAAGCCACGCTTTCGCCCATTCCGAGGATCAGCCGGAGGGAGAACATCACGGCGAACACGTGTACCAGGGCGGTCACCGCAGTGGCTCCCGACCACAGGAAGAAGCCCGCCGCCAGCACCCAGCAGACGTTGAAGCGGTCCACCAGCCACCCGGAGATGGACGAGAGCTGGAAGGCCGCGTAAGTCCAGAAAAAGGCCGATTGCAGCAGGCCCAGTTGATAGGGCGAAAGGTGCATCTCCCCCTGAATATTGGTGAGGCCCACCGAGAGATTGGCGCGGTCTACGTAGTTCAGGAAGCCGGAGATCACCAGCAAGGCCAGAATTCGCGACTCGCGTCCGGAGAGCATTCCCGCATTCTATCTGAAGGCGCCGGCCCGGCCCGGCAGGCGGGGAGTGCGGACCCGGCGCGTTCGGCCCGATGTTGGGACCCGGACCCGACACAGCCCCTGCTTTTTACAATTTTTTTACAACTCCCCGATGACCTTTTGTGAACTGCCCCGTAGGATTAGCTTCAGGGGTTCGATCACTGAGGAGGGGTTCATGGGGTTGCTTCCGGTCGCCAATGCTGTGCCGGCCTATCGCGATGAACACCTGACGATCGATTTTGACCGCCAGGTTGCGGAGCTGGATGCCACACGTATCGTTCTGACCCGCAAGGAGTACGACTTGCTGGCGCTGTTGGTGCAGCATGCCGGCCAGATCATTCCGCGCGATGTCCTGTTGCAGAGGGTCTGGGGTTACGGCGCGGAAATTCGGACGCGCACGCTGGACGTTCACGTACGCCGGTTGCGCCGGAAGTTGGGCGGCTACGCGGACCAGTACATCGAAACCATCTTCGGAATCGGCTACCGGTTCCAGCCTTTCCATGCCCCGCGATATTTCCGCCAGCCGTTAAAGCCCGCGTTCGCCGTAGGCGCCTGACGGCCGTCCCGGAGGGGCCCGGCCACGAACGCGGTCCCGAGCCGCCCGGTTTCCGCCATCGCCGCTCCGCCTCCACTATCATGGATGGGGAAGCGGGAGCATGAACCGCCGATCGTTTCTCGAAGCCGCGTCGCTCGGAACAGCCGGCGCGGTGCAGATTGCGGCGCGGCAGACCGCGCAGCCTGCCGGGCGCCACGTGGCCGAGCCGTCCCCCAATCCGCGGCCGAACGTGCTGTGGATTCTGGGTGATCAGTTCCGCGCGCAGGCGCTGGCGTCCAATGGCGACCCCAATGCCCGCACGCCCAACCTGGATCGCGCCGCGGTCAACGGCGTCACCTTCACCAACCATGTGTCGGGCTTCCCGCTGTGCTGCCCTTTTCGCGGGTCGATGCTCACCAGCCGCTACCCGCATCATTGCGTTCCGGGCCACGAATACCCGCTGCCGGAAGGGCAGAAGACCATCGCCGACGTATTCAACGCCAACGGTTACCAGACGGCCTATTTCGGCAAATGGCACCTGGGAGGGTTTCACGAGAAAGACGGCCGGGCCGCCTTTTTCATCACCGACCCGGCGCGGCGCGGCGGATTCCAGACCTGGACGGGCTACGAAAACAACAACAGCCAGTGGGATTGCTGGGTCCACGGCGGCGCGGGATTCAGCGCGTTTCATTATCGCCTGCCGGGTTATGAAACCGACGAACTGGCCAACCTGCTGATCGGCTATGTGAAGGACCGCGCCGCCGAGCGCAAGAACGGCGCCGCGGCCAAGCCGTTCTTTGCGGTGATGAGCGTGCAGCCGCCGCACGATCCCTACGTAGCGCCCGAGGGATTCATGGCCAACTACAATCCCGAGCGCCTCGACCTGCGCCCCGACGTGGCCCACGTTCCCAGGCTGGAACAGCAGGTGCGCCGAGACCTGGCGGGCTACTACGCCATGATCGAAAATCTCGACTGGAATTACGGCCGCGTCGTCCAGACCCTGGAGCAGACCGGTCTGCTGGCCGACACTCACATCTTCTTTTTCGCCGACCACGGCGATATGCACGGCTCCCACGGCATGTTGCGGAAGATCTGTCCGTTTGAAGAATCCATTCGCACGCCCTACATCATTTCCGGCGCGCAGCCGCGCTACCAGCCGTGGGTGACCGGGCGGCTGCCGGTGGTCTCGAACCACGTGGATATCGCGCCCACCACCCTGGGCTTATGCGGCATCGCCAAGCCGGACTGGATGGAGGGAACCGATCTTTCGCATCACCGCATCGCCAAGCCCGCCGCCGGAGCGGAGCCGGACTCGGCCTTCCTCCAGTGCGTCGTGCCGCCCGATCAGCTCGATACCCCCAATACGCCGTACCGCGGACTGGTGACGCGCGACGGCTGGAAGTACGTGTGTTTCGAAAACCGCTCGTGGCTGCAATTCAACCTGAACGACGATCCCTACGAGGAGATCAACCTCGCGCAGTTGAACCGCTACCGTCCCGAGCGGAAAAAGCTGATCGCGCGGCTGAAGCAGTGGGTGGCGGACACGGGCGACCGCTTCGCTATCCCGGAGGACTGAAGGCCGCCGCGGCTCCTCGGCGCGTGGTGGTGACGCCGCGCAGCCCTATTTCGCTTTTTCTTTGCCTGCGTTACACTGAGTGCAATGCGCTTGCTGACGGGCCCCGCGGGGTCCGGGAAGACCGCGTTGTGTCTCGATCGCGTGCGGGAAGCGATCCGCGCCGGGGATGAGGGCGTTCGCCTGTTGACTCCCACCGCCACCATGGCGCAGCACCTGCGGAACCGGTTGGCGCGCGAAGGGCTGGTGTTTCGCGCGCGCATGGTCCAGACGCTGCACGGATTCATCCAGGAATGGGCCGGCGGAATCCCCGAAGTCTCCAGCGAGGTCCTCTACCTGGTGGTGGAAGAGGTGGCGCGGCGTATGGCGCGTCCGGAGTTTGCCCGGGTGGCACAGTTGCCGGGGTTCTGCGCCGCGCTGGCGAGCACTGTGGCGGATTTCTCGTCGGCCGGATGCGATGCCGCGAGGTTGGCCGACGCGCTGCCCGATACGCCCCTGGGCGCGGCATTTCTGGCGGTCTACCAGGCCACCGAGAGCGAACTCGAGCGCCGCGGCCTGGCGCTGCGGGCCGAGCGGTTGGAAAGGGCCGCGGCGCGCATCGCGGCGGAAGGCACCGGCAGCGTCCGGTCCCTCTGGCTGGATGGATTTCACGCCCTGCCCGAACCGGAATTGCGGGTCATCGCGGCGCTCGGCCGCCATGCCGAGGTGGCGCTCACCTTCGAATCGGCCGAGCCGCGCCTGTTGGCCCTGGGCTTTCGGGAGGAGCGCCTGGCGCGCGTGCGTCCGGCGCCGGTGCGCGCGGTGGTGCGGGCGCCCTCCATCGAACGTGAAGCCGAGGAGATCGCTCGGCGCATCCTGGAGCAGGCCGCGGCCGGGCGTCCGTTCCGGGAAATCGGAATCGTGGTGCGGGCGGCGGACGCCTATGTGCCGCTCCTGCGCACCACCTTGGAGCGCTTCGGCATTCCGGCGCGATTTTATTTCGACCAGAACCTGGAGGAGCACGCGGTGACCCGCTTCCTCTCCGGCGCGATGGACACGCTGGCGGGCGGTTGGGATCATCACCAGACCATGGCGGTGTTGCGCCTGGATGCGCGGCTGGCCGATTCCCATGCTCTCGACCGCATGGATTTCGAGGTCCGTAAGCAGATCCCCAATCGCGGGCTTGAGGCGCTTCGGGCGCTGGCGGGCGGCGACCGCGGCCTGCTCAGCCGGTTCGATGCGCTCGGGGCGCTGGAAGAGTGGACCGCGCTCGCGCTGCCGCCGAATGAGTGGGTGGCGCGCCTCGGATCGCTCCGCGGGCTGTTCCGCCCGGAGGTCGAGGGGTGGGGCGGTGCGGGTTTGCACGCCGCGGCGCTCGCGTGGCGCAGCCAGGCGCAGGCGCTGGATCTATTCGGCCAGGCGCTCGGGGAAGCCGCCACGGCGCTCGAAGGCGGAGGCGCCATGCCGCTGGAGGCTTTCTGGCGCGCCGTGAAATCGGTGCTGCGCCTGAAGCCGCTGCGGCTCGAAGATGGGCGGCGCAACGTGGTCCACGTGCTCAGCGCTCCCGAGGCGCGCCAATGGGTGCTGCCGGTGGTGTTCGTGTGCGGAATGGTGGAGAAAGGCTTCCCGCAGGCCCCGCCGCAAAACGTGTTCTTCCCGGACGAGGCGCGGCGGCAGTTGAATGCGACCGGGATTGGCGTGCGCACGGCGGCCGATTTCGAGCGCGACGAGCGCGCCCTGTTCGATTCCGCGGTCAGCCGGGCCACCCTGCTGGTGACGGTCTCGTATCCGGAATTCGATCAGCGCGGCGATCGCAATGTGCGGTCGCTCTACTTGGACGATTGGGCGGAGCCGGAAGAAATCGCGCGCGCGGTGCGGCCGGCGGCGCGCATCTCGCTCCCGCCGCCCGCGCCCGCGGCCATTCAGGCGGCGCCGCTCGCGGAGATTCTGCGCCGCCGCACGGCCAAGGTTTCTCCCAGCCGGCTGGAATCGTTCCTGCAGTGCCCGTTTCAGCACTTCGCGGTCCGCACGCTGCGTCTGAAGCCTCCGCCGCCGCGCCCCGACAAGCGCCTGGATTTCCTGACCCAGGGGGAGATCGTCCACCAGGCGTTGGCGGAATGGTTCCGGCAACCGCAGGAGATGGAGCCGCTGTTCGATCGCATCTTCGCCGAACACCGCGAGACGAAACGCATCCCGCTGAGCTTCCAAACCGAGCGCGCGCGCAATGAAATGCTGGACCACCTGGGCGCCTTTCTGGAGCACGACCCATGGCCGCACGCTGAGTTCCGATCGAGGGTGGAACAGCCCTTCGAAATCCCTCTGGGCGACTGGATCCT
>JASHSS010000350.1 GCA_030038565.1 Bryobacteraceae bacterium
CGGGAGCATCTTCGCATCCGTCACGGGAAGCTTTCCCGCCATAAGCTCCCCTCAGCGCATGACCTTAACCGGTTATCTGGAGAATTGCTCGGTTACCGGCTGTCCCAGGATCCAGCGCTAGAGGCTCCCGGCTCGCGGCGCGCTCATGGGACGCGTCGATATTCAGGCGGCCGGTCGCTTTAAATTTCGTCCGCGCCGCCGTCGCTCGCCGATAGGCGCCCTCACGTCATCCCCGTTGCCCATGCGGTCCCCGTAGACTTCCGCGCGCGCCTCCGCGGCCGCCGCGATGAACTCCGGCGTGAAATCGCCGGCGCTGTACGCGATCACTTCGAAGACGCCACGCCAGCCGCGCCAATCTGGACTTGACTCGCGGAGTCTCGCAGGCGTAAGCTAAGAATTCTTGGTATGGGACGCAAGGCGCACAAAAACGATTCGTTGCCCGGTTCGCTGGACATGTTGATTCTGCGAACGCTGTCGCGGCGCGATCTCCATGGATATGGCATAGTCCAGTTCATTCAGCAATCGTCCGACAATGAGCTCCTCGTCGAAGAGGGCTCGCTGTACCCCGCTCTCCAGCGGCTGGAGCTGAACGGCTGGATCGACGGTGTCTGGGGCGTGACGTCCAATAATCGGCGGGCGAGGATCTATAAAATCACGGCGGCCGGCCGCAAACAGCTGGCCGCGGAAGCCCGCAAGTACGCCAGGCTCACGCTGGCAATCGCGCGGGTGATGGGAGCGGACTGACGGACATGTTGTTACGACGGCTGAGGTATTGGATGGGGAGCGCCAGGCGCAGCGAGGCGCTCGATGAGGAGATGGAACTCCACCTTGCGGAAAGAGCCGCCGAACTCGAAGCGGACGGTATGACGGCGGAACGCGCCCGGGCGGAAGCGCGCCGGCGATTTGGGAACGTCGGACTGAAGCAGGAAGAGTCACGGGAGATTTGGATGACACGGTTTTTATCGGAACTGGGCCAGGATATCCGCTATGGCTGTCGCACCATGGCCGCCAACAAGGCCTTCAGCACCCTGGCGGTCTTGTCGCTGGCGCTCGGCATCGGAGCGAATACTGCGATCTTCAGCTTCATGGATTCGATTCTGTTGCGCTCCTTGCCCGTGGCCGATCCCGAGTCGCTGGTGGTCTTGAATTGGCATAGCCGACCGCCACAGGACGGCGGCAAGGAGCCCGTCCACGTCATGCACGGGTTACAGGGCCTGGCGTGGCCGGGCGAAAAAGGCGCCATGGTCCTCGGCATCTTCCCGTACCGCGCGTTCGAGACGCTGCGCGAGGAGAATCCCGTCTTTTCGACACTGTTCGGATACTGCAACGGACGCAACAAGACCTTGGCCATCCGCGGGCAGGCCACCAACGCCACCACGGAGTACGTCACCGGCGAGTATTTTCGCGGCCTGGCTGTGTCGCCGGCCGCGGGACGCCTGATCGACTCCGAAGACGACCGTCCAGGAGCGGCGCCGGTCGCCGTGATCAGTTTTACCACCAGCCAAAATCGCTTCGGAGGACCCCCCAATGCGATCGGACAACCGGTTCTCGTTGATAACGTGCCTTTCACGGTGATCGGCGTGGCGCCGCCGGAATTCTTCGGAGTCGATCCCGCGGCGGCGCCGGACCTCTACCTTCCGTTGCACGCGAATCTGCTCGTGGACGGCGCCCGCGCGGCTCGTCTGTATCCCGACGGAAACTTCTACTGGCTCGAAATGATGGGCCGTCTCCGTCCTGGCGTAAGCATGGCCCAGGCGCAGGCAGCGCTGGCTCCTCGTTTCCATGAATGGGTTGCCGCCACGGCGACGACCGACGGTGAGCGCGCCAAGCTGCCCGCGCTGATACTGAATCCCGGCGCCGCCGGTCTGGGCACTTTGCGCCGCCAGTATTCCAAGCCGCTCTACGTGCTCTTGACGATGGTGGGATTGATCCTGGCGATCGCCTGCGCCAACATCGCCAATCTGCTGCTGGCAAGGGCCGCCGCGCGACGCCGCGAAATGGCGGTCCGGCTCAGCCTGGGAGCGGGACGCTTGCGCGTCGCGCGGCAGTTGCTTACCGAGAGTGTCATGCTGGCGTCGCTGGGCGGGGCATTGGGGGTCTTGTTTGCCATCTGGGGAATGCGATCGCTGACGCTTCTGCTCTCTGGCGGGCCGCGGAACCTTACGCTGCGCCCGGAATTGAACTGGCACGTGCTGGGCGCGACGGCGGCGCTCTCGGTGGTTTGCGGCCTGCTATTTGGCCTCGCTCCAGCCATTCAGGCGACGCGCCCGGACGTCATGCCCGCGCTAAAGAATGGACGCGGGGACGGATCCCGCCGCCGCGCGCAGCACGTGCTGGTGGTCGCCCAAATCGCAATCTCTTTTCTCATCCTGGTCGCCGCTGGTCTGTTTGTCCGGACACTCAACAACCTGCACTCCGTACAACTGGGATACGCTCGCGAGAACATCCTTCTGTTCTCGCTGAATGCGCGCCAGGCCGGGCATCGCGACCCGGAGATCACGACCTTTTACGCCGACCTGCGCAAACGGCTCGAATCGATTCCCGGAGTGAGCAGCGCGACGCTTTCGCAATCCTCGATCATCGACGCCGGCCTCGTCAGGTCGGCAATCAGCGGGACCATGGAGATCGGCGCCGTTACTATGGAAGACGCGCGCGCACTGGCCGTGGGACCGCGTTTCCTCACCACCATGCAGATTCCGATTCTGGCCGGGCGTGAGATTGACGGCCGTGACCAGCCGGGATCCAGGCCGGTTGCCGTGATCAGCGAGGAACTGGCGCGCACTTACTTCGAGCACCAGAATCCGGTGGGTAGGAGCATCACGCTCCCGGAAGAGAAGCGCGATCTCGAAATCGTCGGCGTGTCCGGCAACGTGCGGTACGGTGGTCTGAAAAATGAAGAGGAGAACGCCATGACCGTGTTCGTAGCGGTCAGCCAGTTTTCCTCGGACCGGGTGACCTACGCCCTGCGCACCGCGGGTGATCCGCTGGGGTATGTCAAGAGTGTGTACGAGATCGTGCGGGAGGCGGATTCACGCATACCCGTTACCAACGTGGTCACGCAGGCTGCGGAAATCGACCGCACGATCAGCCGGGAACTCACCTTCGCGAAACTATGCACGGTTTTCGCGATTCTCGCTCTCCTGACGGCGTGCGTGGGGCTCTACGGAACGATGTCGTACAGCGTCGCGCGGCAGGTCAGCGAGATTGGACTCCGTATGGCTCTGGGCGCGCAACGCGGCGCCGTGGTATGGATGGTTCTGCGCCGCGTTCTGCTGCTGGCGGCGGTGGGACTCGCGATCAGCGTGCCCGCCGCGTTGAGCGCGTCCCGGCTGGTCAAGTCGTTTCTGTTCGAGACCCAGCCCAACGATCCGCGAACCCTGGCGCTGGCCGCCGCCGTTCTCGTGAGCGCCGCGATTCTCGCTGGCTATGCGCCCGCAAGGCGAGCGTCCCGAATCGATCCGCTGGCGGCTCTGCGGCACGAGTAAGGAGCGGGTGAACAGGTTCGAAAGCCGGCTGGCTGCGAACCCTAAAGGCTTTGTCGAGCATCGGTTCGTGCGCCCACCGTTACCGTCCCCGCGGGAGCCGGTCGCCAGTCGGAGAGAGCCTCGGCGGTTACTTCACGCTAGCGAACCGCGTCCTTGACGGGTAGTGCCGAGCGTGTTATCTCTTTGGAAGGCTGCCCGCCGGTTTCCCCTCCTCCCGCACATCCCGGGTGGCTTCACCCGGCTTCAAAGGGGCTCACCGCCCT
>JASHSS010000351.1 GCA_030038565.1 Bryobacteraceae bacterium
CCAGATAATCCGCTGCGCCTCGTCCCGCGTGCGCGCCAGGGCCCCAAACAGGAACAGCAGCGCGCACGCCTGCAACAGGGTAGTTTCGGGCGGCGGCATGGAGGGTTCCAGCGGCATGGCAGTGACAGTTTAGCAGTTCGCGGGCCCCATAAACCGGCCGGTTCGCGGGGCTGAACCGCGCGGTTCATCCACGGCCCGCGGAAATCGTCGAATTGCTGGCCTTACAATAACTTACGAATTGGCGCTAGGCATGCATCACCAGGCCCCATAAGTCGGGAGCCTGAAGGGCCGCCCGCAGGAGGGTAAGACGATGAAGAACTTGACGATGCATTCGCTATTCGTGGTGGCTGCCCTGGCGGCGGCTGCTGTAAGCGCTTCGGCACAGACCTACAAAGCCGACATCCCCATGGCCTTCAAGGCCGCCGGGAAGCAGTTGGCGCCCGGGACCTACGATCTCCGGCTAGCCATGAACGGCGGCAGCCAACGGGTGGTAACGATCGAAAACCGTGCTCATGGGATTGTGGCGCTGCTGGTTCCGGGCGCGGGTTCCGACGTGCCCAGGGCCTGGTTCAAGGACCGCACTCCCAAGATTACTTTCGAGTGCCTGGGCAGCGCGTGCTCGCTGTCCGGTTTGTGGAACGGCAGCGACATTCAGGCGTACGAATTCCCGGTCCACAAGCCGTCCGGGGCGGCCACGGAGCGCATGGCGGTGGTCACCCTGGGTCTGACCAAGGCGGATTGACGGCCCATGGCTGGACTCCCAAGGATCGATCCGGCCCGATGCGGCGCCTCCTCCCTGGCGCCGCATCGGGCTTGGTTGTGTGCGCTGTCTCCCCTCGAATTATGGGCCATCTCCATAGGCAGCCACGCTGGTTCCAGACGCAGCTACGCTGTTCCAGAAGCTGAGAATTTCCTCCGGCGTCCGATTCGAGGCGCCCTCAATGCCATACCCGAGCGATATAAAAACGTTGGCGTGAGCCACCTGAATGCGGCCGGCCAGATCCCTTCCGATCAGTTCCTTCCAGATCCCCGGCTGCCCTCTCCAGAAGTGCTGGTTCCTCGCCGTGGTCCGGCTCTTCTGCAGCGTGTGCGCCTCTACGACTCCGGCCAGCCGGCAAACCGGCTTCGCCGGCAGTTGCCGCAGGAAGGCCGCCAGCTCGGTCTCCGTTGCGTCGACCAGGTCCTCGAATCGAACATAGGGAATGCCATGCTGCATCCATTCCGCGGACACCGAGAGCAACGCCGCTGCACGAGCACTCGAAGCATAGGCGGCGAAAGCAGGATCCGCCGGGTGCTTGCGATAAATCGAGTCCTCATTTCCAGCCTCGCTGTTGAGCCACTGTCGAGTCGCCGGTTCGAACGAGCAGAAATGCAAGATGGAGATCAGGACATCCAAGGGATGCCGAACCACCAAGACCGGCCGGAACCCGAAATCGCGGCATAGATTCAGAACATCGGGTCTGGGTCTCCAGTGCATCTGCACGATGCACCTCGGGGGCAGGTCGTCCCAACTCAGATCGCCCGGGCGATGAACGGCAAAGTCCGGCAGGTCCAGCGCTCCGCTCAATAACCGGCGGAACCAGGTGTTGCCCGAACGAGGAGTACTTACGATGAGGATACGCATGGCGGCCCGAAATCTGAGTGCACCCTTTTTTGCGTGACGCAACCCGAAGAGTTCCAGAAGCTCCCGCCTCGTCCGTTCAACTCCGTACACTCTATCCGTGGCGTGGCTCTTTGTGGCTATGGCAGCAGTGCGAGACGCGGCGTTCCGCCTCCGGCGAATCCCCGCGTCCTTTTCGCCCCACGCCTTTTCGCTATCCTGAATACTTGGAGCCAAGCGTTTGAGTCGAATCGTTCTTGCATTCCGCTGTTTTTTCAACCTGCTGTTTCAGGGGGCGCTCTCCAGGGAGACCCTGGCGGCGCTGAAGCTGTCGCCGCGGGATGCCGCGCCCGCGAAGCCCACCGCCGCTAAGCCTGCCGCCGCGCCGGCCGCTGCGCCTCCGCCCGCCGCCCGTCCTTCCGATGGCGCGCTGCAGATTCTGGCCATCCTGCAGCGCGACGCGCGCCTGCTGGATTTCCTGATGGAGGACATCTCCGGTTATGCCGACGACCAGATCGGCGCGGCGGTGCGCGAACTTCACGACCAGTGCCGCGATTCGGTGGCCCGCTACGTCACCCTGGAGCCGGTGATCGATGGCGTGGAAGGCACCTTCGCCAAAGCGCCGTCCAGCGATCCGGGGGTGGTCAAGTTTGTGGGCAATGTGCCCGCCAAGCCGCCGGCCGGGGGCCTGCTGCGCCACAAGGGCTGGCGGGCCGCGAAGATCGACCTTCCCACGCCGGCCCCGCGCCAGGACGCCAGCATCATCGCTCCGGCCGAAATTGAAATCGAGTAGAAAACGTTGCCGCCAAAATACGCCATCGGAATCGATCTGGGAACCACCAATTGTGCGCTGGCCTACGCCGAGATCCAGCCCGGCGCCGATCCGTTCGCTCCCGCCAACGTGCAGCTATCCCCCATTCCGCAGCTCGTCAATCCCGGCGAAACGCGCGCCGAAGACCTGCTGCCGTCGTTCCTCTATCTGCCCGGCGCGAGCGATTTTCCGGCCGGATCGCTGGGGTTGCCGTGGGATGCCGGCCGCGAATTCGTGGTCGGGCGCCTGGCGCAGAAGCGCGGGGTGGAAAATGCCGGGCGGCTGGTAAGCTCGGCCAAGTCGTGGCTGTCTCATTCGGGGGTGGACCGCACCTCCGCCCTGCTGCCCTTCCGCGCGCCCGAGGGCGTCGAAAAAATCTCGCCGGTGGAAGCCAGCCGGCGCTACCTGGAGCACCTTCGACAGGCCTGGGATTCCAACCTGCCGGATGCCCCCTTCGCCCAGCAGCAGGTGCTGGTGACGGTTCCGGCGTCGTTCGACGCGGTGGCCCGCGAGCTCACCCTGGAAGCCGCGCGGCAGGCCGGCTACCAGGACATCACCCTGCTCGAAGAGCCGCAGGCGGCCTTCTACGCCTGGATCGAGCGGCACCCCGACTGGCGCGACCGCGTGCGGGTGGGCGACCTGATCCTGGTGGTGGATATCGGCGGCGGCACCACCGATTTCACGCTCATCGCGGTCACCGAATCGGCCGGCGAGCTGTCCCTGAACCGCGTGGCGGTAGGGGAGCATATTCTGCTGGGCGGCGACAATATCGACCTGGCGCTGGCGGGAGTGGTGGCGCGCCGCCTGGCCGAAAAGGGCACCCGCCTGGACGCCCGGCAGCACCAGGCGCTGTGGGCCAACTGCCGGGTGGCCAAGGAGCATCTGCTGGATCCCGCTTCGAAGGACAAAGACCAGCCGGTCACGATTCTGGGCCGCGGCTCGGGACTGGTCGGCGGGACCGTCAAGGCCAAGTTGCTGCGCGAGGATATCGAGCAGGTGCTGGGCGACGGGTTTCTGCCCGCCGTGGGCAGCGGCGACCTGCCCGCCGCGCAGCGCCGCGTGGGCTTGCAGGAGCTGGGATTGCCCTACGCCGCCGATGCCGCCATCACCCGCCACATGGCCCGTTTCCTGCGCCAGCAGGCGGCCACCGCCGAGCATGGTTCGGTGCGCCGCGGGCCGAGCGGGCTGGCCTGTCCCACGCACGTCCTGTTCAACGGCGGAGTGCTGACGGCCGCCATGGTGCGCGAACGGATCCTCGCCACGCTGGATTCCTGGCTGGCGGCGGAGGGTTTGCCGCCCGTCGCGCCGCTGGCGGGCGAAGACCTGATGCACGCGGTTTCGCGCGGCGCCGCGTATTACGGCCTGACGCGCCACGGCCGCGGCGTCCGCATCCGCGGCGGCGTGCCGCGCACCTACTACGTGGGGGTGGAAAGCTCCATGCCCTCGATTCCGGGCTTCCCCGCGCCGCTCAAGGCGCTCACGGTGGTGGCGTTCGGGATGGAGGAAGGCACCCAGGTGCGCATCCCCGGCCGCGAATTCGGCTTGATTGTGGGGCAGCCGGCGGAGTTCCGGTTCTTCACCTCGGCCGCGCGCAAAAACGACCA
Organism: Bryobacteraceae bacterium; assembly: GCA_030038565.1. GTDB lineage: Bacteria > Acidobacteriota > Terriglobia > Bryobacterales > Bryobacteraceae > JOPF133. The sequence goes on from JASHSS010000351.1 coordinate 4,016, forward strand.
GCCCGGCGATTTGATCGAAGACATCGGCGAAGAGCTGGCGGAACTCTCGCCCATGGAAGTCAGCTTCGCCGGCGCCGAGGCATCCGCCGAAGTCGTGCCGGTATCCTTTGAAACCGTGGTCACCGAAACCGGCGTGCTGCAGCTCTGGTGCGTGGCTCGCGACGGCCGCCGCTGGAAGCTGGAGTTCAATGTCCGCGAGCGCGTGGGGGCGTGAAGGGCCGTGTCCTGGCAGGTTGTGGCGGCGCCAGACGGCCTGCGGCCCGAAGTTCGTGCAGGGGCGCAACGAATGGATCAGGGCGAAACTACGCCGGCCGCGCTCTTCAGCCTGGCGGCCACGTCCGCGAGCGCGTGGGGGCGTGATCCAAGTTCACCCGGCGGCATCACGTCCGCGGGGGCGCCGGGCGCAGCTACCTCACTCGCCGGCTACGTGGATTCCGCCGGCCGGCGCCTGATCCGGCGCGCACTGCGCTTCGGCTTCCGGGTCCGCTTTGCGCCGTCGCGCGATGCCCGCCACAACCTCCAGAATGCCTTTGTCCACCGAGGCCGAAACGGCATTCGGATCGATCCGCGCCGGCAGATCGAAGACGCGGAAAAGGTGCTGGCCGAATTCGCAGAAGTGCAGCCGGGATTCCAGGCCCTGGTGGTAATGCGTTTCGCATCCCTCGATCAGCAGCAGGTGGGGACTCGCGGTGACCTGGATGAACCTCGGATCGAAGCCTGGAACCGCCACCCGCAGCACGATGGCGCGGCCATTCTCGAACATCTCGGCGGGCGGTTTCCAGAGCAGCTCGCGTTCGGCGCGCAGCCAGTCTTCCCAATCGTTGCCCACCGTCTGGCCGCGCCGCTGAAAGTAATCGAAGGCGCGTTGCCGGATATCCTGCAAATGCTGGTCGGTGTCCGCGTTGATGGCGGCGGAGGCCTCCTCGGGGTCGGTGATTTTACGGATGGAAACGTGCGGTCGTATCGAAATACGCGGTGTCATGATTTTCCTTTCTTTTCCGGCGCGCCGGCCTTGCCGCGATCTTCGTGGCAGACTTCTTCGAGCCGCTGGCGGTACCGCCGGAGCCAGGCTTTGAAGGCGTCCGACCGGTCCTGGCCGGATTGGGCCGGGGCGCTTGCGGGCGTATCTCCGGGCCCCGCAGGCCCCGGTTCGCCGGGATTCGGGTCAGTTTCTCTCACGGTTCACATCAAGCCAGGCTCCCGGCAGTGGGGCGCCCGGCCATGACATGCTGCGGCAGCGGCAAGGCTACTTCGATGGTGGTGCCCTGTCCGGGTCCCGAGCTGATCGTCAGAGTGCCCCCCAGGCTCTCGGCGCGCTCCTGCATGCCGATCAGCCCCAGGCCCTGCGGGCGGGGAGTCCGAAATCCACGTCCATCGTCCCGGATCATGACCGAAATACGGTCGCGGCCGGCTAGCACGTTGATCTCCACCGCGCTTGCCCGCGCGTGCCTGGATACATTGTTTAAGGCCTCCTGCACGATCCGGAAGACGCAGATCTTGTGCTCTTCGGGAAGCTCGCTGGGAAGCCCGTCCGCTCCAATCCTGATCCTGACCCCGGTGGACCGGGAAACCTGGTTGGCCTGCCATTCGAGCGCCGCCGCAAGTCCCAGATCGTCCAGCATGGACGGGCGCAGCAGCAGCGCCATGTTGCGCACCATTCCCAGGGAACTCTCCACCAGCTCGCGGATGCGGTCCACGCGGGTGCGCAGCGGGGCGGGGTAGGGAGTCAGCACCACGCCCAGATCGTGCAGCTCGAACTGCACCGCCGCCATGGACTGGCCCACCGCGTCGTGCAGTTCGCGGGAGATATTCTTGCGCTCGTTTTCCTGGGTCTCCACCAGGCGGGCGGAAAGATGCTTCAGCTCCTGGCGGGCGCCGGAAACTTCCTGGAGGTGGGCCATGGTCTGGCCTTCCAGGCGGAGGATGTGCAGCGCGGTGGCAAAGGCCAGCGCCAGACCGCACAGAAACATGACCGCCAGGGCGATCATCAGCTTATTGCGCAGGCCGGCAAACATGTCGAACAGGCGGTGATCCCTTTCCACAAGCTGCTGCTGATTCACCGAAGCGATGGTGTTGGCGATGGCCAGCGTGCCGGACCTTCGCGGCAGCACCTCGTCGTGCAGAAACCGGTAGCCTTCCCGGTGGCGCTGGCCGGCGTCCCAACCGAGGACCGGGTCGAAGGCGCGCAGATAGTCTTCGATCTCCACCCGCAGGGCGTCGTACATGGTCCGCCCGGCCTGGTCCGGATCGAAGGCGGCGGGCGAAATCATGGATTGGATCTGGCGCCGCGTCTCGGCCAATGCCTGGCGGCTCTCACCGGCTTTGGACGAGTCCGGTTCGAGCAGGTAATCGCGCACGTAGGTGCCGGAAAGATAGATGGCCGACCGCAATTCGTCCAGCTTGGTCTGGCGGCCGAGAAATTCCGTCAGGATACGCTCGTTGCTGGATTCCATCCGGGAAATCACGTTGACCGCGTAAGCCCCGGCAACCATCAGCAGGGTGAGCAGCACGCCGAATCCAAGCGCCAGCGCCACCCTGGTGGTCAGCCAGCGCCGCTCGCTCCCTCTAGGGTTCTCGAAGGTCATCGGCCGGCCTCAAACCACGGCCCCCTGGCTCGAGGAGATGACGCCTTTGCGAATGGCATAGAGGATCAGGTCGGCCAGACTGTGGAGGTTGAGCTTCTGAAAAATATGCTGCCGGTGGCAGATCACGGTGGTGGCGCTCAGGTCGAGGACGGTGGCGATCTCTTTGTTGGACTGGCCCTCCGCCAGCAACTGGAGGATCTGCCGCTCGCGGCTGGTCAGCAGGTCGTAACTGTCTTCCACCTGGCTGGCTTCGAGGTAACGCATATACTCGTCGGCCAGCACCTTGCTCACCTTGGGGCTGAAGTAGGCCTTCCCCTGGGATACGGCGCGGACGGCTTCCACGATTTCGAATTCCGCCGAGCTTTTCAATACATAGCCCCTGGCGCCGGCCTTCAGGGCATTCAGAAGGTAGCATTCATCGGCGTGAACCGTGAGCATGATGAGCTGAACTTCGTGGAGCTTGGCGGAGATCTGGCGGGCCGCTTCGAGTCCATTCAGGATCGGCATGCTGATATCCAGAATGGCCACATGGGGAATTTCGCGCTCCGCCAGGTCCACGGCCTCGCGGCCGTCGCAGGCCTCCGCTACGATCTCAAACCCGGGCTCGTGCGCCAGGAGCGCGCGCAAGCCCCGGCGGATGATCGCGTGATCGTCGGCGATAAGAATCCGTACTGGGCGCATACGCCTTCCTTTGACGTTCGCTGTCATCTTATGGCGTCGGCGCAGGCGGAGGGAATACCCTGAACGGAGTATTTTTGAGCGGAACGAACAGTGGCCATGGAATCCGTGGGATAGCGCCTGTCCCTCCACCAATTTTTCAGGAAATCTCCTCCAACCCCGGTATGTGCTTCCGGGAGACCGGGCCGTTACCATCGTAACCGTGGCCCCTCAGTTGCACCCGGAACTGCGCCCGAACGGGCGGGTTCGCCTATGAACTATACTTCACCCAATGGACGCCCAGCCACCGGCCTGGAGGAACTCTGCCGGTTCGATACCTGCCTGCTCGCCAACGCGGTGGAGCGGTTCAATGTCTGCCCGCGCAATGAGGGTTTCATGAGCGGCGGCGCGTTTTGCAGGTTCCCGGAACTGCGGCCCGTAGCCGGCTATGCGGTGACGGGCCGGATCCGCTCCTATATGCCGCCGGTTTCGGGGCGCTGCTATTATGACAATCTGGAGTGG
>JASHSS010000352.1 GCA_030038565.1 Bryobacteraceae bacterium
ATTCCCAAGCCGATGTCACCGCCGCCGTCCGCGATCTTGGGCATGCCCCGCGCTTTTCCTTCGAAGAAGGCATGCGCCGGACGTTGGGATGGTATCGCGGCCAGGCGGGGGCGGCTGGCCGCGGCTAGTTCTCAGCTTGCAGGTTGAGGTAAAGGGTCCTCACCGGCTGAAAGCTGCCCCACGCCTTGCTGGTTGCGGAAAAGCCCCCGCGCGGGCTGAAAGCCTGCCCCATCACTGCTCACGGGTTGCCGACCTGTCGTTGGTTGAGGGTGCGGTGCGCCGTCCCTGGGGCAAGTTCAGCGTCCCATTTTCCAGATCAGCAAGGCGAGGCCGAGGGCGAATCCCGCGGCGGCGTTATACTCCTGGTTGCGCAGGTAGAGGGACGGGCGGAAACGAGCGGTCCCCTTCTGTGGGATGGGCCGGAGCCGCGGCCAAAGCACGGGGACGGTGCGGGCGTAGGCATCGTAATCCTGAAACAGGCGGCGCAAGTGCTGCTCTTCGAGCTCGATCACCGGCAGATAAATGAACAGGAAGACCGCAGCGGCGAGCGCGGCCAGGCCGGGACTGCGGGAGGCGATAGCCAGTCCGGCCGCGACCATCAGAGTGCCCAGGTAGAGCGGATTGCGGGTGTAGGCATAAGGGCCGCCGGTGGAGAGTTGCTGGTTCTTGGCAAGGCATCCGGCGGCCCAGGCCCGCAGCGCAAGGCCCGCCAGCGAAACCGGCACACCCAGGGCCATCCAGAGCGGCGTGGGCCGCGCGAACCAGGCGAACACGGCCACCAGGAGAAAGCCGGTAGGCACCCTCAACCGGGCTACCGTATCGGCGTAGCGCTTCCCAAACAGGAGCATACGGCGCGGAGAGCCTCGAAAACCTGGGCGGGCGAAATCTCGCTCATGCTTTGGTGGATGGCGGTGTGGCGCTTGTAAGTGGTGGTGGCTTCCGGGCTGCGCAGGATCGCCAGCGAGCCGCCGTAGGGACCGTTGCGGGCCGGATCGGTAGGGCCGAAGATGGCGACTCCGGGTTTCCCCAAGGCCGCGGCGATGTGCAAGGGGCCGCTATCGACACCGACGACCGCGGCGGCGCGGCGGGTGGCGTGGATGAGGCCCGGCAGGCCGGAAACGTGGGGCAGGCAGGAACCGGGGTCGAAAGCGGCCCCCGTGCCGTGGCTCCCCGGGGGCAGGTTGAGCACCAGGGGCAGATGGAACTCGCGCTGGAGCAACTCGCTCAGGCTGCGGAAATGCTCCAGCGGCCACTGCTTGCCGGCCCAACCGGCCAGCGGACTGGCCAGCACGAAATCGCCCGGCGGCAGGTCGCCTTCCGGGCGGCCTGGAGGCAACGCAAAGATACGGACCGAGCGGGTAGCGCCGGCGGCGGCGGCCAATTCCAGGTTGCGATCGACCACGTGAACGGCCGCGCTGCGGACTTTATTGGAGTAGAAAATCGCCGCCGGGCGTTCGCGCAGTTGCGAGTGGTGGAAGCCGTAGATGCGATCGGGGTGGGCGGCCGACGCGGCCAGCGCGGATTTCGCCAAGCCCTGGAAATCGATCGCCAGGTCCCAAGGGCGGGCGCGCAGAAAACGCCAGGTGCGATAGAGCGCGCGGGCGGAATCGCGATCCAAGAGGACCACTTCGTCTACGGAAGGGTTGCCTTCGAGGAGCGGCGCCCAACGCCTCTCGACCAGCCAGGCAAGATGCGCTTGGGGAAAGGTCTGCTTGAGCGACGCAACCGCGGGCAGGGTGTGGATAATGTCGCCCAAGGCGCCCAGTCGGACGATGAGGATGCGGCTAACGGGCTTGCCGGCTGTGAACATGCGCGATCAACTGCTGGAGGCGCCGGCGATCGGCGTCTTCCAGACGGACCAGTGCGGCTGGTTGAAGCGCGGCGGCAATAGGGTCGAGATCGGCATCGGCGGCGGCTACCACGTAGTCTATCATGCGCAACGCAGCCACCAGTTCGGCGCGGGCGCGCTGCCCGAGCATCGCGGCGGGGCCGGGCAGAACTACGGCCATCAGGGCAGACGCCGAGGTGCGGCGGAGGTCGGCGAGGTCGCGGGTGTGGGCCACGCGGAGGATATCGAACAACCCGGCAACCATCACCAACGGCCGCGGCGGATCGAGGGCCAGGGCGGATTCCACGGTCAGAATTTTGCTTCGGGTGTCCATACGGTATCGGCGAGCAGTTCCCCGGCGGCCGCTACCACGCGATCGGCCGTGACGCGGGTCATGCAGCGGTGATCGATGGGGCATTCGCGCAGCAGGCAGGGGCTGCATTCGGCACGTTCCCGGACCACCCGGGCGAGCGGGCCGGTGGGGCCGGTGGTGGTGTCGTCGGTAGCCCCGAACACCGCCACCGTGGGAACGTCCAGCGCGGAGGCCACGTGCATGGCGCCGGAATCGTTGGTCAGGAAGAGGCGGCAGGCCGCGGCCAGGTCGATGAATTCGCCCAGGGTGGTCTGGCCGGCCAGGTTGCGCACTTGAAGCGCGGCGCCGGTCATGGATGCCACCACGGCATCGCACAGAGCGCGCTCGGACGGAGCGCCGAAGAGCAGGACCGCCGCGGGACGCAGGGCGAGGGCCGCTTCCGCGAAACGCTCCGGCAGCCAGCGTTTGGCATTGCCGTAGGCCGCCCCGGGACTGATGCCGATGGCGGGACCTTGGATGCCCAGCGCAGCCAGGTGGCGCAAACCGGAGTCGCGGGCCGCCGCGACGCCTTCCAGGCGGATGGCATCCGAGGGCGGGAAGTGCTCCAGGAGGCCAACGCGCCGCAGGAGTTCCAGGTAATAGAAGCGCTCGTGGCGCGGAATCTCGCCGGGCTCGGGAACAGCAATCGCGCAGGTGAGGAGCGGGCCGCGGCCGTCGCGGCGGTAGCCGATGCGCTCCGGGACGCCGGCCAGCCAGGCAACCAGTGCGGCATCGAAGGCGTTCTGCAGGAGGATGGCGCAATCGAAATGCAAGCCGGCGAGAATATGGGCGAATTCCCGGCGGGCCCGGAGGGCACCCCGAAAGGAGACCGGGTGAGGCTGCGGCGGGTAGGGGATGACGCGATCGACGGCCGACTCGCGGGCATACAGACCGGCCAGCGAGGGCCGCGCCACCACCGCGAGAAAGGCGCCCGGAAAGATCTCGCGGATGGCTCGAATCGCGGGCAGCGACATCACGGCGTCGCCCAGCCAGTTCGTGGCCCGCACATACAGGCGCGAGATGGAAGAGGGATTGAGGGCCACGCATTTTCAGAATAACAGCGGTAGCGCGCGGCGGCTTCGAAACGCGCCCGGCAGGGCAGCCAGCCGGACAGCGGCTTCGCGCATCCGACGCCGGGGTGGCGCAAGCAGACACCAAGCCCTATATCGAGCCGGCCCCGAGCGCCGAAAGATGCGCACCCCGGCCATCAGGCGGCGATTACCGGCAGGCCTGCTCCCGCCAGAGCGGCTTCCACTTCGGACGGGCGCAGACGGGTGGCGTCGTATTCCACCGTCAGGCTGTCCAGCGTGGGGGCCACCTTTACCTTTTGAATGCCGTACAGGGCGTAGGCGTCGGAGATGCGCGCGAGCAGGGTTTCGTCGAGGGGCTTCTGGAGGCGGAAGTGGATCTGCACCTTGGTCATAGTTCTACAGTATCTCGCGGGGGACCGCTCGCTGGCCTAATCTTCCAGAGGATCTGCCGCAGCATGCCCATTAGAATGGGGGCGTCACGGGCGGTGATCGACAGGCGGCGCACCAGGCGGCGGGTCTTCTCGCGCGTGGACGCATCGGCCGGCGGGTGAAGGTAACCGCTGGCTTCCAGGGCCTCCATCAGCAGAGCGGTGATTTGCTCGGCTTCGGCGGCGGTGGCGGGCTTGCTCTTTTCCGGGCGGGCGTGCGTGGCGCGCGGATCGCGGGCCAATTCGTACAGGCACAGCGCCACGGCCTGGCCCAGGTTCATGGAAAGGCCCGGTTCGGTTGGAATGCGCATCAGCCAGTGGCAATGGCTCAGATCGGCGTTGGAGAGGCCGAATTTTTCCGAGCCGAACAACAGAGCCACGGGCGCACCGGGGAGGGACCGGCGGATCAGCCGCGCGCCGTACTCCAGGCGGCGGAGGGGGTGGTGTAGTTCGCGATGGCCTAGCGACGTGGTGCCGACCACCAGCGGGCAGTCGCCCACCGCGTCGGAAACGCTGCCAAACTCGCGAGCGGCCTCCAGGAGGGTCGCGGCCCCGACGGCCGAGCGCGCTTCGCGATAGGCGACATCATAGGGTTTCACCACGTGCAACCGGCGAAACCCGAAATTCGCCATGGCGCGCGCGGAGGCCCCGATGTTGAGCGGGTTGCGGGTCTCCACCAGAACCACCCGCAGGTTGTCTTTCCAGTCTTGGCCGATGCTTCGATCCTAGCAGGCGCACCGGGCTCCGGCCGCCAGGGCGCGCGGGGCGAGATCCGCATTTCCGGCTCGAATTGGTCCGGGTGGTAGGCACGGGCGGATTTGAACCGCCGACCTGTCGCTTAGGAGGCGACCGCTCTATCCAACTGAGCTACGTGCCCAAATCTATGAAGGTAAACTAGTTTGCAAGTTTGGCCTCTTTTTCAGAATCCGCAATTGTGGGGGAATTTGTGGGGACCATGCTCCGGTTTTCGAGGGCGGCAATCGCCTCACGGCGAGCTTTCGCTCGAATGTGGGAATACCGGCGCAGCATCGAGGAACTCA
>JASHSS010000353.1 GCA_030038565.1 Bryobacteraceae bacterium
GGATGTTTCGCACGGGAATGCGCGAATCGGCCTGGTGCACGATCTGCCGCACGGAGGCGGCCAGGCCCAGTGGGTCGCCCGCGGCGCGCAGTTCGTAGGTCATCTGGCCCACGGAACTGCGCTCGCCGTAGCAGAAGTACACCAGCGGCGGAATGGCGAATTTGAGGCCGTTGTAGACGGCGTTTTTGGCGACGCCGACGATTTCGATGTTTTTGGTTTTGCCCTGGTCGAAGGTCCGGCCCACCGGATTTTGTCCGGCGAAGAAGGTCTGGGCGAAGACCTCGTTGACCACGGCCACCGGCGATGGGCTGTGGAGGTCGCGTGCCTCGATTTCGCGGCCCAGCAGGATGGGAATCTGCATGGTGCTGAAAAAGCCCGGGGCCACGTTCAGGAACGATAATGAGGGTCTCTTGCCGGAGTATCCGGGGATGTTGTAGCTGTCCGCGGAACTCATGCCGCCGCCGACCAGCGCGAAGTTGGAGGCGCTGGCCGCGCGCACGCCGGGGATGGCTTGCAGGCGGGTTTCGAGGTCGTCATAGAAGCGCTTGGCCTCATCGTTGCTATATCCGGCTTGCTTGGCGTTGACGGTGAACAGCAGCAGGTGCTCCTGGTTGAACCCGAGTTGGACGGCGTGCAGGTTAGCCAGCGTGTGCAGGAAGAGTCCGCCGGCCACCACCAGCAGCAGCGCCATGGCCATCTGGGAGACGATCAGCGCCTGGCCCAGATTGACGCGCAGCCAGCGGCCGAGGCGCAGGCGCTGGCCGCCGGAGCGGACTTGCTTGAGGGCGGCGATGAGATCGACGCGCGTGGCCGCGAGCGCCGGGGCGAGGCCGAAGAGCAGGCCGGTGGCCAGCGAGAGACCGATGGCCATCGCCAGAACGTGCCAGTTGAGTGTCGCGTGCAAGGTGAAATCCTCGTTGCCGCCGGAGAGCAGCAGGGTCAGTGCGCGAATCCCCCAGTAGGCGAACACTATGCCGGCCAGGCCGCCGGCGGAAGAAAGCAGAACGCTTTCGGTCAGAAGTTGCCGCACCACGCGCGCACGGCCTGCGCCAACACTCAACCGCACGGCCATTTCGCGGCGGCGGGCGGTGGCGCGCGCCAAAAGCAGATTGGCGATATTGGCGCAGGCCAGCGCCAGGATCAATCCGGACATCGCCATGAGCACATAGAGCGGCTGGGAGTAGTAACGGCGCATGGAATCGAGACCGCCCGCGCCGTCCGCCAGGAACAACGCCGGCAGATCGCCCCGTTCCTTGGCGGTCGCGGCGGTGCTTTCGACGAAGTTGTGAAAGAGCGGGATCACCGCGGCTTCGGCCTGGCGGCGCGCCGTGCCGGGGCGAAGGCGCGCCATGACCTGGAGCCAGTAGTAATTCGGATTGGCAAATGGCTCCTGCGGTTTGCCGCCGAACCCCGATTCAAATAGCAGACTGGCGTGCAAGGGAAGAAAGACATCGCGCGCCCCTCCCGGATTCATGCGGAATTCCGGCGGAGCGACGCCCGCGACCACGAAGACCTGGTTGTCGATGAGCACGGTCTGCCCGGGGGCTTTGGCGGCTTCACCGAAATGGCGTTCGGCCGAGCGATAGCTCAACACTGCGACGGGCGGCGCGCCGGGCTGATCGTCTCCATCATCGATCAGGCGGCCGGCGGCAGGAGTGATGCCCAGTCCGTCGAAGAACGTGCCGGAAACGTAGTCCGCCCACGCCACATCGGCCTGGCCACGGACCTGTACGGTAAATTGCCCGGCGGAGGTGAAGGCGAAGGTGCGGGAGAAGGCCGGACTGCCGGCCAGAAGCTCATAAGCCCGGTACGGTACCGGGTAGCCCGTGTAGCCGCCTTTGGGACCGAGGTAACCGTTGCCGGTGAAGGCATGCACCACCTCCGGCCAGGCTTTGGTGCGCCACTGGACCACCACCAGCGATTGCGGATCGGGCACCGGCAGCGAGCGCAGCAGGATCGCATCCATGAAGCTGTAAATGGCGGTGTTGGCGCCGATTCCCAGGGCCAGCGAAACCACCGCGATGGCGGTGAAACCGGGGTTCCGGCCCAACAGGCGCAGACCATAACGCAGGTCCTGCGCCAGGCGCTCGAGCCAGGCGAATCCCCACGTTTCGCGGGTGGCCTCCTTGGTCAGCAGCACGTTTCCGAAGTCTCTACGGCTGCGGCGCTCGGCTTCCTCGCCGGACATGCCGGCGCGGCGGTGCTGGTCGGCTTCGGCGGCCAGATCGAAGGCGATCTCGTCGTCCAGATCGCGGTCGCGCCGTTTTCGGGGCCAGGGGAACCATCGCATGGACGCCTCCTCAGGCCTTCGCCGCGCGCATCACCCGGGCGATGGCTTTCACCAGGAGGTCCCACTTGGACTTCTCGGCGGTGAGTTGTTGGCGGCCGCCGGCGGTCAGGCGGTAGTACTTGGCGCGGCGGTTGAGCTCCGAAGCCTTCCACTCGGAGGCAATCAGACCCTGCTGTTCCAGGCGATGCAGGGCGGGATAGAGCGAGCCGCGTTCGATTTGCAGCAGATCGGCCGAGCTGTGGCGGATGGACTGCCCGATGCCATGCCCGTGCTGCGGGCCCCATTGGAGGGTCCGCAGGATCAGCATGTCCAGGGTGCCCTGCAACAGGTCGGCGCGCAGGGGAGGGTTGTCGTTTGCCATGTGGTTTCTAGAAGACATTCTAGTAGAGCCACGGGCCGCTGTCTAGAAGATTGTCTAGTAGGAGGGTGGGGCCGGTCACAAGAGGGCGGGGGCGCCGTGGTGGCGCCCCCTTAGACGGACGGCGTTTTCACGCTTTAGAGCTCGGGGTGCAGGTGCAGCGTCTGACCAGCGGCTACATAGACCTTCTGGGCGAACGGCGTCTGGCCGTTCTCGCGAATTTCGATGTTGTAGCTGCCGGGGCGCAGATGCATGGTCTTGTTATCGTGGGTGGTTCCGGCATAGGCGCCGTTGATGAACACCTGGGCGTCCTTCACCTTGGTATCCAACTTCACCTGCCCGGAATTGGGGGCGTAGCCATAACCATAATAACCATAAGGACCCCAATATGGACCCCAGTACGGAGCATACCAGCCACCGTAAACCATCGGTCCGCCCACGAACACGCGGACAGCAGCCGAAGCGCTCATGGGGGCCAAACTCGCCAGAGCAACCGCCAGAATCAGCATTCCTTTTTTCATTTTCGACCTCCGCCCGCTAATTAAGCAATCTCCGTGCCACATTGCAATTCCTTCATTTACTGTAATTTGCAGGCCATTCGTAGCTCGCCCGGATGGCCGCCTTTCACCAGGCTGGCCGAATTCAGCCACCGGGTGAAGGAAAGCACCGTTTTGCAGCCGCTCCCGCCCCGGCTAATATCGCCGTCCGCCCGGCGTCCCTTGTAACGTGGATGTGCTGATAGGATGAAAGCGCTCATGGCCGCTCCCTTGGATCCCGTCGAAACGCCTGCCGCGGACCTGGAAAGCGTCTTCCGCGAACATCACGCCATGGTGTTTCGCGCCGCGTATCGCGTGACGGGCAACGCCAACGACGCCGAAGACGTGCTCCAGACCGTGTTCCTGCGGATGATCAAACGCGATCCCGCCGCCGAACCGATCGATAACCTCCCGAGCTTCCTGCATCGCGCCGCGGTGAATGCTGGGCTCGACCTGCTGCGCTCGCGGCAAACCGCCCGCAGCATTTCGCTGGACGACCTGGAGCCGGTGCTGGCGGATTCCCCGGAACGCGCGCCGGACCGGGCCCACGCCGCCGGCGAGATCCGCGAATGGCTGCGCGGCGCCGTGGCGCGCCTCAACCCGCGCATCGCCGAAATGTTCAGCCTGCGCTTCTTCGAAGGCAAGGACAACCCCGAGATCGCGCGCCTGCTCAACACCACGCCAGGCACGGTGGCGGTGACCCTTTCGCGCACCCGCAACCGGCTGGAAAAGGAATACCGTGCTTTCCTGGGAGGAGTAGCATGACCCCTTCTGAATTTGAACCCATCGATCCGGTACTGGAAAACGCCGTGCAAGAAATAAGCAACGATTCGGTGGACCCCGCGGTGATCGCCGCCGCCGCCGCCCGCGTGTGGGCCCGCCTCGCCCCGCAGACGCAGACCGCCGCTGCCGCTTCCAACTGCCCCGCCAATAACGCCGCTCCCGCCGCCGCGAACTCCCCCGCGCCCATCCGCAACTGCGCCGATTTCCAGGCGCTCCTGCCCGATTATCGCGCCGGAAGGCTGCCCGCCGCGCGCGCCGCGCTGGTCCAGGATCACCTGCACGAATGCGTCGCCTGCCGGCACGTCTACGAAGGCCGGGTCACGGTGATGCCGGCATCACGAAACGCGCGCCCCGTCGGGCGAGCCGGTCATCCGGCGCGCTGGGCCGTGGCTGCCGCGGTGGTGGCCACCGCGGGAGTCTCCATCTGGTTCGCGGTCGATCAATACGGCGTCCGCACCGGGCATCCGGTGGTGCAAGCGGTCAACGGCCAGCTTTACGTGATCGCCGCCGATGGCATCCACCCGCTGGCCGCCGGGCAGGACCTGCCGGACGGCGTGGAAATCCGCACCGCCAAGGATTCCGACGCCGTGCTGCTGCTGCGCGACGGCTCGCAGGTGGAAATGCGCGAGCGCTCCGGCTTTGCCGCTTCCGGCCCGGCCGGCGATCTCACCATCCGGCTGGCCCGCGGCAGCGTTCTGGTGCACGCCGCCAAACGCCGCAAGGGGCATCTGTACGTCTCCACGGCGGATTGCCGCGTGGGCGTCACCGGCACCATTTTCAGCGTCAGCGCGGGCGCCAAGGGCTCGCGGGTTTCGGTGGTGGAAGGCGAAGTGCACGTTTCCCAGGACAACCAGGAGAAGATTCTGCACCCGGGAGACCAGGCTGTCACCAGCCCCTCCATCGAGCCGGTTTCGGTGAAAGA
>JASHSS010000354.1 GCA_030038565.1 Bryobacteraceae bacterium
TGCGGGTGGTGGGCATCGCTCCGCTCCCGTTCAGCGGCATTCGCGCGTTCCCCAACCTCTGGATCCCGCTCTCGCAATACGCTTATTTGACCGGCTCCAACAAGCTCCTGACGGATTACCCCGCAATGCAGATGTTTGGCCGCCTCAAGCCCGGCGTGTCGCCCGAAGCCGCCCGCCAGCAGTTCCGCTCTTTGGCCGCCGCGCTGCGCAAACAACAACCCGAGCGCGTGGAAGCCAATCAATGGGTCCAGCTTCAACCGGCCGGGATGTCGATCGACCTCTCACCCCGCAACCTGGCGGAGCTGCTGCTGCCGGTCACCATGATCCTGATGGTGCTGCTGGTGCTTTTCTCGGCCTGCGCCAACCTGGGAAACATGCTCCTGGCGCGGGGCCTGGCACGCCGGCGGGAGATCGAAATCCGCTTTGCAGTCGGCGCCGGCCGCGGGCGGCTGATCCGCCAGTTGATGACCGAGAACCTGATGCTGGCGGCCTTGGCTACCCTGGCGGCCCTGGTGTTGGGAAAACTGGCCGCGCTCCTGTTTCTGCGAATCGTTGGCGATAACAACGGCGCCGGATTGCGGATTGTGACCGACTGGCGGATCGTTCTGGCTGCCGCGGCCCTGGCTTTGGGCGCCACCCTGGCCTTCGGCCTGGCCCCGGCCTGGCAGATGGTGAAGGGCGCTCCCCAGGCCACCCGGGCCCGCCGGATGCTGGTCTCCGTGCAGGTAACCTCCAGTTGTGTCCTGTTGATCCTGAGCAGCTATTTCACGCGCTCCCTGGAGCAGGGCTTTCGCACCGCTGCCGGCTTCGACTATGCGGACCTGGCTCTGGTCGATCCCAGCTATTACCTCCACAACTACACCCCTGCCGATGCCCGCCAGGCGGCCTTCGACCTGGCCGTGCGCCTCCGCCAGATCCCCGGCATCCAAGCGGCTTCGATTGCGGTCAATGCGCCGCTCCGGCGTCCCGTGGTCCAGTATGCCTCCGGCCAGCAGCTTTGTCTGAACCGGGTCGATTCCTCCTATTTCCCCATGATGCGTCTGCCCCTTTCGCTGGGCCATATCTTCAGACCGGACGAACCGGACGCGCTGGTAATCAGCCAATCCGCCGCGCGCAAGCTGTGGCCCAACCAGTCCCCGCTCGGCAAGACCCTCCTCCTCGCCCAGCGTACCCGGACCGTGGTCGGTGTCGTGAAAGACAGCGGCGCGAATCTGATCATGTACCCGGAATCGGTGGAGGTGTACGGAGCGATCACGGACCAGACCGCCCCCTATGCCACCATCCTGGTCCGTACAAAGGCCAATCCCGCGCCGATGCTCGGAACGCTGCGCTCGGCGGCCTCGATTTCCGGCGCCGTCCCCATGGTCTTCGCCTATCCGGACCTCGTCGACCAGTGGTTCAGCGGCGAACGGAAGATGTTGCTGTTGGTAGGTACGCTGGGAGCCGTCGCCAGCCTGCTCAGCCTGATCGGCATTTTCGGACTGCTGGCCTTCACGGTGGCGCAGAGGACCGGCGAGATCGGGGTTCGTATCGCCCTGGGCGCCCGCAGCCCGGATATCCTCCGGGTTGTGCTGGGCCAGTACGCCGTTCCCTTCGGGTTGGGCGCGGCGGGCGGCGTCGTCTTGGCCACCGGAACCGCCAGGGTGATGAGCAGCGCCAGCCGTGGCTTCTACGGATCCCTGGATCCCATGAGCGTCTCCGCCGGCCTGCTGCTGTTCGCGGCAGTCGCCGCGGCTGCCGCGATCGCCCCCGCCCGGCGCGCGCTGCGCATCGATCCATCTTCGGCCCTGCGTTACGAATGAGCCCTTCCGGCGCCTGCGTCCCCTTCGGGCGCACGGCCTGGCGCACGGCCTCCCTCAACCATCCCGGTCAAGCCCGCCGCGACGGCTTTCAGGCTCTCCGACTGGGCATTCAGTTCCTCCGATGCCGCGGCGCTTTCCTCCGCCTGCGCGGCCAGACCCTGGGTGACCCGTTGCATCTGGACAATCGCCTGGTTGATCTGGTCGGCCCCGCAAACCTGCCGCTGCCCTCCGGAACTCACTTCGTCCACCATGCTCTTCACTCGCGCGGCTTCTTCGGTGACCGCCCGGATCGCCGCCGCCACCTCGCCTACGCAGGCTTTGCCATGACTGGCTTTGGCAATCGATTCCTCAATCAGCGCGGCGGTGTCGCCGGCCGCCTGCGCGCAACGCCCGGAGAGGGCCCGGACTTCATCGGCTACCACCGCGAATCCCGAGCCGGCTTCACCGGCGCGGGCCGCCTCCACGGCCGCGTTCAACGCCAGGATATTGGTTTGGAACGCGATTTCATCGATGGTCTTGATGATCTTCGAAACCTTTTCGCTATGCGTGCTGATCTCACCGATCGCCGCCACCATTTGCTCCAGCGACTGGTTGGCTTGTCCGATCTTCCGCTGCGACTGGTTTAACAACCCGGCCGCGTCGCGGGAATGATCCCCGTTCTTCCGCGCCAGGGAGTGAATCTCTTCCACCGAGGCGGAGGTTTCTTCTATGGCAGCGGCCTGCTCCGAAGCCCCCTGAGCCAGCGACTGGCTGGACGATGACACCTGGCCCGCGGCGCCGGCGATCTGCGCCGCGCCTTCCGAAAGCTCGCCGATCACCGACTCCAGCGCGCGGATGGCGCCCCGCACCACCCACACGCCCAGCGCGGAAAACGCCACCAG
Source organism: Bryobacteraceae bacterium (assembly GCA_030038565.1). GTDB lineage: Bacteria > Acidobacteriota > Terriglobia > Bryobacterales > Bryobacteraceae > JOPF133. The sequence continues at coordinate 2,684 of JASHSS010000354.1, forward strand.
CAGCCCGCCGAGCACGATGTTCACCCACAGGCTTTCGGAGCGCAACAGCCGGGAATGATCCTGAGAGTTCTTGAGCGATGCCCGCTCGCGGTTCTTCAGGTCGGTGAGGATCTCGTCCGCCAGGTTGGCAAAGGCTTGCACCTTGGGCATAAGCTCGGCCAGGCGGTCCGGCTGTTTGCCTGTAGCGAGGCGCAGGCAATCCCCGGACACATTTTCGAATTCACCCAGACCGCTTGCCAGGCGGTCCAGCTCAGACCGTTCCCCGGCGTCCATCAAGGGCCGTAATTGGGCAATCTGTTCGTGCACCCGGGCGTCCACCGCATGCCAGCGTTTCCCGGTCGTCTCCAATTCCGTCTGGTTGTTGAGGCGCGCATAGAGGTCCAGCCTGCTCAGGCTGGCGACCATCTCCCAGACCCGCGCGCGCGTGGCGTTCACCAGGTCGAGTTTCACCGCGGTGCTGTCCGTGGTCACGCGCAGTTCCGCGCCCAGTGTCCACAGGTATGCGGTGCCGGCGGCGGCGGCGAGCACCCCAACAGCCGCGGTAGCTCCGACCGCGCCGCACAGTTTTACCGATAGTTTCATTGGTCCCGTGCTTCTCCCATGGCGTTAGTACCCATGGCTTTCCTGCAATTCTTATATCGGCAGAATAGGAAATAAGATTAGAGGGCCCGGACGCGAGGGTCGCAGATAATCGCGGCCCCGAAGCCTCCTTCGAGATGCCCGGACAGGGATCGACACAGGCCGCCCACACCGCCCCCTGTCATCCAGTGCCTGAGTGCCGGGCGCCATTTTCCTCCGGGCGCGTGCGGCCGCGCCAAAGTACGAGAATTCCGGCTTCCCCCGCGCACTAATTAGGATCGTGCACCCGGACATGGAACCCCTCGGCCATTTCGGATTCCCCGCCGCCTGTCACCCCGCCGGCCTGCTCCGGCAACCCGGAGCGGGCGCCTTATGAACCCAGCCGCAGCGCCGGTTCTGGCAGATGGCCTGAGCCTCTGCATGATCGTGAAAAACGAGGCCCGCAATCTCTTCCGCTCGCTCGATTCGGTCGGGCGCCTGGCGCGCGAACGGATCGTGGTGGACACCGGCTCGACCGATGGAACCCCGCGTATCGCCGCCGGATACGGGGCGGCCGTGATCCCGTTCGACTTCACCACCGTGGATTTCGCGGCGGCCCGCAATTGCGCCCTCGCCCGCGCCGGCAGCCGCTGGATCCTGATGCTCGACGCCGATGAGACCCTGGACCCGGCCGGCGCGCCCCTCCTCGCGCAGATCGCCCGCGGCAGCCAAAACGTGGGCTATTTTCTGGAGCGCCGCAACCTGGCGGCGGAGTCCGCCCGCCCCGCCATCGATTACCTGGTGCGCCTCTTCCCCAACCGGCCGGACTATCGCTACCGCGGACGGGTTCACGAGACCATCGACGCCGCGATCCTGTCCGGCGGCGGGCGCTTGCAGAAAAGCGGCCTCCGCATCGATCACTACTTCGCCGCCGACCGGGAAGCGCGCCGCCAGAAGAACCGCTGGTACATCGAGATTCTCAAAGAGGAGATCGCCGCCGACCCCGCCGACGCCACCCGCCTGGATTTTCTAGCCGCCGAATACCACCAGCTCGGAATGTACGCGGAAGCCGCCGCGATCGCCGAGCGCATCGTCCGCCTGCGCCCGCTCGATCCCCGGGCTCACCTCTTCCTGGGCGCCTACCACCTGCTGTACCAGCCCGATCTGGCACGCGCGCGGGCGGATTTCCACCAGGCGCTGAAGCTCCGCCCGGGCTACCCGGAAGCCCGGCACTTTCTGCGCCTGCTCGACCAGCGGGAAGGCAAACCGTAGCCATCCCCCGACGCCGCGCCGGCCCCGGTGGATGACGCCAGTGGGCTCGCGCCGCGCCGGCCGGTTACCGCGACCGCTTACCGCCATGGCGCACCGGATAAAAGACCCGCCGCGGGAGCGCCTGGCGCAAACCCGGCCCGCCGGCAGCGGCCACGCGCCTCGCCCAGGGACTCGCTTCGGTGTAAGCCGCCGCGGCCCGCCCTCCCGGAGAGGAACCAGCGGCTTCGCCCCACAGCCCTACCGCCACCAATTGTCCCGCATGGCCCGCGCCACAAACCCACGGGCATTCTCGATATTGCGAAGAGCCGAGGCCTGCCAGGCCGCGCTGGGACCTTGGTCCCGTTCCGCGGAGATATCGCGCTGCGCCGAATCCAGCAATTCCATGGCTTTGCGGAAGCGCCCTTCCCAACCCATGCGGACATCCACGGGCGGATGCGCGTCGGGATTTCGCCCGTCGTCGATGGCGGCCTGGCGCGCGTCTCCGATGGCCCGGTCGATCTCCGCCACGGCGGCCCTCTGATCGCGCATCACCTCGCGCCAATCCGTCCGGTAGAGCAGCGCGCGCGCGTAGCGCAGGTCCGCGATGGCGGCCAGGTAGTGCGGATGCGGTCCCCCGGCCGGAACGATGGGCGCGGCGACGGGGACGGGCGGCGGCGGAGGCATCCCCGCGGTCTCGTCGCGGAATTTATCGTATCCGCCCCTGCGCACCAGGTCGATGGCCCCGTCGATATAGCCATATGCGCGGTTGCGCCACACGCGCGCCAGGGGGTTGTCCTCCTCCCGCCCGATATCGGCGCGGGCGCTCCCCAGCAACCGCAGAATCTCGCGGAAGCGGCTTCCCCGGCCCATGTGAACGTCCACCGGGGGATGCTCGTCGATGTCCTTGCGGTCGAAGCGGGCCGCCAGGTCCAACTCGTGAATGGCGCGCTCGGTTTGGCCGGCCGCAGCGTCCATATCCCGCATCACGTTGGGTTCATCGGGGATCTTCATCAACAGCGTCGCGCGGCGCAAGTCGGTGCGGGCGGTGAGGTAGTGGGGGTGGTGGAACTGCGCCCAGGCGCCCAGCGGCGCGAGAAGCGCGATTCCCAGCAAAAAAGAGGTTCGGGTGTGTTTCTTCATCATGCTATGATACCCAACCCGGATGCCTTCCGCGGGTCGCGCCGCCGGAGCGCCGCTGGCCCGGTTTTAATCGATTTCTAATGCGGCTTCCGGGACGCACCAGTCGGCCCCCCCTTCATGCGCCCGCCCGCGCACGATGGTGTCACCCGCGTGCCCACCCGCACAACGCCACCTGCGCACGACGCCGTCCCCCGCGTGGCGCCAACCACGGGCCAACCACCCGCAGCCACCCAGCCACCCCCAAAGCCAACCCGTAGCCAACCCCAGCCACCCGCGCACGGCGCCGTCCCCGCCGCGCCCCGTGCCCCGTGCCCCGCCGCGCCCCGCCTGAATGGCGATAGAATTAGGGCCACTGGCATCTTATGGAAAGACGCACGTTCCTTACCGCGGCGGCGGCCGTTGCTACCGCCCGCTTCCCCATTCTGGGCGCCAATGACCGGATCAACGTCGGGCAGGTGGGCGTCGGCGGCCGCGGCACCGACCATATCAACTATTACGCTTCCCTCGATTCCGATTGCCGCATCGTGGCCGTCTGCGACGTCAACCAGGCCGCCCGCGAACGCGCCGTGGCGCTGGTGAAGAAGCTGAAAGGCGCCACCCCTTCGGAATTCGACGACATGCGCCAGATGTTCGAATCGAAGGAAGTGGACGCCGTCTCGATTACCACTCCCAACCACTGGCACGCGCTGGCGGCCATCTGGGGATGCCAGGCTGGCAAGGATGTGTACGTGGAGAAGCCGGCGTGCCACAACCTCTTCGAGGCCGGGCAGATGCTGGCGGCGGCCCGCAAGTACAACCGCATGGTGCAGGTGGGGTCGCAGGGCCGCTCCATCGCCCACAAGATGAAGGCCATGGATCTGTTGCGCCAGGGCGCCATCGGAGAGGTCTACCACGCCCGCGGGCTATGCTACCGGCGGCGCTTCTCGATCGGCCACACCCCCGACGAGCCCGTGCCGCCCGGCCTCGACTGGGAGCGCTTTCTGGGACCCGCGCAGTTAAAGCCTTACAGCCGGAACAAATTCGCCTACAACTGGCACTGGTTTTGGGACACCGGCAACGGCGACATCGGCAACCAGGGGGTGCACGAGATGGATGTCTGTCTGTGGGGTCTCGGACGCGGCGGCTGGCCGGGTTCGGTTTCCTCGCTGGGCGGCAAGTTCATCTGGCAGGACGATCAGGAGACGCCCAACACCCTCCAGACCACCTTCGATTTCGGCGACGCGCAGATGACCTTCGAAGTCCGCAACCTGCCCACGCTCCCCGAAGGAACCGGACCGGTCCGCCCCAACTACACCGGCAACATCTTCTTCGGGGACCGCGGCTTCATGGTCGTCGAGCCGGGCGGATTCCAGCTCTATAAAAGCGCCGTGGGGAACAGCATCAGCGGGGACGCGGCCCGCGGCGCCGGAGCCGGGCAGGCCGAACGCTACGAGAAGACCATGGACGAAAAGGCCGTCGAGCAGGCTCAGTGGTCCACCAATCCCCACATGCAGAATTTCTTCCAGGCCATCCGCGCGCGGGATTACCGTTTGTTGCACGCGGACGTGGCCATCGGGGTGCGCGCCGCTTCCTTCTGTCACCTGGCCAACATCAGCTATCGCGTGGGCCGAACCTTGAAGGTGGACCCCTCCAGCGGCCATTTTCTCGGCGACGACCAGGCCAACGCGCTCTTCAGCCGGAATTACCGCGAGCCATACGTAGTGCCGGCCGTGGTGTGACGCGGGACGATCCGCGGCGGAGCCAGCCGTAGTCCCGCAGGGTTGGGGAAAAAGACCCTGGCAGACTGAAAGCCTGGGTGAAAACCCCTCCCGGGGGCCTTGTGGCCCAACTGAGGTGTTGAAAAATCCGACAAAAACACTGTTTCACGTGAAACAGAATTTTCACAGAACCACTTACCCGATCTCCGGAAGCTCGTACCCCTTCCGCCGCTGCCTCGTCAGGCGGTCGTTGGCTTCGGCGTCGCTCGCGAAGCGCTCCGCTTCGGGGTCCCAGTGCAGCCGGCGGTTCATTTCCCGGGTGATGTTGGCGATGTGGCACACGCTGATCGAGCGGTGTCCGATTTCGACATCCGCCAGCGGCATCTTCCGGCTCTTCATGCAATCCAGCCAGTCCTGCATGTGATACTTGGCCTGCCACTGGGCGCGCTTCCACTTGTCGATCTCTTCCTGGGGCGGCAGCTCCTTGATCATGCCGGGCGGGTCGGTGACGAAGTCGTTGCGCGTAATCTCGATGCGTCCCTTGTCGCCCACAAACAGGGCCCCGCCTTGGATATTGCCCGCGTCGGGGAATAGCAACCGCACTTCCACGCCATTGTTGTAGCGCCAGCCCACCGCCCCTTGGGGCGCATCCTCGATCGGATAGAATTCCACCGGCCCCGTGGTGCTCATCCCGAGAGCCGACTGGATCTGGTCGATTCCGTGCGCGCCCCAGTTGGTCATCTCGCCGCCGGAGTAATCCCAGTATCGCATCCAATGCGAAAAAAGCTCCGGATTGTAAGCCCGCTTTTCGGTCTGGCCCAGCCACGCGTCCCAGTTCATGCCTTCGGGCGCCGGCTCTTCGGGCATGCCCCCGGTCTTCACGGGCGGGGGATAATTGACTCCCAGCACGAAGTGGATGCGCCCCAGCCCGCCGTTGCGCACGAAGTCGCAGGCCAGCCGGTTCATGGCCATGGAGCGCTGCTGGCTGCCCACCTGCAGAATGCGGTTGTAGTGGCGCACCGCCCGCACCAGCGCACGGCCCTCTGCTACATACAGCGTCAGAGGTTTTTCGGCGTACACGTCCTTGCCCGCCTGGACGGCATGGATGGCGCACAGCACGCGGCCATGATCGTTGGTCCCCACGATCACGCCATCGATATCCTTCTGGTCGAGCAGCGCGCGGTGGTCGTCGTAGATCCGCCAGTTGGCCTTGCGCTTGGCCATGGCATCCTCGGAGCGTTTGTGATAGCAATCGGCCACGGCCACAATCTCGGCGCCTTCCGGCAACTGGTCGATGAGCAGGCCGCTGCGGTTGCCCACGCCGATCACGCCCACGCGCACGCGGTCGTTGGCGCCTTTGGCGCGGCGCGGTAGAAGTAAAGGAAACCCCGCGGCGGCTGCCAGTCCCGCCTTGGTAAACGTCCGTCTCGATACTGGTTGGCTCATGGATTATCCTTCCGTTGTCCTTTGCTCAGGTTCTCGAACAGAAACAGGCCGCTCTTGCCCCCCACGGCGAAATCGAGCGCGCCATTGCCATACAGATCCGCCACGGGGATTTGCATGCCGCCTCCCGCGCGCGATCCGTAATCGATCACATGCTTGGACCAATCCACCGTCTTGTGGTCGGCCGATGGGTGATACTCGTACCAGTAAATGCCCAGCGGCTCGCGCCCCCCGGGGTCGTGGCCATCGTGGGCCATGAAGCGCTTGCCGGTGAGCAGATCCTTGCGCCCGTCGCCATTGAGGTCCACCAGGGTCAGGGCGTGCGGCTGCGACCAGGATTCATCGATTATGTGCTTGACCCAGGTATGGTTGGGCCGCTGCTCCATCCAGAAAATGCCGTAATTGTGGGCATTCGCGGTGAGCAGGTCGGGCAGCCCGTCTTCATTCAGATCGATCACGAAGATGAAGCTGGTTTCGCCCAGGTCGAACTCGGGGTGAAACTTCCACTCCTCTCCGCTGCGCGGATCGGGCGGCGCTTCCAGCCATCCCCGCGGCGTAATAATGTCGTTGCGCCCGTCGCCGTTCACATCGCCGGCGCCGATCCCGTGGCCGTAGCTTCGCGGGCTGACCACGTGCTTCTTAAACGTGCCTCCCACGGCTTCATACCACGCGGTGGGCGCGGCCTGGTTTCCGAATTCCGGCAGAACCTCGCGCGCCTTTCCGTCGTTATCCAGGTCCACCAGGAACGAAAACTCCACCGGGTAGCCCTGATCGATGGGATGGTCCTCCCACATTTCACCCGCCTTGCCGGGATTGCGCGACCACCAGATTTTGCCGTTGTGCCAGCCCGAGCTGACGATATCCACTAACCCGTCGCCATCCACATCCAGCGGCAGGTCGCTGAGCGACGCCAGGTAGGTGCCGTATTCCTGCAGATGCCGGACTTCGTGCCGCTTCCAGGTGGGATTCTCGTACCAGGCCTCGCCGGAGAAGATATCCGGCCGGCCATCGTTATTGAAATCGGCGATGGCGCAGGTCTCGCTGATGCCGGTGTCGATGGTGTGGCGCTCGAAGAGGATCTCGGGGCTGCGCGCCCGCAGGCCCACGATGGCGGCCAGCAACAGGGCGGCCACGGGAATCAGATAAATTCGCATCCTGAACCCACTGTACTCCAATGCCGGAGCGCGCGAAACGGGCGGTTTACGCCTGCGCCCGAGGCTCCGGCTGCAGCCCGGTTTTGAGAAATCGCACGCCCTCGAAGGCGATATCTTCGGCGCGGGGCGCCAGGTCGCGCCAGATGGAAGCCGCCGCGGAAAGCTCGCCCAAGGCGAACCCGAAGCTCTCGATGGTGACCCATCCGTCGTAGCGCAGATCGCGGAGCGCCTGGAAGACGCCCGGCCAATCGACATGCCCGCTGCCGGGCGTTCCGCGATCGTTTTCGCAGGCGTGAAAATGCTTCAGGCTGCCATCCACCGAGCGTAGCGCCGCCGCCACATCCTTTTCCTCGATGTTGGCGTGGAAGGTATCGAACAGAACACCCACGTTGGGGTGGCCGACTTCGCCGACGAAGCGCGCCGCGTCGGCGGCCGTGTTCAGAAAGTACGTCTCGAAGCGGTTCAACGGCTCCACGGCGATGGTCACGCCGTGCGATTGTAATGTGCCGCCCAGGGACTGGTAGCATTCCACTCCCCGCTTCCACTCATCCTCCGTGCGTCGGCGCCCCGGAAGATAGCCGACCGGCGAATAGAGCGGCCCGGCGATCGTCCGCGCCCCGGCCTCCGCGGCCACGCGCACACATTCGGCCAGGTGCGCGCGGGTCTTCTGCCGCACCGCGGCATCCTCGCTGATGGCGCTGAAGCCCTGCGGCAGGACCGAGCAAAAGGTACAATCGAGGCGCTGGTCGGCGAGGCTCCGGCGAATCTCGCCGACCGGAACGTTCTCCGGATGGATCAGCGGCAATTCCACGCCATCGAAACCCTCCCGCTGTATGGCCGCGAAGCGGGCTAACAGATCCGCATCGATATTGGCGGCCCAGATAAATGTGTTGACTCCGAACTTCATGGTTCGTCTCCTATGGCCCGGCGGGGCCGGGAGTGTTGCGGCGGCGCGGGCCACGGGCCGGCGGAGCCGGTGGTGTTGCGGCGGCACGGGTCGCGGCCGGCGGGGCCGGGAGTGTACCTGTTGGCCGATGCCATTCGATAAGATTGTACTGAGCTTTGAGCCATCCATCGAGTGCGCCGTGCAATCTGCCGTACGGCAGGAGTACCCTCCGAGCCGCGGTTCCCGGCGATGTGCTGGTTTCCCGCGCGGCTGATCCGACCGACGAAAGCCGTGCGGTGGCCGAAGCCCTGGAAAACCCCATCGGGAGGGCCCCTCTGCGCGAGATCGTGCGGCACGGCGAGCGCGTGGCCATCGTGGTCAACGATATCACACGCCTGACCCGCACGGACCTGATGCTGCCGCCGATCGTCGATACCCTCAACCGGGCGGGAATTCCCGACCGCGACATCTTTATTGTCTTCGCCCTTGGAATCCATCGCCGGCAGACCGAGGAGGAGCGCAGGCTGATCCTCGGACCGGAGATTCACTCGCGCATCCGGTCGTTCGATCACATTGCCACGGATGACACCGGGCTGGTGGAGATCGGGGTCACCCACTTTGGCAACCGCGTGGAGATCAACCGGGAGGTTTGGGAGGCCGATCGCATCATCCTCACCGGCGAGATCATCTACCACCTGATCGCCGGATATTCGGGCGGGCGCAAAAGCCTGGTCCCCGGAGTGGCCGGTTTTCGCACCACCACGTTCAATCATCGGATGATATTCGATCCGGATTGCCGCGCCGGCAAACTGGACGGCAACCCGTCGCACGAAGACCTGCTGGAAGCCTGCCGGATGGCGGATCCCGATTTCCTGGTCAACGTGGTGCTCAGCCCCGAAGGCCGCTTGATCCGGGTGGTGGCGGGCCATTACGACCTGGCGCACCGCGAGGGCTGCCGCACCGTGGACCGGATGCTGAGGGTGGAGATCGAGGCACCCTACGACCTGATCGTGGCTTCCGCGGGTGGATTTCCGCTGGATATCGATCTGCGGCAGGCCCACAAGGGTCTCGAAAACGCCTGCCACGCGCTGCGCCCGGGAGGCGCCATCCTGTTCTACGCGGAGTGCCCCAACGGCGCCGGCATCGGATCGTTTGAGGACTACGTGCGGCGCTACGGCGACGATTTCGAAATGCGCGCGGCGCTGGAGCGCGAATTCGTGGTGGGCGGGCACAAGGCTTATTGGGTAGCGCGCCTGGGCCGGCTCTACCGGGTGCATCTGGTCTCCGGACTGGACCCGGAATTCGTCCGGCGCTGCCACTTCACCCCGGTCGCCCCCGACAGTCACGAGGCTGTGCTGCGAGATCTGGTGCGCGAAGCGGGGACGGCGGCGCGCGTGGCGGCGATCCCGTATTCCGGGTTCACCCTGCCGGCGGTCGAATGCCGAGCCGCTCCATGCTGAACGGGGAGCCAAAGGTGATGGCGCGCGCGCTCCCGGACGAGGCGCCCTTTGGACCCGGCTCCGCGTGGCGCCGGTTCGGGGCCTCGCCCGGAGGGCGCGGTGAGGGAGCGCTCATGCGCCTGCGGCCCACGGAAACGGATGAAGACGCCTCCGGCGGTGGGGCAGGCGATTCGCCTGCCCAGGGCCGGGCAGAGGCCCGCCCCACCAATACCTCGCGAATCCAGGGTGACGGGCGCGTCTTCAGGCGGAGCGAACCACGCCGCCGGAGGGCCGGTGGCGAGGCCGGATTGGGCTTCTATCTTCTATGCGAATCGCAGGCGTATTGCTTGGCTCTCTCCTCGTGGCGCGCGCGGCTGTCGCGGCCCAGGCGTTGGATGTTTATGTCCTCGACGTCGAAGGAGGGAAGGCCGTCCTGTGCGTATCGCCGTCCGGGGAATCGATGTTATTCGATGCCGGCTGGCCGGGGTCCGACGGCAGGGATGTGAACCGGATTGTCGAGGCGGCCCGGGCGGCCGGCCTGAAACAGATCGATTACCTGGTGATTTCGCATTACGATATCGATCACCTGGGCGATGTGGCGCTGCTGGTCTCGAAGATCCCGGTGCGGCATTTCGTGGATCACGGGCCTCTCGAAAGCACCGGCAAAGGCGTCGAGAGCCGTTACCAAACCTACGCCGCGGTGCGCGATCGGGGCGACTACCGGGCGGTCAAGCCGGGCGACCGGATTCCCATCCGGGGCATGGATGTGCAGGTGGTGGCGGCCGCTACCAAACTGCTCGACCGGCCGCTCTCCGCACCCGGCAACGGCGCGGGCGCGGCCAACCCGCTGTGCGCCACCACTCCCGAGAAACCCGAGCGTCCCGAAGACCTGGAGGACAACATGTCCATCGGCCTGCTCTTCACCGTGGGCAAGTTTCGGATGCTCGACCTGGCAGACCTGGAGTGGTTCTACGAGCGCAAGCTGATGTGTCCGGTAAATCCCTTTGGCGCGGTGGATGTCTACCAGGTGAGTATCCACGGACAGGATAAAGGCGTGTCGCCGGCGCTGGCGCAGGCGCTGCATGCGCGCGTGGCGATCATGGGCAATGGCCCGCGCAAGGGCGGCGCGCCGGAAACCTGGCCCACCCTGAGCAACGCGCCGGGGATGGAAGATATCTGGCAGGTGCATTACTCGTTGCTGGGGACCGCCCAAACCAATCCACCGGCCGATTTCATTGCCAACCCCGAGGCCGCGTGCGAGGGCCGCTGGATCAAGCTCTCGGCGCGGGCCGATGGGAGTTTCACGGTGACCAACAGCCGCAATGGGTTCAGCAAGACCTACGGGCCGCGGAATTGATTTAGCCGGCCGCGATTGCCCGCGCGTTGGCGCGGGCCGTATGAATTGGGCCGAGGCCGCGTGCGAGGGCCACTGGATCAAGCTCTCGGCGCGGACCGATGGGAGTTTCACGGTGACCAACAGCCGCAATGGGTTCAGCAAGACCTACGGGCCGCGGAATTGATTGCGGGGGCCGTGATTGCCCGGGG
>JASHSS010000355.1 GCA_030038565.1 Bryobacteraceae bacterium
GCGACGGGTGCTGAACCAGGTGGCCAACGCTGCGGTAAAGTCCAAAGGTAGTTACTTCCAACTCCTCTACCGCCGGCTGGTTTCACGCCTGGGTCACAATCAGACCATTTGGGCTGTCGCCCATCGCCTCTGTCGCCTCACCTGGAAGCTCCTTCATTAGCAAGTCGACTTCTGATTATCCGGTTGCTTCAGCAGCCCCCAATTTGTTGTGGTTGAGATCTCGGGCCCGGCGAATCTGCTCGTACTTGGTTGATTTGCGGGCTGTTCCGAGCCCGAGGAGCGTCTGGAACGCGGCCGCCGGCGCCTTGCGGCGATTGTGTCGAAAGACGAATTCATCCAGGTAAACCTGGAGTTGATCCTTGCTCACACCGTGGTGGGTACCAATCAACCATTGCTGAAGGTTTCCGATCGCTCGATCGGCCAGTGGGACCGCGGACTTCGCGCCCTTGCGCAGTGCTGAGCGGAGCGGCTGGATTCGGGCGATGTGTTGGAAGCCGGCTTCCTTGAGGCCTTCGTAGCTCTTGAGGCCATCCGTATAAATGGTCGAGCCTGGCACGATATTTCTGGTGAGGACCGGAATGATCGTGCTGGCCTTGATGTCGAGTATCACATTCATGCGAACTCGGCCGGTCGCTTGGCCACGTTTTTCCACGGCCACCAGGACGAGAGCTGCCCGCCGGTTTTTGAGTTGCCGACTCCCCCGCAGCCCGGCCTGCTCGCCGCCAACCCACGTGTCATCAACCTCTATTTCCCCACGCAGCGGTTCCCGACTCGCATTCACCATCGCCCGGCGTAGCTTGTGCAGCATCATCCACACGGTCTCGTAGCGCGGGATTCCAAGTTGACGCTGCAGAAGCAGGGCGGATACGCCACGTTTGTCGGTGGTCATCAAGTACGCCGCCCAGAACCAGTCCGTCAATGGAGTTTTGGTTCGATGAAGAACCGTCCCGGAGGTCAACGAAACTTGGTGTCGGCACTTGACGCATTGCCGTCGCCGTTGGGTCACCAATTCATAGGCTCTGTTATGCCCACATCGAGGACACACAAATCCATCCGGCCAACGACATGCCGCCAGATACTTCTGGCATGCCTCCTCTGTGGCGAAATCGACCTGAAACTGACGCAGCGTCTTGGGGAACGATGGGCGAGCCACACCTGTATACTACCCGTTGGGGTTTGCTGAAGCAACCGGATAATCAGAAGTCGACTACATCGAGTTTGGACCGACCCGTAGTGCCGAGCACGTTAAGAACAACATCGCCCGGCTGGTTCGCCAACTGAGGGCCCTCGGTTATTCGGTTACTGCGGCGTCGCTTCACCCTACACTCCGGCCCTGAGGGAAGGTTTTCGACCGTGCCCCACCAAGCGGAAGAACTAAATCACGCGGTCGAAGACTTACGACCGCGCGACTCGACTACCGCGTCGCGCCGTTGTGCCAACGCAGGACTCGGAGCGCGCGCAGTGTGTTCCAGCGGCTGGCTTGGCCTTCGCCGCCATCCATCTCGAAGTCCACGGGAGAACTCCACCAGCGGGGCGGATCCGGGCGGGGGTTGTGGAGCAGCCATCGCCCGTCCTGCTGATTCGCCACTACCACCTCCACGGCCTCGCGAATCCGTTCGTCCGGCTGTGCGCCGGCGTTGCGCAGATAGTCGAGGCCCCGCAGGATGTCGTAGTGCCAGGTGGCGGGAAACGAAAAGTGGGTCCACTTTCGCTCGATCACCTCGCCGGTTGACAGCCTCCGGAACATGCGTCGCTCGAGCAGATACTCCTGCCCCCGGGTTCGCGCTTCGGTCACCCGAGCGGTGGCGCCGCAGGCCTTCTCGTGCTCCAGTAGCCCTTCCAGAACGCAGATCGTGGTGTGGAACGAGGATCGCCGGCTTTTCGGGGCTTCGCAATTCCAGCCCCCGTCTTCAAGCTGCTCGCCGAGAAACCGATCGACCAGCCGAGCGCCGGCCTCGCCGAAATATGCGCCCAGCGCGAGAACCCCGCCGTTGATGCAGGGCTCCTCCTCGCCCTCGAAGAACGGTGCGCCACCGAATTGCGGCCCCCACGTGACCTTGTCCCGGACGAGGCGCACCGCCCTCCGGGCCGGCTCGCTCCTCGAGTCGAGTCCCATGTCGCGCAGGAGCAACAGACTGTACAGCGTGGAATGCCACTTCGGTTTGGAGGCGCCATGACCCCAGTTGCCGTCCTGCCCCTGAAGCGCCAGCAGCCGGGCGCCCCACCCTTCCGAGGCGACGCGCGACCGCTCGGCTGCAATCGCGCCGGGGGCTTCCGCGGTAAGGTCCCTCATCACCTGCCAGCGGATGGCCGGGTCAGAATCGAGTAGCCATTTGAGCTGCGCCGGCCGCGGCTCATAATCGTCTGCGCGCATGGCTCTATTATCGGGGGCCCGCGGCCGGCCGTCCAACCTCCGGCTTAATTGGCCTGGGTGGCAGTGAACTCGCCGTCGACGCTGTACTCTTCGACCGTCACGGTGCCGCTGATCTTGTTCGCCGCGGCCAATGTACCTTTGTACGTCAGCGTGATCGGCCCACCATTGTATTCGGACTTATAGATCCAGGTGATGTTCTTCCCGTCGACTTTTCCGCTGATGTTCACGGTACCCTGATCGGAGTTGCAGGCCCCAGTCAAATCGCTGTCTTTCTGCGCCATGGTGCAGGTCATGTCGTTTTCATTACCAGCGATACTGATGTGGACCTGCCATTTGCCGGCCACCACCGAATTATCCGCCGCGGGCGCAACCGCCGCCACGGACACCAACACGAGAGAGGAGAGGAATGCTTTCATGGTGCTCGCCCTTTTACCAGAGGTGGCGCCCAGCGCCCGGACATTAGTATATATCAGTTGAGAATTCCCCATGGTTATTTGAGAATTCCTTCCGCCGGCCGGAGAACGCCATCCGGCCGCGGCCCTTGCGAGCGGTCGATGCGGCCAATCGGCGTCGGCCGGAAAGCGCCAGGCGCCCTGCCAGCCCCCCGCCGCAACTCTCAAAAACACTTGCGGCCGTCATTCATTCACGCGGGCTGCGCTGCTCTTCCCGAGAAGAGCCACGCCCACGCCGCCGAGAATCGCACCGGAGGCCAACACCAGCCGCCAGGTCAATTGCTCTTTGAGGAGGATTACGCCGGCAGCCGCCGTGAAGACGGGAACCGATAACTGCACAATCGCGGCCACACTCGTGCGCAGGTCCCGTAACGCGATATACCAGATCGCATATCCGAGACCGGAGGTAACGGCGCCGGAGGTCGCCGCCAGCCCGACACCAGGCCAGCTGACGTGGGCCCGCCCCATCACCCAAATGACCATGAGTGCTACAGCGACCAGGGGGATGGCTCTGGCGAAGTTTCCGGCGGTCGAGGCAATCGGCGAGCGGACGCCCCTGGCTGCCAGCGAATAGTAACCCCACGCGACCCCTGATAAAACCATCAGTGAAACTCCAATCGTGGATGGCGCGGTCAAGCCTGGAGACACAAGGTATACCAATCCCGCAAACGCCGTGGCCAAACAGGTCCATTCCGAGAGCCGTGGTCGCTCACCCCCGGCCATTCCAACACCAAGCATGGTTATCTGGACGGCCGCGAACAGAACCAAGGCTCCCGTGCCGGCGCTCAGCGAAAGGTAGGCGCAGGAGAAGGCGATCGTGTAGCTGAATAAAGCCAGAGCGGCGAATAAGGAACCATGCCGGCGTGCGGCGTCGAGGCCCTCCCTGCGGAAACTCGTTACCAGCGCCAGAGCGGCCGCACCGGCAGCGATCCGAACCGCGGCGAAGCTGACGCCATCGATTTCACCCGCGCGCAGCGCAAACCGCGTCAGCAGGGAGTTGGCCGCAAAGCATGCCATCGCCACGGCAGTGAGCACGAGTGTCCGAACAGAAGATGCCGATTGGATATTCTTCGATTTTGCAGATGTCACGTGGTCCGCTGATCGGATTCGCCGGCCCGTGACGTCGCCGCCAAATCCGATCCCGCTTTTCCAGACTACTCCAGAACCAGGCGGAGAGTTCGTCGCCGCCTCAAACGGCGCTTGCGTCAGTCGGAGAACCCGCCCGGGCGCCGTGCGCTCACCGCCGCCGAATGCCGCCATGGAGCGCGGCTCGTACCGCGTATGGGCGGCCGCTTATCCGGCGCCCCGGCGCGCACTCCGCCGATGCGGCCGCCGCCGGCGGCTGCGTCATTCTCGCCCGCCCGGCGCTGCACGGGCCGGTCCAAAGCCCGGAAGGACGCTTGGGAAGCCTGCCGCAACCCGGCGCGCGATGCGGGTTGCCGTGCCGCCATCGAC
>JASHSS010000356.1 GCA_030038565.1 Bryobacteraceae bacterium
GTATTATCGGCGGGCACCCCGGGAAGAGTGCTGGCCAGCAGAACCAACATTCCGGCGGCTACCACCGCGTAACGTCCCCATGGGGTGGGGGCGGTCTGAGATCTTCTATGCATGGGCGTCTCCTACAGCGCGATCTGGGTGATTTCTGTACTATAGACCATGCCGAAGCACGGCGGTGAGATGCGCTCCCGGTCTCAGTAGCCACCGGCCGCCTGGTGTCCTCGTCCCGCCTCGTGGTGACGCCGCACGCTTTTTTCACGGAACCACTCCCGCCGGCATCGCGTATAATATTTTGCAGTCCCATATAATGGATCGCAAAACAATGAGCCAGGCCGATCATGAATGGAAGAAGGGGAGCGCCGAGCTCCTCGTCCTGTCGCTGCTGGAGGACCAGCCGCGGCACGGGTACGACATCTCCAAACTAATCCAGATGCGCTCCGGCGGCGCGATTCGCTTTCACGTAACGTCGCTCTATCCCTTGCTTTACCGGCTGGAGGAGCGGGGGCTGGTGGAGGGGCGGTGGGTGGAGAAGGCCGAACAACGCCGCCGCCGGTATTACAGCCTGACTCCCGCGGGCCACAGGGTGCTCCGGTCGCAGCGCAAGAGCTGGACCGACTTTGTGGCGGCCATGGGACGGGTCACGGGGATCGACTATGCCTGATTGGAAGAATCTCATCCGCAATCGCATCGCTTCGCTGCGCCTGACGGCTGCGGCTGAGCAGGACCTGACCGAGGAATTGGCGCAGCACCTGGAGGATCGTTACAGTGAACTCGTCGAGGGCGGCGCCGAAGAGGCGGAGGCCTATCGCCAGGCCGCGGCGGAACTCGACGGCCACGAGGTCTTCCGCGGGCTATCTGGGAAGGGCCGCCAAATGTCCTCCAGCGAGGCCGTGCCGGCCGGCAGCGAAGGTTCGGGCAACTGGTTCCTCGACCTTTCGAAAGATCTCCGCTTTGCCGGCCGCGCGATGCGCAAGAATCCGCTCTTCGTGCTCTCGGTGGTGCTCACGCTGGGCCTTGGAATCGGCGCCAACACCACCGTATTCACGCTCATCAACACCCTGCTCCTGAATCCGCTGCCGGTTCCGAATTCGTCCGCCCTCACCTCCGTCGCGGCCTCGGAACTGGCTCCCACGGCGCGGTCGGCCGCGCTGCTTCCCATCTCCTATCCCAATTGGAAGGACTACCAGCGGCGGAACCAGGTGTTTGCGTCGCTGGCGGGCTACACTACCCCGCGGCCCGTCACCCTCGATACCGGCCAAGGTTCGGAGCGAATGTTCGTGGAGTTGGCCACCGCGAATTACTTTTCCACGCTGGATCTGCACCCGGCTCGGGGCCGGTTTTTCCTGCCGGAGGAAGACAGCGCTCCGGGCGCCCACCCGGTGGCGGTAATGAATTACGGGGTGTGGCAGCGGCGTTTCGGAGGCGCGGACGACGTGATCGGCCGCACGCTGCGGATCAATCGCGTGGCTTTCACCGTGATCGGCGTGGCCCCTCCCAAATTCATCGGGGTGAACGCCGTATTCGGACCTGACGCGTGGGTTCCCGCCTCGATGGCGGAGCAACTCTTCCCGACCGAAATGCGCGATGCTCTGACCCAGCGCGGCAAGGCCATGTTCCAGGCGGCTGGGCGCCTCAGGCCGGGCGTGAGCCGCGAACAGGCGCAGGCCAACATCCAGACGATCGCGGCCGACCTGGCGCGCGAATATCCGGAGGTCAACGAGGGCCGCGGCGCCACCGTGCGGCCTATTCGCGATGCGCTTTTCAATAGCACCAGCTCCGGGACTTCCAGCATGCTTTTTGGCGGCATGGTGCTGCTGGCCGTGGTGGGAATCGTTCTGCTGATCGCGTGCTCCAACGTGGCCAACCTGCTGCTGGCGCGCGCCGCGGCGCGGCAGCACGAAATCGCCGTCCGGCTGGCCATCGGCGCGAGCCGCGGACGGCTGATTCGCCAATTGCTCACGGAGAGCGCTTCGCTTGGATTGCTGAGCGGAGTGGCGGGCCTCGCCATTGGCATCGCCGGCGTGCGGGCCTTGTGGTCGGCTCTGCCGCCCGGCGCGAACTTCATCGCCCCGAAACTGGACCCGATCGTGTTTGTCGTGACACTGCTTGTCTCCCTGGCGACCGGGTTGGCCTTCGGCACGGTTCCAGCCTTGCGGGCTTCGCGCGTGGGCGTGGCCGGTGCTTTGAAGCAGGAAGGCCGCAGCGTGGGTAAGACCCGCGAAGGCCTGTCCCTGGCCAACGCGCTGCTGGTCGGCCAGGTGGGGTTCTCGTTCCTCCTGCTCATGACGGCGGCGCTATTCCTACGCAGCATCGGGCGTGCATACCAGATGGACCCGGGCTTCCAGACCGACCATCTGGCGGTTTTAATGACCAACCCCGGCCAAGCCGGATACGGCAAGGCGCAAACCAGGAACTTCTACAAACAAGTGCGGGACCGCCTCTCCACAACGGCCGGCGTGGCATCCGTGTCCTGGGCTTCCAACTTGCCCCTATGGGGCCGCCTGGTGCATGGCGTGGAGGTTGAGGGGCGCGAACAACGCTCCAAAGCCGACGTGGTTTCGAGCATCTTCAACACGGTGGATGTCGGCTACTTCGAAACCGCCGGCGTGCGGATCGAGAACGGCCGCGATTTTACGGAAATGGACCGGGAGGATTCCACGCCGGTCGCAATCGTCAATGCCAAGATGGCCCATGACTACTGGCCGAACGAGAGCGCCCTGGGAAAGCGAATCAAGCTTCCCGGTGAGACGGTGATGCGGCAGATTGTGGGCATCGCCCGAACGGCCAACTATTCCACGCTGGCGGAGCCGCCGCAAGCCTGCATCTATGTCCCCCTGGAACAGAACTATTCCGATTCCATGAACCTGTATGTGCGCAGCCAAGGCGATCCGCAGCAGATCATCGCCCCGGCGCAACGCGAGGTGCGCGCTGCCGGGCCGGGAATCATGGTGAACGATACCCGTACCGGCCGCACCATTATTGACAACGGGTTGTTCCAGGCGAAGGTCGCGGTGATGCTGCTGACCGTCTTCGGGATGTTGGCGGTCGCCCTCGCCAGCGTGGGGTTGTACGGAATCATGGCATATTCCGTTCGTCAGCGCACGCGGGAGATCGGAGTGCGCATGGCTTTGGGCGCAAGCCGGGGCACGGTGCTCGGGTTGATCCTCAAGCGAGGCCTCGCGCTCGTGGGGATTGGAATGGCCACCGGTTTGGGAGCGGCCCTCGTGGCCGGCCAGTTTCTGGCCCGCGCGCTCTACGGCATCAGCGCGGCAGACCCGCTTAGCGTCGCCGGAGCGGCCCTGCTATTGCTCGCGGTGGCTTTCCTGGCGTGCTATCTGCCGGCATTGGCGGCCAGCCGGGTGGACCCGCTGACGGCCCTGCGCCAGGAGTAGTCGTGCCGCCGGTGGTTGCCATTCTCATGCTGGCGAATGCCGCGCTGCTTCTGTTCGGAGCGGCGCAGCACGCCGGCATCCGCATCGGACCGCTCACCGAACCGGTAATCCCTCCCGCCGCCATCGTGGAAACGCTCTGCGCGCTGGCTTTGATCTGGGGCGGGGTAGCTGCGTGGAGGCGGTCCCGCCACGCTTGGACGTCGGCTCTGGCCGGGAATCTCGTCGCCATCGCCGGTGTGATCCTCGGGATGGTAGCGCTCGCCATCGGCGCAGGTCCCAGGACCGCCAGCAACGACTGGTATCACAGGTTCATGCTGGCGCTGGCAGCCGCTGCGATCCTGATCCTGCTGCTTCCCTCCGGGCGGATAGCCTTGAGACGTTGGTGAATCGCCCCAACTCCCAGGACCAATGCGTTTGGAGCCCGCCGGTAATGGCGGCGTCCACCGGCGGACCAGACACCGAAGACCTGGCCGGGGCACCGCCCACGCCGCAATCCGCCGCGCCGGGCCAACCCAACGCTTCAAACCCTGCGCCGGTCATTCCACTCTCCAAACAGGAGCCTCCGCGCATTCTCGGGATCATGCCCAACTACCGCGCGGTCAGCGCCGGAGCGATTCCCCCGCCACCCACTCCCAGGCAGGCGTTTAAGATTGCCACCCAGAACAGCTTCGACTCCTCGGCGTTCCTTTTCGCCGGCATCCCCTCGCTGTTGGCCTGGGGGAACGACACCCACCCTCCTGCGCAGCGGCATTGCCGGCTACGGCCGATATTACTGGCGCGGTTTCCTCGATAAGGCCTGCGGAAACTACCGCCACCATCATCAGTGCGTCCCGGCCCACGCCAGGCCGTCGGCCCCTTTTCCCGCATCGATCAGCGATTCCACCGTCCAGTCCGCCGTGCGGATGGCCGCCACCTTGCCGCTTGCGTCGCACGATACGTAGGCCATCTTCCCATCCGGCCGCACCAGCACTTCCTGCGGGGCCTTGGGCACATCGATGGTGTGCGTCACCCTGCGGGCCGCCAAGTCCACCACCGCTACCTTGTTGGCCTTGGGAACCGCCACCACCAGCCATTTCCCGTCGGGCGTCGGCGCGGTCCCGTATCCGGTATCCGGCAGCGCAATCCAGCCATCCACCTTCTCGCTATGCGTGTCGATCACCGCCAACTGCGGCTTCGTCTGGTCGGAGGTGAAAGCCAGCCGATCGTCCACGGAAAGCGAAATCCGCTGTGTCTGCCCGGAGATGGGGATCACCGCCAGGGTCTTCCGATTCACCAGGTCCAGCACCGAAACCGTCCCCGGTCCTACGTTGGCCGTGTACCCGCGACGCCCGTCGCGGCTGATCGCCAGCATGTGCGATTCCGGCTGCCCGGTCGGCACCGACCCCACGATCCTGAGCGTCTTGGGATCGATGATGGTGATGGATTGCTCCAATTCCGTGGTCACGTACAGCAGTCCGTCCCGCGAATCGAACACGGGGCAATGCGGCCGTACGCCTTTTCCAAAATCCAGCGTGGCGATCACCTTGCGGCCGGCCAAGTCGATCACCGCCATGCTGCGTCCGTCCGTTCCCGGCTTGCCCACGCCCGAATTGCCGTAAATCGGCACGTAGGCGGTGCGCCCATCCTTTGAAGCGATCACCTCGTGGCCCGTGACGCCGCCCTCCGGCACAGCCGCGGTCTCCCTAGCGGTGCCGGCATCGATGATTCCCAGGGCGTTGTCGCCTTTGTTATCGACCAACAGCCAGCCGTCCCCCGGCCCGCCCCACGCAATGGCGGCCATAGCGGCGGCTACAAAAAGCCCGGCATGAAATTGAGGTCCCCTCATCGACTCGAATTATACACCCCCGCCGGAAACGCATCGGATGAGCGTCCCCCGCGCCACTTTCCGTCTGCCCGCCGCCACCATCGGCGGCAGAAAGCTATGCCCGCAATGGTCGGGTTCCGGCCAAGCCTCAGAACGACCACAGCACGCTGGTGTATCCGATGTGCGCGTGGAAATTCTGGTCGTATCCCAACAGGTTGAACTGTTCGGCATAGTCGTAGTATTGCCAGCCGGCGTTCCAGCGGATCTTGGGCGCGATGCGGATGGAAAGCCGCGCCAGGGGCGAGTGGTACGTCAGCGGAAACGTCTGGACCGAATCCAGCAGCGTCTGAAGCGGCGTTGCACCCGGCGGCGCCGCGGCGGACCGCCCGTCTCCAGTGTCTTTGGTGATGGTGTAGCCGGCGTATAGATCGGCCCGCTTCCCGAGCGCCAGCCGTACGCCCATGTTACCGGAATGAATGTTGCTGATATACAGCGACGAAAAGCCGGTCTGTAACTGGGAGGCGCTCAGCGGCGTGAGCGCCGAGAAAAAAGCCAGCCCATCCAGGGTATCCAGGTGCTGTTTGCTGTAGCTCGCATCCAGCGCAAACCAGCTCCGCGGCGTCCAGGACGCATTGGCGTTGTAACTGCGAGAATGCGAGCTGAAGTTCGAAAACGACATCGGCGGGTTCAGGTTATAGTATTGCTTGTAAGAAGTGGAAAGCTGCAGGTTCTTCAAGCGGTACATCACCCTCCCGTTGATGGTGTGATAGTCGCTGGCGCTGATGGGAGTGAGCGGGTAGCTGGCCCGTCCTTTTTCGCCGTCCAGATTGATGGTCAACGGCTTCAGCGGCCGGAGCCGCAGGCCCACCGCGCCGGCGTTTTCGTGATTGCTCACCTGGTAAAGCGACGACGAGAACGAATTGGCGAATGCCGGAAGTCCCTGCCCCTCGATGGTGCTGACCAGGCGGTCCGAATAATGATATCCCCCGTAGATCCCGAACCAGTCGTTCACCCGGTAATTCACGTCCGTGGAATTTGTCACCAGCCGGTCCGCCAGGTAGCGAAAGTAAATCGTCGTGCCCAGGTCGAGGCCGTCGTCGGCTTCGGTATAACTGGATTGCCCGTCGATGCGGTCGCTGCTGATGGAAGTATTATTTACCACCGTCAGCCGCTCGGAGGGATACAGGCTCACGCTGAAATCGCCCGCCAGGTCCGGACGGTTGGCATCGCCGCCCACCGCGATTTGCCGGCTGGCGGCGGTTCCGAACATGCCGATGCCCAGCGCCAGTTCGTCCAGGGCGAAGTTGCCCGTGCCGCTGTTGTAAGTGAGGCGGGCATTTACCCCCCAAAGCCTCCGCTTGGTGAATAAGTTGCCCAGCCAGCCCGGATTCGAGCCGTGCACCGGCTGCGAACGCTGAAACTGCTGCAGCACGCTCTGGTCGCCGGGCTCGGGCGACACCTGCACGCCATCGGAGCTGAGCGGCGTGTCGTCCTTGTAAAAGTCCCAGCGCCGCTGGAGCGTGAGCCGGAAACCGGCAAAATCCAGGTCGGCGCCCACGCGGAATTCGTTCCATTGGCGCTTGACGTTTTCAAACACCGGAAATCCAACCCCACTGGCGTCGAACTCCTGCGCGGTGGTCAGCGCCGGTCCGTTCTCCGTGTTGCGGCTATATCCCAGGTGGAACCGGTAATGCGATTGCGGCAGCAGGGTCAGGTCGTGGTCCTGAATGCGGCGGATAGTGTCCTCCAGGTGCTCGCCTCCCGCTACCGTCAGGCCGGGTACGAAATAGGCGTTCAGCCGCCAGGTCATGTCGTAGCGGTACAGGCGGTTTTTCTGGATGCGCAGAATGGCCGCCTGGTAATTGTCGTTCCCCAGTCCTATGGTGTTGAGGGTAATCTCGTCGAAGTAATGCCCGTGGCCATCCTTCGAGTTAATGCTGAAGCTGCTCGAGAGAAGCCGCAGTCCGTTGCCCATATCCACCGCGCTGCGGTACATACCCTCGTCGCCGAAGACATCCTTGAAGCGGTAACCCAGCTCGAAGGATTGGGTAATGTTGTAATCGCCCACGTTGTCGCCGCGCGCCGATCCCACCTGCTCGGGTGTGGGCGCCACCACCTGCTGGGCTTCGAGAACCCCGATCGTCGCCAGAAGTAACAGGAGTCGCCGGCCCATGATCACCTCAGAAAGTACTCGTCGGCATTCGATCCGTGAATTCGCACGTGACAGGCGGTGCAGAACTGGAACTTGGGATCGAGCAGGTTGTGGCGCGCCGATTGTATATCCACGCCTTGGTTGCGGGTTCCGGAGCCGCCCCCGTTATGGCATTCCAGGCACAGCGTGAACACCACCGGGCGGCGCAGCAGTTTGGCATTCATGGAGCCGTGCGGCGTATGGCATATTTCACAGCCCTCGATCGCCACCGACGGATGCTCATAGACGAACGGCCCGCGCTTGTCCACGTGACACTTCAGGCAGGCATCCTCGTTCCCCAGCGCCTGCTCGATCATGCGCGGCTTCTGGCCCATGCCCCAGGTGGGCGCGAAGGCTCCGTGCGGATTGTGGCAATCCGAACACTCCATGAAGCCCTCGTTGACCCGGTGCTTGGAGGGCATGTCGAACTGCGCGCGAATATTGCCGTGGCAGGAGTAACACAAGTCGCGCTGCTGTTTAGCGAGAAGATACTTGGGCGTGGGCGAATGGTGGATCGAATGGCAGCTTGTGCAGGCAATGCCGTTCAGCGTGTGCTCGGAGCGGCGAATGTTGGCGCGGTTGAAATCGTTCGCATGGCAGCCCAGGCAGGTGTCCAGAACCTGTTTCGGCTGCATCAGCGAGAAGGCGTGCGGAATCGTGCTCTTCCCGCCGCGCGCCGCCACGTGCGCCTGGCCGGGGCCGTGGCAGCCCTCGCAGCCCGTGCGCTCGGGCGGTTCCTTGCCCGAAGCGATGCTCTTATAGTGGGCGTTCTTGTAAAAATTGAGGAAGATGTCGGGATGGCACGTTTTGCAGGCGTTACTGCCCACAAAACCGGGCGCCGCCGGGGCCGGAGGGGTCGCCGAAGATCCCGCCACGGCCTGATTCTGCGCCCACGCCGCGCCGCAGGCCCATAGAATCGGCAGTGTAGTTACGAGGATCGCCGCGCGCGCCATACTCACGATCATAATGGACGCGACCGTTCCAGGCCGCCAGCCCGGCGCAGAATTTACGTTGGTGCCATCGGCCGCTGTTGGTTGCGCCACAATGCTACGGGTGAAGGCGAGCTACGAAGGCCAGAATCTCGCGGCACGCTTCCGCCGCGCCGCCCGACCGGCGCACGGATTCCCGGAGCCCTTCCGCCGCCCGGCAATAATCGGGACGCGCCATCACGCGGCCGGCCAGTTCGCGCAGGCGCCCGCCTTCGATGTCGGCTTCCTCCAAACGCAGCCCCGCGCCCAGTTGCTGCACCTGCCCGGCCAGAAGAAACTGCCCGCGGCCCTCGGGATACAGCAGTTGCAACACACCCGCGCGGGCGCATTCCTCCACCATGGCGGAATCCACGCCGGCGATCGCCAGGGTGGTATGCTCCAGGAGTCTCCGCACGGGCACAAATGGCGCCGCCAGGAAATTCGCGGGCGCGGCCTCCATCGCCCCATCCCACCCCGGCGACACCACTACTTCAAACGGCAGGCCTCCGAATGCCTCCGCGCAGGCCCGGAAAAACTCCGCGCGCTTGTCCCGGACCGTGTCCAGCGGGACGTAAATCAGCGGGTCGGGTCCCAATTCATTCCACGGAAACCCGGGCTGCTCCGGCTCATCCCCCGGACAGATCCCCACGAAGCGAAAGCTCTGGTCGAAGCGTACGCTCTCCGGTTCAAGCGCGCGAGAGAGCAGTACCAGGTTCAGGTCGCAGCGGCACTCCAGGCCGGCTGCGCGATCGGGCACGCTGAGGCCGCGATAAGAGGCCGCGGGCAAGCCCAGCAGGCCCGCCGCCGCGCTCCCCCAGGGCGTCGCCGCGTCCAGCACCAGGTAATCCGGCTGCTCCGTCCGCACCGCTTCCAGCACCCCCGGCAGCGCCTCCTCAGCGAATTCGTTGCGCCCCAACATGCCGCCCCTCGCAATCGGATATGCCCGGTAAATGGCGCCCGCGGCTTCAATCGCCTCACGCTGATTGGCGCTCGCGTAGACCGTAAGCTGCTCGCCGCCGCGCGCCAGCCCGGCGAAGATCGCAACGGGCGGCCGGGCGCCTGCCGGATCGGGATACGTGAAGACGACCGCTCGGGCCATAACTTACTCTAAGGCCACCCGCGTCCCGGAAGGCTTTATCATAGAATCATCTATGAAATTCCTGGTATGCGCGGCCTGGTGCGCCACCACTCTCGCCGCGCAGAGCTTTTCCGGCGGGCCGGACATTGACCGGGCTATCCACGAGGCCATCGAGCAGGGGCGTCTGCCGGGGGCCGTCCTGGTGATCGGTCATCGCGGGCAGATTGTCTACCACAAGGCCTACGGCAACCGCGCCGTCGAGCCGCGCGTCGAGGCCATGAGCGAAGACACCATCTTCGATTGTGCCTCCCTCACCAAGGTGATCGCCACCACGCCCTCGTTGATGAAACTCTTCGAGCAGGGCCGGTTCCGGCTGAACGACCGCGTCACCGAGTACATTCCCGAATTTCAAGGCGGCCGCAGCCCCATCACCCTGCGCAACCTCTTCACGCATTTCTCGGGCCTGGCCCCCGATGTGCCGCTCAAAGAACCGTGGACCGGCTACCAGACCGGCATCAACCTGGCTTGCACTTTCAAACCCACCGGTCCGCCGGGAGTGCGCTACGTGTACAGCGACATCAACTTCATTCTGCTGGGCGAACTGGTGCACCGTCTGAGCGGCCAATTGGTCTCCGATTACGCGCGCCAGAATATCTTCCTGCCATTGGGAATGAAGGATACGCAATTTCTGCCGCCAGCCGCGCTGATTCCGCGCATCGCGCCCACCGAGCGCCTGGGAACCAACGGACCTCCGTTGCGCGGCGTGGTACACGACCCCACCGCGCGCAATATGGGCGGCGTAGCCGGGCACGCCGGCCTTTTCTCGACCGCCGCGGATCTGGCGCGCTTCGCCCAGATGATGCTCAACGGCGGCGAACTGGATGGCGTGCGCCTGTTCGGCGCTCCGACAGTGGAGAAGTTCACCGAACCGCAGAGCCCGCCCGATCAGCCCATCCTGCGCGGCTTGGGATGGGACATCGATTCGCCGCACTCCGGCAATCGCGGCGAATTGTTCCCCATCGGTTCGTACGGGCACACCGGCTTCACCGGGACTTCGATCTGGATCGATCCGTTTTCCCAAACCTACGTGATTCTGCTGGCCAACAGCGTACATCCCACGCAACGTCCGGCGATCACGCCCTTGCGCGCCAAAGTGGCCACCATCGCCGCGGCGTCTCTGGGGGTCGCCCCACGCGGCATCACCCTCACAGGCTACAACGAGACCTTGACTTCGGCCGGCGTGCACCGCGAGGTGGAGCGCAACGGCTCGACCATGACCGGCCTGGACGTGCTGGCGGCGGAAAAATTCCAGTCCTTCGCCGGCAAGCGCATCGGCCTCATTACCAATCAGAGCGGCGTCGATCGCCAGGGCCGCCGCGACGTAGACTTGATGTTGCAGGCGGGGGTCCATGTGGCCGCGCTGTTTTCGCCCGAGCACGGCCTGGCAGGCACCGAGGACCGGTCGGGCATCGCCGATTCGACGGACCGCACCGGCATCAAGGTGTACAGCCTCTACGGCAGCACCAACCGGCCCACTCCGGAGATGCTGGCCGGGCTGGACGCCCTGGTGTTCGATCTCCAGGACATCGGCGCGCGCTTCTGGACCTATGAGACCACCATGGCCTACGCCATGGAAGCGGCCGCCAAGTCCGGCCTTCCGTTCTACGTGCTCGACCGGCCCAACCCCATCACCGGCACCCACGTCGAAGGTCCGTTGCTGGATGCCGCCAACACCTCCTTCGTAGGGTCGTTCGCCGGCTTGCCGGTGCGCCACGGCATGACCATGGGGGAGCTGGCGCGCCTGTTCAACGCCGAACGCAAAATCGGCGCCGCCCTGACCGTGATTCCGATGCAGGATTGGAACCGCGGCGATTGGCTGGATGCCACCAATCTTCCCTGGGTGACCCCTTCGCCCAACATGCGCAGCCTGAACGCGGCGGCGCTCTATCCGGGGCTGGCCTTGCTGGAGTCTTCCAAGAACCTCTCGGTGGGCCGCGGCACGGATGCGCCCTTCGAACAGGTTGGCGCCGATTTCATCGGCGGACGCGAACTGGCGGCTTACCTGAATACGCGCCAGATCCCCGGAATTCGCCTCTACCCCACCAGTTTCACCCCCACCGATTCGAATTTCAAAGGCGTGCGGATTGAGGGCGTGCGGTTCGTCATCACCAGCCGCGAACTGTTGGATTCCACCCGCGTGGGCCTGGAACTGGCGGCCGCTCTCCAGAAACTCTATCCGGGCAAGATCGACTTCGCCGCCGGAAAGCGCCTGATCGGCAGCGACGAAGTGATCCGCCGCCTCCAATCCGGCGACGACCCTCGCTCAATCGAGCAGAGCATGGTGGATTCGGTGGCCGCCTTCGCCAGGCTGCGAGCGCCGTACCTGCTGTATCCGGAAAGCGGAACCGCCCGGCCGGTGGGGCAGGCGACCATGCCGAGATCAAGCCCATTTACGATTACCCTCTCATCCGTCGAGGAAGCCGAATTGCGTCGGCGTGCAGGGAAATATACGTTGCCGTATTTTCAGGTTCAGCGTGCCAAGATGATCCTCTATG
>JASHSS010000357.1 GCA_030038565.1 Bryobacteraceae bacterium
ATTTGTAATCAGACGGTCGGGGGTTCAAATCCCTCCGCCAGCTCCAAAAATACTGGAAAATAACCGCGAAACGTCTTTCGGCATCACAATGATCCCAACGCTCACCGAACCATGACTGATGCCGAGTGCTACGAACGCGCCAGAACGCTGATTTCTGCTTACGCGCGAACGATTCAGTAACAGGGACGGCGCAGTCACTGGACCAGCGCCGGTGACGCGCAGCGTTGATTGGTCCGGTCCGGTTGCTTTTTCTCATTCCGTGCAGCGGTTCATCTAAACCCCTCATAGGCCCCGAATCCAGGGCCAGCCACACGAAGACCTACAGGCCCAGCACTTTGCGCAGCCGTTCGGCCAGCCCTTCCGCCATCCATTGGAAGCCGAGGTCGTTGGGATGCGTGCCATCCACCAGA
This sequence comes from Bryobacteraceae bacterium, assembly GCA_030038565.1. Lineage (GTDB taxonomy): Bacteria > Acidobacteriota > Terriglobia > Bryobacterales > Bryobacteraceae > JOPF133. Next base: position 411 of record JASHSS010000357.1, read on the forward strand.
CCGTCCGCTCGCGAAGCCCCTAGCAGATCGGTGCCTTCCACAATTTGCAGATGCGTGTCGCCCGCGGCGATGCGCCGGCTCACCACCTTGCGGATGAGGGCACGCATCTGCTCGTTGCGGTCGCTGCCTGTCGCCTCGCTCACCGCGTAGATCGGGGTGATCGATACAATCGGAGCGTCCGGGTGGCGGTCCCGCAGGATGCCGATGAACGGATCGTACACCTGGGCCAACGAGTCCACGTCGCTGTTGTTTTGGGCAAAGTCCAGCACGAAGGCGGCCGCGTTAATCTCGGCCACCGCCCGCGCCACGCCTGCTTCGCCTTTGCCATTCCCGGAGAAGCCCAGGTTGACATGGTCGAGATTCAGACGGCGCCCAAGGATGGCCTGATAGCTCATCCCCGGGCGGCTGGCGCAGCCTCCCTGAGTGATCGAAGTCCCGTAGAAGACCACCGGCCGGGCTACGGCAAAGGGCGTGGCGGACTCCAGGGCCGCATTCTGGTCCAGCCCGATCTCCAGCACCTTCACGGGACTGTAGAGCGCCAGGTAGATGGTGATGTCACGCATGACATGCGGCTGGCTCTTGAAATACACGTGCTCGTAGACCTTGCCTCGGGCGGCATCCTGATCCGGCACGGCCGTGCCCCAGTACGCGTTGCCGGCGTAAAGGTCCACGCCGCTCTGTCCGAAAAAGTGCATGTTGCGCATATCGGGCGGGTGCGGCCATTCGAGGCGAAGGGCCACCGTGGAGGAGTCGGTGCGGAAGCGGATACGCCCACCCGCAGGGTCCAGCGAGAGGTTCCAAACTGCCTTGGGAAACGCATCCTGGGAGCCTGCGGGCAGACGCCAGAACTCGCCGTGGTTCTCCTGGAACCAAGGCAGACCGGCGATCTCGATTTTGGGGCTCACCACCGGCATCCAACGCAGTGCGGTGTCCTGGGCGGCGGCCAATCCGGTGGCCACAAGCAGAGCTGAAGCAAGGCGCAGCATGCAACAAAAATAGCAGAGTGTGCCGGACAGCGGGTTCCTCGTGTAACCGAAGACTACCCGAGGCAAGAAGCTTGACCGCAACCGACCGGCGCCGGACGCTGCGGACGCCGCGCGGCTCTTGACAAATATTTTAGTTGTAACTAAAATGATTTCGCGTGGACCCCGCGGTTCTGGATGCCATCGCCTCGCCGCGCCGGCGCGAGATCCTGCGCCTGGTGTGGAGGGAGGAACAGACCGTCGGGGCCATCCACCAGGCGATGCCGGATGTGACCTTCGGGGCGGTCTCGCTGCAGTTGCGGCTGCTGGCCGAAGCCGGACTGGTGGAGGCGCGCGGCGAGCGGCGCAACCGCTTTTACAAGGCCCGCCCGGAGGCGTTGGGACCGGTGGCGGAGATTCTGGAGCGCATGTGGGACGACGCGCTGTGGAAGCTGAAGCTGGCCGCGGAACTGGAAGAAACCCGCCGCGGCCCGAAGCCGCGCAGGCGCCCGGGCAGGAAATCAAAACGCGAGGTGTGATGTGACGGAATTGCCATACCAACTGGACCGGACCATTGTGATCAAAGCGGGGCCGGAGACGGTTTTTCGATTCTTCACCGATAGCGCGCGCTGGGCCGGCTGGTGGGGCGCCGGTTCAACCATCGACCCACAGCCCGGGGGGAAAGTGTACATCCGCCACCCCAACGGCGTGGAAACCGTGGGCGAAGTTCTGGAAGTGCGCGCGCCCGAGCGGATCGCGTTCACTTACGGATACGCGAGCGGCCAGCCCATTCCGCCGGGAGGCTCGCGGGTCACCATCCGGCTCGAGCCGGATGAAGCCGGAACGCGGCTGGAACTGCGCCACGAATTCGCCGAGGCCGCCCAGCGCGATTCTCACGCGCAGGGGTGGCGCTTCCAGCTTTCGCTGTTCGCCAACGCGGTGGCCAATGAAACCTACCGGGATGCGGCCGGCGCGGTCGATACCTGGTTCGAAGCCTGGGCCACGGCGGACGAGCAGGCGCGCGCGGAAGTGCTGGCTAGAATCGCGGCGCCTGGAGTCCGCTTCCGCGACCGGTACAGCGCGCTCGACGGCGCCGCGGATCTGACGGCTCATATCGGCGCGGCGCTGCGCTTCATGCCCGGAATCAGACTGCGCCGCAAGGGCGACGTGCGCCATTGCCAGGGCGAAGTGCTGGCCGACTGGGTCGCGGTGGGCGCGGACGGGAAGGAGCGTATGAGCGGAACCAGCCTGTTCGTCTTTGGACCCGGCCGGCGGATCGAGTCGGTCACGGGCTTCAGCAATCCACCGGCTTAAGGGACCGCCACCACGGAGAATTATCCCCATACTTCGACCTTCTACATGTATAATGAGTAGAAGAACGAGGTATCGGCCGTGAACATCAAATCGGATCTCCCGCAGGGGACGCTCGACCTTTTGATCTTGAAAATCGTCGCGCTGGGGCCAGTGCACGGGTACGCCATTGCGCAACGGCTGCAACAGGTGTCGCGAGACGTGGTGCAGGTTCCGCAGGGATCGCTCTACCCCGCCCTGCACCGCCTGGAAAATCGCGGCCTGCTGGCGGCGGACTGGAAAGAAACCGAAACCGGCCGCGAGGCCAAGTTCTATCGCCTGACGCGCAAAGGACGGGCGCAACTCGAAGCAGAAACGGCCAGTTGGGGGCGCCTCGCGGAAGCCGTGGGGCTGATCCTGCGGCTTTCGGAAGGAGGCGCCGAATGAGCTGGTGGAAACGCCTCTGGCGCCGGAAGCAGATGGAAGAGCAACTCGAAAGGGAACTGCGCTTTCATCGCGAGCAATATACCGCCGACCTGGTCGAGCGCGGCCGTGATCCGGAGGAGGCCCGGCGCGAGGCACGCCTGGTTCTGGGCGGTCTCGATCAGGCCAAGGAGGAGTGCCGGGATGCCAGCGGAACGCGCTGGCTGGAGGACCTGTGGCGGGACTTCCGCTATGCGCTGCGGACGCTCGGGCAGCGGCGGGGATTTACGGCGGTGGCCCTGGTGACGCTGGCGCTCGGCGCGGGAGCCACCACGGTAATCTTCACGGTGCTGGACGGGGTCTTGCTGAAGCCAATGCCATACCCGGATCCGGACAGGCTGGTAGATGTCCACGGACATGCGGACGACCGGTACGGCGACCAATATCTGTCGTATCCGGACTTCCTGGATATTCAGCACGCCAGCCGCTCGTTGGACCTGGCTGCGTGGTTTTTCAACCCCGGCACGCTGAGCGGCTCGGGGGAGCCGGAGTACGTGGATGAATTCCAGGTTTCGTCCAACTTCTTTTCGGTATTTGGGATGCCCGTTTACCGCGGGCGCGCGTTCCTGCCGGAGGAAGACAAGGCGGGTGGCGCGCCGGTAGCGATCCTGGGCTACAGTTTGTGGAAGCGCAAGTTCGGCGCCAACCCGGCGGTGCTTGGCGCGACCGTGACGCTTGACGAAGCTCGCTATACGGTGGTGGGCGTCGCCGCCGAAGGATTCCGGATCAATGACGACGAACCGGACCTGTACACCTCGCTTGGTGAAAGCACCTATCCCATTCTGAAGCGGCGGGGGCCGCATCCGCTGGGCGGGATCGGCCGCCTGCGCCCCGGAGCGACGCTCGGGCAGGCGCAGACCGAACTGGCGCTGCTCGGCCGAGATCTGGCGGAGAAGTATCCGGACACCAATCAAGGCCGCCGCTTTGTAGCGGACAGGCTGAAGCCGGACGTGGGCGACGTGGGATCCACGCTGTGGCTGCTGCTGGGCGCCGTGAGCCTGGTGCTGCTGATCGCCTGCGTCAATATTGCCAGCCTGCTACTGGCGCGGGCCGTGGCGCGCGAACGGGAACTGGCCATGCGGGTGGCATTGGGGGCGGGACGCGGAAGGCTGGTCCGGCAGTGTCTCACCGAGAGCGCGGTTCTGGGGATTGCGGGCGGCGCGCTGGGGGTGGCGCTGGCGGCGGTGGGAATCCGCCCGTTCGTGGCGTTCTGGCCGGGGAGTTTGCCGCGCGCGCAGGAGATCCAGTTGGATTGGCGGGTGCTGCTTTTCGCGGTAGCCGTCTCGCTGGCAGGCGGGTTCCTGTTCGGACTGGCGCCCGCGCTGCGGCTGCCCACGGGTCACCTGGAACGGGCGCTGCGGGCGGGGGCCCGGACGCCGGCGGGGAGCTCTCGCCGTTGGCACGGCGGCTTCGTGATCGCGGAGATCGCGCTGGCCGTTGTGCTGCTGGTTTCGGCCGGAATGCTGGGGCGCACGCTGATGCACGTCGCGGCGCTCGATCCTGGGGTGAATGTCCACTCCGTAGTCATCTCCCGCGTGGCCCTGGCGCCATCCACCCTGGCCGACCCGACGCGCGCGCGGGTAGCCTGGCAGGAGGCGCTGGAGCGCGCCCGCGCGGTGCCGGGCGTGGAGTCCGCCGCGATCGTGGATACCGTGCCGATGCGCGAGGGTCACAATGAACTGGACTACTTTACCTCCGCCGCGGTGCCCGCGGACCGGCGGGGACCGGTGGCGCTGGCCACCAGCGTATCGCCGGACTATGCGAAAGTGATGGGTCTCAGGTTGCGCGCAGGACGGTTCTTCGACGAGCGCGACCGCTCGGGGAGCGAGCCGGTGATCGTGATCGACGACGTGCTGGCGCACCATGCTTTCGAAGGAGGCAACGCCGTTGGCCAGCGGCTGTGGATTCCCGATATGGGACCCAAGGCCGGCGCGTTCCTGGTGATCGGAGTGGTGGGGCACGTGCGTTACTGGGGCCTGGCCGGCGACGATCAGAACAAGCTGCGCGATCAGCTCTATTATCCCTTCGCCCAGTTGAACGATATCTTCGTGCGCCGCTGGTCGGAGCTGATGTCCATAGCCGTACGCACCAGCGTTCCGCCGCTGGGTGTGGTTTCGTCGCTGCGCCACGAACTGCGCGGCTCGACCGGCGACCAGGTGCTGTACGAGGTCCGCACACTGGAGCAACTGGCCAGCGCCACGCTCGACCGGCAACGCTTCGTGGCGTTGATGTTCGGCATTTTCGCCGGCCTGGCGTTGCTGCTGGCGTGCATCGGCATCTACGGAGTGTTGGCGTATCTGACTGGCCGGCGCGTGCCGGAAATCGGCCTGCGGATGGCGCTGGGGGCGACCGCCCGCGACGTGGTCGGGATGGTGCTGCGCCAGAGCCTGGGAATGATTTTGTCTGGGGTTGGCTTGGGCGCAGCCGGGGCTTGGGTAGCCGGGCGGGTGCTGGAACGTACGGTGGAAGGGATGCAGCCCACCGAGCCGCTTACCGTGATGCTGATGATTGCGTTCTTACTGGCCGCCGCCCTCACGGCGAGCTTTTTGCCTGCCCGCCGCGCCGGCCGCATCGACCCGATGCGGGCCCTCAGAGAGGAGTAACCCGCTCGATCTTCCTGACCAGGCTCTTCGGAGCAATCAGGCGGTAACTGAGCCGCACGAGCTCGGAGACTTCGTCCCAATCGATTTCGCCGCGGTCCAGGCGTAAAGCGATCCAGCCACGAGGACCAATGTAGGCGGGCAGGTAAAAGCGCTCCGGCTGGGCCGACGCCAAAGCCTGGTTGTCGCCGGGCAGCGCTTTGCACGCGATAGAGACCCTTCCGTCGCCGTGATGGTCGTTTAGGAAATAAGCAAAAGTGCTTTTGCGGACCAGAAATGCGGCGTGGCCCTCGCAATCTCGCCGGGACGCCTCAGGCAGCGCCAAGCAAATCCCGGTGAGGCGGGCCAGGCAGTCACCGGCGGCAAAGGCTGGCATCTCTCTTATTGTGGCCCAAGCGCAACCGGCCGTTAGCCGCCGAGATTCATGGAACTGGCCACGTCGCCACGACTCTCGGGCGTAAATCTTACCGAGACCGTCTTGTTCGTGTACCCGGACAGATCTTGCACGCCCACCCTTTGATCGCCGGATTCGATGCGGGTCCTGCCGGTGACGATGATATCGTACGGAGTTCCATCAGGCGTTTGAATGACTACCAGTTTCTGGGCCGGATCGACCATGCTGATCTTTCCGGACAGGGTCTCCGGGGGCCAGGCAGCCCGCATGGCGCCGTTCGTGTCGCTGACGGTTGCTGTGACCGGCGCCTTATAAGCCGCGCCCAAGGGGAGCGCCAGCAGCCCACTTGCAACAGCGAGTAACAATGCCTTCATCTGCATCTTTCATGTACCTCCGAACTCATTGGCGCGCCCAAACGGACATTCTCATCAGGTTCGCAGGCAATGCACGGACTGTCACCCCAAGGGCGCCATTCCCGCGGGCCGCACGGGAACCCTGAGAAGACCAAACCATCCAGCGCTCCTCTGAGTTTCAACTTTCCTTTCCACTTTATTAGACGAGCCGTCGGGAAACCGCGCTTCTCCTGTCGAGAGAGGAGTTG
>JASHSS010000358.1 GCA_030038565.1 Bryobacteraceae bacterium
GGACCGGACCGCGCTCGATGGATACTACGACTTTACCCTCCGCTGGCCTCCGCGGGAGCGGGCGCCCGAACCGCTGGCGTCGCCGGGGCCCACCGTGCGCCTCGCCCCTCCGGGTGGAGATCCATTCCCGGAACGTCTGACCGCCGCGGTCCGCGAGCAGTTGGGGCTGAGCCTGGTCGAGCGGAAAGCTCCCGTAGAGGTTCTCGTGATCGACCACGCCGCCAAACCCGAGCCGAATTGACGCGGCTAGGTCCCCGACCGCATGATTCGCTTCCCCGAAGACGCCTGTTCACACCATGATGCGTGAGGCATTGGTGGGACAGGCCTTCAGCCTGTCCAGGGCAGGCTGAAGGCTAGAGGCTGAAGGCCTGTCGTCATGGCGCGGCGCGCCACCCAAAGGGGTGAAAAACCGGCGCAGGTTTTCGACCGTGCCCCACCAAGCGGAAGAACTAAATCGCGCAGTCGAAGACCTAGGCTGTGGATTGCCGGCCTTCGTGACTTTCGCCCGCCCCGGTTTCCCCCGGACGAAACCGAAATGTGGCCAACACCACCAGAAGATTGGTAATCAGGATCACGGTAAAAGCCATCGCTGGAAGAAACGCCATACCGGCCTCCTTTTCGGCCACCTGAATGGCCAGCACCGCGTTGACGAGCCCGCGCGGGAATAAGGACAAAACCAGCTCCTTGCCGGAGCGGCCAACCCCGCGCATGGCCCATCCGGCGGTGTAAACCGAAAGCAGCCTCGCCGCCACCAGCCCGGCCAGGATCAAGGTGGTAGCCACCGCGTAGCTTGGTCCAATCAACTCCACCGATGCGCCCAGCAGCACGAAGAAAAACGAGCGCACCAGAAAACTCAGGTCGGAATGAAAAACCGCGATGCCCTGTTTATGTTCCGCAGCCATTTCGTCTTCGTGGCCGTTCACATTAGCGAGCGTCAGGCCAAACGCCAGGACCGCCATCAGCCCGCTTCCCCCGGCAGACCTCACGAGGCCGTAGACCAGCAGCACCGCCCCCACGTGCAAAACGCTGCCGAAGCGGTCGGCGGCGAACCGCTGACGCACGCGCGACCACAACACGCCGGCCGCAATCGCGGCGCACACCGCAACCGCCGTACGGATCACGATTCCCCGCACCAGGCCGGCGACGAGCGGGTCTCCTTCCGCGATATCCGTCAGGCTGCCTACGGAGATCACGGCGATCACGTCCCCCAACGCCGCTTCCAGCACCAGCACCACCATCACGGGGCCTCGAACCTGAAATTGCTGGAGCACCGGGATGACGATGGTGCCGCTGGTGCAGCCAAAAACGCCGCCCAGCAACAGGGCCTTGTGGACCGGCAGGTTGAGAGCCCACAAACCGACCCAGGCCACGGCCGCAAAGCTTAGCCCGTAAGCCACAAACGCGAACAGAATCCCGGCCGGGAAATGGTGCAGCGCCTCGCGCAGGTGGAATTCGTTCCCGGCTTCGAATAGAATCAGGACCAGCGCGAAGCTACCCAGAGCCTGCGTGAAGAACGGGTATTGCCCGTTTGGGAGCCAGCCCAACAGGGGGCCCAGAACGACCCCCGTGAGCATCAGGATTACGAGGTCGGGCACCCGCGTACGCCGCGAGACGCGATTGGCGAAAAACGCCAGAATCAGCAGGCCGCCCAGCAAGCCGAAGATCTCGGTTTGATCCCGCGCTGCATTTCCGGCCAGCGAGGCAGCCATCCATTCCATGGGTGCACCTATAGAATACAGTAGCCCGCCCTCTGGCGCCCGCAAGGGCCGGCTCCGCATGATTGGCGGGTGGGGCACGCCTTTCGGCCGGCCCGCGGATTTCTCTGCACCCCGCTTGTGTTTGATGCGCGGAGCGGCCCGTGCATCGCGCGCCGAGCCTTCCGGAGCCCGCGCCGCCGGTGGAGCGGGCCTTCAGCCTGCGGGTGACGGAAGGCTCCCAGCCCGGTTATCTGAGAACTGCAATTCCCGGCGGCCCGGGGATGAAACCTGTACGGAACGGCGCGGTGAAGTGTGACATAATATCGCTTCGTTCGATCCGACGAAAAGGCAGCCCCTAGTTTCGGGTCTTTTAGAGGAGAAATGCCTCATATTGCCGTTCACTCCGTCGATTACGCGATTCTGATCGTCTACTTCGGGTTTGTGCTGGGAATTGGCTGGGCGCTGAAGCGCTACATGAAAACCAGCACGGACTTCTTCCTCACCGGCCGCTCGATGCCCGCCTGGGTCTCCGGCCTGGCCTTCATCTCCGCGAACCTGGGGGCGCAGGAAGTCATCGGAATGGGGGCATCCGGCGCCAAGTACGGGATTGCCACGAGCCATTTTTATTGGGTGGGCGCGATCCCCGCGATGGTCTTCGTGGGCGTCTTCATGATGCCGTTCTATTATGGCTCGCGGGCGCGTTCGGTGCCCGAATACCTGAAGCTGCGGTACGACGAAAAAACGCGCGGCCTGAACGCCATTTCGTTCGCCGTGATGACCATTTTCTCCTCCGGCATTTCGCTCTACGCCATGGGCCTTCTGCTCGAAACGCTGCTGGGCTGGAGCTTCAGCTTCAGCGTGTTGATTTCGGCGGTGATCGTGCTTTGCTACACCTTCCTGGGCGGGCTGACTTCGGCCATCTACAACGAGGTGCTGCAATTCTTCCTGATCGTGATGGGCTTCCTGCCGCTGGTGGCGCTGGGCCTGAAAGATGCGGGCGGCTGGAGCGGATTGCAGGAGCGGCTGCACCTGGTGGCCACGGCCCGTGGATTCGCGCCGGACGCTTTCAGCAGATCGTGGGCATACCTGGGATCGGCCTCCAGCAATCCCCTGGGCGTGGAGTGGTTCGGCATGGTCATGGGGCTGGGGTTTGTGCTCTCGTTCGGATACTGGTGCACGGATTTCCTGGTGGTGCAGAGCGCGCTGGCGTCGCACAATATGTCGGCGGCGCGGCGGACGCCGTTGATTGCCGCAGTTCCGAAGATGTTCTTCCCGTTTCTGGTGATCCTGCCGGGGATGATCGCCATCGCCCTGACCCAGCAATCCGGCCAGACCGGGTTCGCCCTGCCCGTCAAACCCGATGGAACCCTGAATTACGATATGACCATCCCGATGATGCTGGGCCACTACTTCCCGTCGGGCATGCTGGGCATCGGACTGGCGGCGCTGATGGCGTCTTTCATGTCGGGGATGGCCGGCAACGTGACGGCCTTCAACACCGTGTGGACCTACGACATTTACCAGGCATACATCCGCCGCCACGAGCGCGACGAGCATTACTTATGGGTGGGGCGGATGACCACCATCTTCGGCATCGCCGCTTCGATCATGGCGGCTTACCTGGCCACACAGTTCAACAACATCATGGACATGCTGCAGTTGGTGTTTGCGTTTGTCAACGCGCCGCTGTTCGCCACCTTCCTGCTGGGCATGTTCTGGAAGCGTTCCACCGGCCATGGCGCCTTCACCGGGCTGCTTTCGGGAACCGCCGCCGCGGCGCTGCACCACGGCCTGACGCTGCCGGCCCACGCAGTGGTGGGGATCAAGGGCGGCTGGCTGGGCGGCCTGTTCGGCATCCTGCACCACTATCCGAGCGAGATGGCGCAGAATTTCTGGACCGCGATTTACGCCTGGACCACCTGCTTCCTGGTGACCCTGCTGGTAAGCCTGGCGACCCGGCCGCGGCCCGAGCGGGAACTGGTGGGGCTGGTTTATTCGCTGACCGAGCGGCCCAGCGAAGAGCACCTTCCGTGGTACATGCGGCCGGCGGTGCTGGGCGTGATTGTTCTGTCGATGACCCTGGTGCTGAATATTATTTTCTGGTAGAGAGAGCTATGGGACTGGATATCCGTCTTCCGATCGGCTTGTTGTTTGCGGCATTGGGCCTGATTCTGCTGGGTTATGGAGCGTTCAGCGACCCGGCGATTTATCAGCGCTCGCTGGGGATCAACGTCAATCTGGGTTGGGGCGCAGTAATGACTGTGTTTGGGATCACCATGTTCCTTTTCGGCAAGCGACGGAAGACTTAGCCTACGGCTGCTTCGTGAAGGTCAGTTTTTCCAGTTTCTCGCCGCTCGGCCCCATGTGGCTGATCTCCAGGTGCAGCGTCTTGCCGTCATCGGAAGGGCTGAAGCGCGTCCTGGTGGTAACGTCGTTGTGAGTCTGGACTAACACCAGGATGGAGCCGTTGTACCAGGCCGACACCTCGGCGTTCTTCAGTTTGCATTGCTGGCCCATGGTATTGCACTGAATGTCGTCCTTCATCTCCTTGCCGTTCTTGCCGGTGCGATCCTCGGAGATCTGGACGGAATCTTCATCCTGGTGGATCACCAGGGTTTCACTTTTCAGTTTGGCTTCGGCGCTCAGGGTGCTGCTATCGAGCTGCCAGGTGCCATTCAGTTCCGGGCGGTCCGCGGCCATCGCCACGCAAAGGCCCAGTACCAACAGGCCGATCGATCTATACATTCCCAACCCTCCAGTGGATTCTAGTGTACGCCGGTCTCCGGCGTTGTACAAGGCCATTACACCCCGGGGATGGAGGGCGCGGCGGGCATTGGCTGCTCGCCGGCTAAGTGCGCGGGAGAAGTCCGCGGCAAGCCTCGTGCGGAAGGTTTTGAGGTACCATCCAACAACTTAAGGAGTGGAGATGCGTAAGACAGTTCTTCTTCTGTCCTGGTTGGCCGCATTCGCCGCGCCGGCGTTCGCCACATGGTCTGTGGTGGCCGTGGATCGCGTGTCAGGACGGGTGGTGATCGCATCCTCAACTTGCACCGGAACGACCGACGACTTTCTGAAAGATGTCCAGGCGGTGGTGGCGCCGGGCAAGGGAGTGGCCGCCTGCCAGGCCGGGGTGGACAGCGCTACGCACCAGAACCAGACCCTGGTGTTCGAGGAACTGCAGCGGGGAACCGACCCGGCCCGGATCATTGAAATGCTGAGCCAGGATCCGGGCTTCCAATCGCGCCAGTACGGCATCGTGGACCTCCAGGGACGGATGGCGGGACACTCGGGGTTGACCAATGGATTCGTGACCCAGGACCTGCACGGCCAGGCTCCCGGCACGGAGATCTTCTACTCGATTCAGGGAAATATTCTGCGCTCCGGCGGAGTGGTTCCCGGCGCGGTGAAGGCCTTCCTCGCAGCCGCCGGAGGGGTGACCGACCGGGTCATGGCCGCCATGGAAGCCGCCGATGCGGCGGGCGGCGACAGCCGTTGCACCTGCCAGACGCCCGCGGTTCCGCCGGAAAGCGCGTCGATTCCCTGCACCAACCGAACCACGCTGGTGGCCTACATTTTGGCCGCCGATCCCGGGGACACCAACGGTCCGCCCGATCAGCCCAATTCACACAACAACGGCAAGTACGCCATGTACATTACGGTCTCTCAGCCCAATCACGGTCCGAATTTCCAGATCCGGCCCGGGGAAAATCTGAACCCGGTGAAGACCCTGCGCATGCGGTACGATGCGTGGCTGAAAGCTCACCCGGAATTCAAACGCTAACGAGGAGACAACGTGCGCACGCTTCGATGCAGCATCGTTTTGATGACCGCGGGCAGCCTGTTGGCGGTAGCCGGCCCGCAAGCCGCGCCCCAGGGCGGACGGCGCGGCGGACGAGGCGGCGGGCGCGGTGGCGGGTTCCAGACACTAACCCTGACCACCACCGCGTGGGCCGACGGTGGCATGATCCCGCGGCGCTATTCGCAGGCCGGGCCGGAAGTGTCGCCCGCCATCCAATGGAGCACGCCTCCCGCAGGCACCGCCAGCTTCGTCCTGGTCTTCCACGACGCCGACAGCGTGGT
>JASHSS010000359.1 GCA_030038565.1 Bryobacteraceae bacterium
GCCGGGCCGGCGCCGCGGCGGGTTCCGGTGCGATAAAAATCGCGACGAAAACCCCAACTCTGCCGGTTGTGAAATCTGTTAGACTTAAGCGCATCAAATCACTCCGGAAGGGGGGTAGCGATGCTCACTTGGAGAGTCGTCCTTCTTGCGGCCGCGGCATTCCCGGCCGCTACCCAAACGTACATTTCCTCCGAACCCATACCCAGCGGAACCGTGGTTGGGGCGGCCAACCTCGCCGCCATCGAAAACCTCGGCTACGCCAACATGGCACTCTGGGCCCAGCGGCTGCAGAGCTGCGGGATTGTGGACAACATCGTCGCCACGCTGGCGGAAAGCCGGGCGATCACGACGCTGACTGTGTTGAACACGCGTTACCAGGTGGCGGCCGGGGGCTTCCAGGGCGTAACCGACCCTTCGTACGTCTTCACCCTGGTCGATTCGGGGCCCCTGGCGGTAAGCCAGGCCGATGTTTTCGTGCTCGACAACGCGCTGGGCTACGCGCTCAACCAGGATGGAACCGCGCAGTTCAGCTTGCGGTACAACCCAAACAATCCGTACGATTTTTCGAGCGTTTACGCGGTCGTGACCTTCGCCGGGAATCTGACCGGGACGGGCGCTCAACGCTTTTTCAACTACCTCGGAACCATCGATGCCAACCTTTGGACCGGCACCGACGCGGGCTTTACCCAGATCCCGCTCAATTTCCTGGGACCTTACAATTCCATGCTGTTTCTGATCGGCGACGTCTCTACCGCCGAGTTCGAGACCGGGCTGTACAAAGCTGCCACCACGACTCCGGACGCCACGTATTCACCGCTGGAGGATGGCCGTCCAAGCGTGGCTACAGCCGGGGCCGCCTTTCCGGGCAACGACTGGAGCGCCTATCCCAATGGATATCAATACCTGGTGAACCTGCCGAATTCGCCTGGCCTGCTGACCGAACTCGCGGCCCTGCGCCAGAGGCACCTGGTTGCGGTGTCGAACCTGCTGGCTGCCATCGCCAGGGGGGACGTGGAAGACTACCTCACCAGCCAGTTCCGCTGCCCGTAGGCCGCTGGGTGGAGACCGCCATTTGTTTTTGAGATATTTCCGCCGCCCGCGCCACCAATGAGCGTAACGTGTGTTCGCGCCACCCAGGCTGGCGTAAGAGGCATGGAACGGGTTGCCGGGCAGGCGAATCGCCTGCCCCACCAACTTGCGGGCACCGGTGGGCGGGCTTTGGGCCTGCCTTTTTAGCAAACCACGGCTTCTGTAAACGACTGTGCATTGCCCAAAATGCCAAACCGATCACGCCCACCGTTCTCATCGCCACGGCTGGTTCGAGAGCCTGGCGAGTAAGGTGGGCTTTTTTCCTTACCGGTGCAACCAGTGCGATCACCGCTTTCTGCACCGCGGCTTCGCGGTTCGCGCGTTGCGGGCGGCGGGGGATTCCGAAGAGGAGGCGGAAGGCGTCGACCTCCGCCGGGTCAAAGACCGGCGCCGGAAACGGCGGGACCTCCTGATCCTGGCCACGGCGGCGGTAGTTTTCCTGGGTTTCCTGTATTTCTTAACCCGTGAACCGCCGCCGCCCGGCGGCGACGGTTTCGCCACGCCGCCGGCTGAGGCGTCTCCCGCCGAGCCGGTAAGCGGCTAAGGCCGCGGGTGGCCGGTTTTACTTTCCCCGCGGGTCCACCGCGACGCCCTCCTGGACTGCATCGCTGGGGTTGGAGACCACCAGATCTCCCTCGGCGACTCCCGAAGTCACTTCGATTTCCGATCCCAGGTCCTGCCCGAGGGTCACATTGCGATAGTGAACCACGTGGTCGGCTCCGACCACCGCGACGCGCGCGCCGCTCTTACCGAGCAGGATCGCGTCGCTCGAAACGCGCAGCGAACGCCGCGTGCTCTGGGAGATGAAGCGCACCTGCGCGTACATTCCGGGAAACAGGACTGCGCCCGGGTTGGGGGTCTCCAGAATCACCAGCATGGCGCGCGAACCGGAGTCCAGGGCCTCGGAAACATTGGTCACCCGGGCGGGAAACACCTGGCCGGGTTTTTCCTGGACACGGAGCTCCGCCGCCTGTCCGGAGCGCACCTGCTCCACATAGGTCTGCGGCACATTCACGAACACGCGCAGCGGCTGGATCTGCGCCACGCGGAACATTTCCCGCGCGGCGCCTCCGTTGCCCGCGTTGATCAGGGTGCCCACATCCACGTTGCGCGCCGTCACCACGCCGTCGAACGGGGCGGCGACCCGCGCGAACCCCTTCATCTCTTCCAGGCGGCGCAGGTTGGCCTCGCTGGCGTGGATGGTATCCTGGGCGGTGGCCAGGGTGGCCTCGGCCTTCTGGGCCTGCGCCTGCTTGACTTCGAAATCGGCCTCTTTCTCGTCGCTGTCCTGCCGCGAAACGGCGCCCCGGGCGAGCAGTTTCTGCCAGCGGTCGCGGGTCACCTGCGCCAGGCTCAGGTTGGCGCGCGCCAGTTTCAGATCGGCCTGCAACTCCTGGATGGTGGAGTTGGCCTGTGCCAGGGAAGCGCGCGCCTGGCTGATCTGCTGATCCAGCTCGGGGGTCTCCAATTCGGCCATGAGCTGCCCCTTGGTGACGCGGTCGCCAATATCCACCAAGCGGGTCTTCATATATCCGTCGGCGCGCGCGAAAATGGGGGATTCGATAATCGATTGCAAGTCGCCCGGCAGGTCGATATCCTCTTTGCCGGCGGCGAAATGGGCGGAGGAGACCATTACCACGGGCCGCCGCGCGGCGAGCGTCTCGGAGGCGGCCAGCATCACTTTCTGGCGCGCCAGCCTGGGCAGCAGCCCGGCCACAATCGCCGTACCCACCAGCGCCGCCAGCACGGCGAAGAACACCAGCACACCGCGCCGCCTCGGGCGCGGTTGCCGGCCCGGCTGGACGCCGGCGGTTTGAACCATCATATTTCGATCTCCCGGCGCCTTCCGAAACGCGGGGCGGCGCGCCGCAGCACGCTATACACCACCGGCACGAAAAACAGGGTCGCCACGGTGGCCAGCAGCAGGCCGCCGATCACCGCGCGTCCCAGCGGGGCGTTCTGCTCGCCGCCTTCTCCGAGGCCCAAAGCCATCGGCAGCATGCCTACAATCATGGCCAGAGCCGTCATGACCACCGGACGCAGGCGCGTGAAACCCGCCTCCAGGGCCGCCGACACCGCGTCCGCGCCGACTTCCCGCAAATCGTTAGCGAAGTTCACCAGCAGGATACTGTTGGCCGTGGCCACCCCAATGCTCATGATCGCACCCATCAGGGAGGGCACGCTGAGGGTGGTCTGGGTGACGAACAGCATCAGCACGATTCCCGAAAGCGCGCCCGGCAGCGCCATCAGGATGATGAACGGGTCGAGCCAGGATTGGAAATTCACCACCATGACGAAATACACCAGCACGATGGCGAAGATCATCCCCAGGCCCAGCCCCACGAAGGAGCTGCGCATGGTGGCCACCTGCCCGCGGGTCTCGATGAAACTTCCCTTGGGCAGCTTGGGGGTGAATTGCGCCAGCACGCGGTCCACGTCGCCGGCCACCGCGCCCAAATCGCGATCCTGCACGTTGGCGTACACATCGTAGAGCGGCTGCACGTTGTAGTGGTTCACCACCGAAGCCGTGGTGTCGCGCTCCAGGCTGCCGACGTTGGTGAGCAACTGCGTTCCGGCGAGACGGGTGGCGCCGCGGATGGGGGTGCGCAGCAGTTCCGAGGTGGAATCGACCTTGTACTGCGGGGTCATCACCGAGATGGGATAATCCACGCTGTTGCGCGGATCGATCCAGTAGTTGGGCGATATCTGGGTGCTGGAGGCCAGCGAGATGAGCAGGCTGTCGGCCACATCCTGCTGGGTCAGCCCCATCTGGTCGGCGCGCGTGCGGTCCACCTTGAAGAGCAGTTCCGGCACGTCCACCACCTGGTGCGTGTGGACGTCCACGGCGCCGGGAATGCGAGCCACCCGCGCTTCGATCTGGCGCGCGAGGGCATAATTGGCGGGCGCATTGGCCAGCGGCCCGACCACCTGCACATCGATGGGCGCCGGCAATCCGAAATTCAGGATCTGGCCCACGATATCGGCCGGCTGGAAGAAAAAGGTGAGGTTGGGAAACGCGCGGTTCAGCCGCGCCCGCAGGCGGCGGACATAATCCGCACTGGGGCCATGCTCGCCAGGCCGCAGCGAAACCAGGATCTCGCCATCGAACGGCCCGATGGTGGCCGTATCACTCATCGCCAGGTTGACCCCGGAGTAGGGCAGTCCGATATCGTCCACCAGGTCGGCCAGCTCGCCGGGCGGGATGACCGCGCGGATATGGTCTTCCACGGCCGCGAAATAGCGTTCGGTTTCTTCGATCCGGGTGCCCGCCGGGGCGCGCACGTGCAGGCGGATCTGGCCGGCATCCACCTGGGGAAAGAAATCCTGGCCCAGGAACGGCGTCAACACCAGGCAGGCGGCGCAGATCGCGAAGAAGCTCACGGCGGTCAGCACGCGGTGCGCCAGGGCAGCCTCCAGCAGGTCACGGTAGCCCGCGCGGAGGCGCTCGAACCAGCCCTGGAAACCGTGGTGAATGGCGGCGAAGAGGCCGCGGCCCGATTCCGTCATAACCCCCGCTTCGCCGTGATAACGGGCCGCTTCGCCCGCCAGCAGGTAGCGCACCATGGTCGGCACCAGGGTCCGCGAAAGCAGGTAGGAGGCCAGCATCGCCAGCACCACCGCCAGCGCCAGCGGGGTGAACAGATAGCGCGCCGCTCCCACCAGAAACACCACCGGCACGAAGACGATGCAGATGCAGAGCGTGGAAACGAATGCCGGCGTGGCGATCTGCATGGCGCCGTCCAGAATGGCGCGGACGATCGGTTTGCCCATGCCGAAATTGCGGTGGATATTTTCGATTTCCACGGTCGCGTCGTCCACCAGGATTCCCACCGCCAGCGCCAGCCCGCCCAGCGTCATGACGTTGATGGTCTCGCCCATGAAGTTGAGAATCGCGAGCGAGGTGAGAATCGAAAGCGGGATCGAAAGGCACACGATGATGGTGGAGCGCCAGCTTCCCAGAAACAGCAGGATCATCAGGCCGGTGAGCAGGGCGGCCATGGTGGCTTCCCGCAGCACGCCGGCGATGGCCGCGCGCACGAAGATGGATTGATCGAACATCAGCTTCAGGTTGAGCGCCGGCGGCAGGGTGGAGCGGATGCGCGGCAGCATGGCCTTCAACTGCGCCACGATGTCCAGGGTGGAAGAGCCGCCGTTTTTCAAGACCGTGAGCAGCGCCGCGCGCGCGCCGTTATGGCGCACCACGTTGGTCTGCACGGCGTAGCCGTCGCGGACGTGGGCCACATCCGAAACGTATACGGTGGTGCCGTTGGTCTGGCGGATGGGCAGGCGGTTGAACGCCGCGGCGATCTCCGGCGCGCTGTTCAGCTTCACGACGTATTCCTGCGCGCCGATTTTGACCGAACCGGAAGGCAGAATCAGGCTTTGCTGGTTGATGGCATTGACCACGTCGGAAGCCGAGAGGCCCTGGGCGTAGAGCGCCCGCGGGTCCAGGTCCACCGAAATCTGCCGCGGCTTGCCGCCGTAGGGCAGCGGGAA
>JASHSS010000360.1 GCA_030038565.1 Bryobacteraceae bacterium
CCGGCATCAGCGTCACCCACGATGGGAAGCTATTGATCGCCGCGGCCGGCAACGCCGCGGTCTTCGTCGACGTGCCAAAGATGATCGAGGGCGCGCCCAATCCGGTGGCGGGATCGATCTCCGGCGGGCGCGGCAGCATCTACACCAACAGCACGCCCGACGGTTCGCTGGCTTTTGTGTCCGAAGAGAACGCCGCCACGATCACCGTGATCGACCTGGAGCGCGCGCGCCGCGACGGCTATAAGAGAGAAGACGTAATCGGCAAGATCCCGGCCGGCGAAGCCCCGATTGCGCTTACGTTTTCCCCGGATGGCAAATGGCTTTACACCACCAGCGAGGCGGCCATGCCGGGGTGGAACTGGCCGAAGGCGTGTAAGCCGGAAGGAATGCCTGTGCCGGACACCGTGATCACCGAACCGGAGGGAGCGGTAATCGTGGTGGATGTCGCGCGCGCGAAAACCGACCCCGCGCATGCCGCGGTGGCGCGCATCCCGGCGGGCTGCAGCCCGGTGCGCATGTCGATCTCTCCGGCGGGCGACCGCATTTACGTGACTGCGCGCAACAACAACGGCGTGCTGGAATTCGACACCTCGAAGCTGGTTTCCGATAGTGAGCACGCCTTGGTGGGGATCGCGCCCGTCGGGGATGCGCCCGTGCCGGTAATGACCGTGGATCACGGCCGAAGAGTGGTGGTGGGTAACTCGAATCGCTTCGCCGGGCGAGGCGCGCCACAGAGCCTGGTGGTGCTCGATACCGCTAAGATCGGCCAGGGGCTTGCCGCGGTGATTGGCGCCATCCCCACGGGATCGTTCCCGCGCGAGATGGCGGTTTCTTCGGACGGGAGCACCCTCTTCGTGACCAATTTCGGCTCGAATGCGCTCCAGGTGCTGGACATCGCTCATCTGCCCATCGATACGAAACTGCCGCCGGAGATCGCCAAAAATGCCGATTCCGTG
This sequence comes from Bryobacteraceae bacterium, assembly GCA_030038565.1. Lineage (GTDB taxonomy): Bacteria > Acidobacteriota > Terriglobia > Bryobacterales > Bryobacteraceae > JOPF133. The sequence goes on from JASHSS010000360.1 coordinate 957, forward strand.
GCCCATCGCCACGATCACAAACCGATCACCGTGGATCCCCAGGTGCTGGCCCGTTACAGCGGCGTTTATCGGGCCGGCAGCAGTCAAACCGTGATCATAGGCGTGGACCGGGACAACCTGACAGCCAAGCTCGGCATGGCTGCCCAGGTCGCGCTGCCGGAATCGGACACCAAGTTCTTCGTCATGGGGCTGGAGATCGAGTTTCCGAAAGTGGCCGAGGGCGGACACGCGGATCAACTCAGCCTGAGCCAGGGGGCGCAGGTAACGGTTTTTCAGCGGCTGGACGACGAGGCCGCCAAACCCGTCCTGGCGGCCGCCGCGGCGGAAGAGAAGCGCATCAAGGACAAGACGCCATTCCAGGGCAGCGAGGATGCGCTGCGCCAGTTGATCGCCGGCCTGCAGTCCGGCAAACCGGTTGACTCTCTTCTGGGGCCGGGCGCACAACAGTTCCTTCCGCAATTCCAGCAGCAGGCGGCCCAGATGGGGCCGGTGAAGTCGATCCGGTTTCAAACGGTTGGTCCAGCGGGCCCGGATATCTATGAGGTCGAGAGCGAGAAAGGCGCCTGGGTGTGCCGGATCTGGATGGCGCCGGACGGCAAAGTGGAAAGGATGCTCGCGCAGCCGGCCAACGGGGGTTCGAATCCGGCTCAGGTAGCGCAGAAGGCCGTGGCGGGTGACGCGTCGTATGCGGAAGCGGCTGCCACGGATAAGCGCAACGCAACCGGCGCATCTGCATATGCGGCCCAATTAGCGGCAGCGGGCGCCGATGGGAAAACCAGAAGCGAGGCAAGTGCCGCGGCAAGCGCGGCGGATACGGCGGCGGCAGCGGTGGAAACCGCCGCGGCCGCCGTGGAGACGGACGCTTCCAAAGCCGCCGCGGCATCGACGGCCGGTGACCGAGCCGCGGCGAGCGCGGCGCAAGGGCAGGCCGCAGCGGATTATTCGGCGCTGCAGGCAGCGGATGCTCAACTGGCCAAGGCCGCGGCCGATCTGGCAACCGCGGCCGCGGCGAATGCCGATTTCTATGGCGGAGCCAGCACCGGGGCCGGAGCAATCAATGATATGGGGGCTCAGGATGCTTCCGCCGCTCTCAACCTGCTCTCCGCAGTCACCAAAGGCGGGACTGCGGGGTACAGCGCGGCGGCGGCCAATGAGGCGGCGGCCATAAAGGATGCCAATACCATAGCGGATGCTGCCCCCCAAAGGGCCTCTGCCTTTCGCGCGGCGGCCACCGCGGAAGCCGCGGCACAGGCCGCTGCTACGGCGGCGGCTGCGGGAGGGAGCGCTTCAGCCGCGGCGTCGGCGCTGTTGGCGGCGGCGGCTGCCGGGGCAACCGCGGACGAGTCTGGAAATCCCTTTGCGGCGGCTGTAGAGACCGCGGCGGCCGCTGTCGCACATGCCGTATCTGCCACCATTCAATCCCAGTTGGCGATGGAGCGGTTGAAAACGCGTCAATGAAGGGAGGGGAAAGCCGGCGCAAACAATGCCTGCGCCCGCCGGCAGCGAGCACCGCACTCGACGGCAGGCGCCGGCGCGATAAGGCTGGGTCGAGTCGCGGCGCCGCGCGCCTGTGCCCGCGCGCCGTTCGCGTGCCCTTGAATCACGCCGCGCTTTTCGGGTCGCACACCGACGGCGGGCATGCCCCGCTCATGTATCCGCCACCGCAGGCCATGGAGTGGGCGTTCGCAATCGTGCTCACGATGTTGAAACCGTTGCGGCCGAGGTTCCAGATGAAGTCGGCCACTTGATCCCGTTCGCTCTCACTGGTATCGATGGCGAATCCGTCAGCGGCGCTTTCGATGAAATACTCGGCGCCTACCGGCAGATAGTTCCAGGGTTCAGCCTTTTCGATGATGCCTGCAAGCTGGGCGCCGATGTTTGGAATCCGCGAGAGCAGCGCCGCCAGCCCGGCAATGTATGGCTGGGAGGCTGGAAGCAGCGGCACCAGGTCGCCGTAGTTTTCGTAGCGGATCTGATTCGGGATGATCTTTTGATAACCGGCCCGAAAATCGGCGTCTCCGGTCCTTGGCGATGCAAAGGTTACTACCTGCTGCACAGGGATGCCTGCCGCATTCAGGAGGTAAGCCCCCAGCGACGCCATCGCGCCGCCCTTGCTGTGACCGGTAACTAACACCTGGTCCGCGGGCGAACCGAGCGCCTTCACGGCGGCAATGATCGGCACAATGATGGACTGAATATCGTGGCAGAATCCCGAATGAACCTGGCCGGGGAGGTTTCCGCAAGTCGTGGGCTCGGCGAAGAAGTCTTCCATCCAATCCGGCAGTGAGTCCGGATCGCCGGGTGGAAGGGTTCCGCGAATGGCCACGATGATGCCGTTCGGGTTCTTCCCCACCAGGCATGCATTGATACGGTCCGAGCCTGTGCCGTTGATGACGATGGGCGCCGGGTTGAAATCGACTACACTGCTGAAGGGCGATCTGGGTGTGTAGATGCCGGTCACCGGATCGATACCATAGGCTGTGGCGCAGGCGCACGCCAAAATACAATTGAGAGGCACAGCAGTAGATGGCATACGGCCTAGTCTATCCCAGGCGGCCGCAGTTGCCCGAGCGCCGGACCGCTCCGAATCAAGACCTCCGGCGCTGCCTCCCAACGGCGCCAGGCGCTGGGGATATACTGTTCAAAAGCGGGTGAGCACCCGAAATCGGAGGGTAATATGCCAGCGCCTCAACCAGCCGGATCCCCGGCGGGCAGGACCATTGTCACTTACGACAGTATCGTCAAGCCGTTCCCGGATACGCAAACGTTGCTCGGAACTGCGCGGCAGGCCGCCGGACAGGTCATCGCCGATCCCGCCAAAGCGGACGCCCGCGTCACGCAACTCGCCGGAGCGCTGGACGATCTGAAGACCTCCCAGGGAAGCAATTCGCGCGTCATGAACACGCCGCGCAATGCCGTGGCCGCCCAGTTACAAACGCACCTCGCGTTGAAGGCGCAGCAGGAGAACAAGCTGGAGTCGTTTCTCTTGAAGGGCCTCGATTTCGTGCTGGAATCCTTCGACATCAAATTCAGTTCCGAAGACTGGCTGGGCTACATGCTCAGCTTTTTCACCTGGATCACGGACCTCGAACCGGCGGCCTGCCCTCCTGCGTCGCCGGCGGCCGAGCCCATCCCTAATAACTACCGGATAGCCGTCATCGGAGACTGGGGAACGGGACTTTATGGAGCGCCCTACTGCGCCGCCAGCATCCAGGCAGACACCGCCGGTTGGGACCTGGTGCTGCATCTCGGCGACGTATATTATTCCGGCCTGGAAACCGAAATACTGGACCGTTTCGAGAAGTACTGGCCCTCGCCCCCCGGCGCCATCGGCCGCTCGCTCAATGGCAACCACGAAATGTACACCGGCGGCCACGGATATTTCGAGACGATGCTGCCATACCTGAAGCAACCCTCCAGCTACTTCGCGCTCCAAAACGACAACTGGACGCTGGTAATGTTGGACTCAGCTTACAACCAGCCGTTCGGCGGACAGGAGGGCGACCTGTTTCAGGCGCAGGTGGACTGGCTCGACGGAATCATCCGGGCGGCCGGCAATCGCAAGCTCGTGCTGTTCAGCCATCATCAGCCTTTTTCGCTGCTCGACCCCAATCAGGGACCCAAGCTGGCGGCATGGCTTCAGAAATATCTCGATGCCAGGCGGATCTTCGCGTGGTATTGGGGGCACGAGCATCGCTGTGTGCTGTACGATCAACACCCGGGCTGGGGATTGTTCGGGCGATGCGTCGGGCACGGCGGTTTTCCGGAGAACCGGGTCGATCTCAGCAACGCCCCATTCACCGATCAGTTGGGATCGCAATGGCGCCATATCGACGGGAAGGATGCCATTCCGGGAGGCTACGTCCTGGACACGCCCAATCTCTACATCCCGACATTCGAGACGAAATTTTCCCCGCACGGCTTCATGCGGCTGGAATTCAGCGGCGACCAGTTGACCGAGTTCGTGCGCGCCCCGGACAATTCGAACATTTACCTGCAGCCGCTGGCGCAGGCGAAATAATTCCGCACGGAGGATTCGTATGGCGACCATACCACTGACCGGCGATGTGGGCCTCGACGCCAACATCGAGCTGGCCCCTTTCTCATCGCTCCTGAAGTATTTTCAGCAACTGCCGGCGCTGCGGGCGAGCAACGGCGATTTTTCGAAAGCCGCCGGGATGACGCTCGATCAGCCGGCGTTGACTTCGATTTCGACCGGCCTCTCCTTCGATAAGAGCTATTCGATCGGCGCCGGTTCGGCGGCCCTCACGGTATTGGCCGGCGCGCATGGGTCGTTGGAGTTGATTCAACGGACGCCCTCGGTCACCAATCTGCCCGATGTGATTGCGAGCGACGCGGCCATTGGAGAGGGAAGCTGCTATCTCGGTTTCGGAGTTCAGGCATGCGTGGGATTTGCGGTGGGGCCCGATGCGGGCACGCTGCAATTCGGAATCGGACCGAACGAAACCGCCGAGATCTGGAATTATCAGAGCTTTCCGTTGCACCAGGGAATCACTCTGCTCGATGCCGTCGAAAAAACCGTGGGCGATTTCCTTATTCCCGCCAGCGCCGACGACCTGGCCTCGCTTCCCGATGGCTCGATCGCCACCGTGACGGGAACCGGATCGCTGAAGTTCTCAGGCACGGCGAATCTTCTGGCGGTTACCAATCCCCTGGCTTCGCTCACCCTTCCCTCGCCGCTGCCGGTCCTGTCGGTGACCGCGGGCGGCACGCTGCAGGTGGGGGCGTCGCTTGCATTGCAGTGTAAGTTTCAGGTCTGCGCGCAAAAAACCGGCCCGGGACGCGTGCGGCTGGGCTGGTGTCGCGATAAGACCGAAGAGTTCGACGTGACCGCTACGCTTGCCGAGGGCGTCAGCGCGGGCTTCGGAACGACGGATTTGTTCTCAGCCCTAATCGGCGTAGTCAGCTCCAATGCAGCCGCCGATCTGAACGAGCTGCAGAAGGCAGGCCTCGCGGCCGGCCAGATCAAAGCCATACAGGATGCCGTGAAAGCGGCCGTCTGCCGCAAGCTGGAACTGGCCCTGTGCACGGAAATCAGCGCCATCGATTCACGCAGCGCCGCTTTCCAATACGACGTGGAGCTCGCGGCCCTGACGGATACTTCGCGCCTGGCCTTGAACCAGGCGCTGGCCGGCGATCTCAGTGCCCTCGATGGCTCCGCGCTCGCCGGCATCACTCCCGTCAGGAGCGTGTGGGAAACCACCCGGACGAAGCGGATCCGGCTCGAAGTGAACCTGCTGGGGATCCTTAACTTCGGTTCGGTCTCGTCGTTGGCCTTAAGCGGCGCGGTGATGGTCGAACCCGCCACCGGCGCGATCGTCATTACGGATAAGGCCACCGCCCAGCGGATTCAATCCACGGCCTTGAATTTCGGGGCCGACACCGGGAAGCTGTGCCACGTGCTGGCGGAATCCTTCCTGCTCACGGCCACCTACCGCGGAATGCAGCAGCAGGTGGGCCAGCCCGCCCTCACGTGCAGCCACGATTTTTTCGATCTGCAGAACGATACCACTCCCGGCCGGATGAAGCAGGAACTCCGCGTGGGCGCGGCCCTCGGGCTGTTCTCCGCGGCGGAAGCGGCGCCACCGGCCGGAACCGCCGGTTTTGGCCGCACCATGATTCATGCCAGAACCGATTACGATAGTCTTCTGGCCTCGGCCCTTTTTCTCGACGCGGCCGGCGCGCCCCTGCCGCAGGAGTTTTACGAAAACGCCGGGCGGGCCGCCATCCAATTGCTGGTGAGCGAGGGGGACGAGGATGCCGTCCGCCTCCGGCCGGCCATCGATGACGGCTTGTGGAGCCGCATGAAGGAGCAAGGCCAGCCGGGTTTCGCGGAACTGTTTCCCGGCGTGCCGGAGCCGTTTCTGAGCGCCGTTACCGCGGACTACTCCGCCATCATATGGTGGGCTGAAGCCATGGCCGGCGCGGGCCCGCGGCTGGCGGCCATCGGCAAATGGTTCGGCCAGCATCCCACGGCGCCGCTGGACGATCCCGCTTTCGAGAGCCTGCGCCAGGACCTGGCGGGGCACCTGAAAAAGGTCGCCGCCACAACCAGCGAGGAATTCGGCCAGCCGTGGGGCCTGATCGCCATGGACCAGGCGTCCGGACGCAAAGCGGTGGCGAGTATTCTGATTACCGGGCCGAAGCTTACGCTGGCCAGGGATCGCGCGCTGACGGCCCGGGCGAATCCGTAACAAAGCGCGCCCGAACATCACTAGAAACCGAAGGGATCGACGGAGGCATTCTTTCATGGCCGATACAGTGGTCACCAATTGGTTTGGGGACTTGGTTTCTCACCCGCAGGCAGTGGCGCAGGCGGCCTCGGCCGATGACGTGGTCAGGATTCTGAAAGACCCTGCGCAGTATCCCTCGCCCATCCGCGCGGTCGGCTCCAACCATTCCACCGCCGGCTGCGCCGTGGTTGACGGCGGGACCATCCTCAAAATGTCCGGCATGAACAAGGTTCTGGACATCTCGAACGGCACCGTGACGGCGGAGGCGGGCGCGCAGTACATCGACGTTGCCCAGGCGCTCGAGAAACAGAACTTGCAGTTTTACGTCAACACCGAGATCGGCAATCTCACGGTGGGCAGCGCGGCCTGTTGTGGAACCAAGGATTCGTCGATGCCCGGCGAGTATGGCCAGGTGGGATCCTACGTCAGCCGCATCAAGCTGGCGCTGCCTTCCGGCGATTTCCTGGAGGTCACCGACGACCAGCCGGAGCTGATGCAGCAGGTCCGCTCCAGCTACGGCACATTCGGGATCGTCTGCGAGGCCACCTTCCGCGTGCGCCCCATCCAGCCGATGGCTGTGCATCATCAGACCTTCGCGCTCGACGATTTCATCCAGAAGCTTCCCTCCCTGAAGACCGGCGGCCAATCCCTGATGTTCTATATTTTCCCCTTCGACAATTTGATCACCGTGGAGTTCCGGAAGTACGATCCCACGGCATCGGGTGATCCCAATCGGGTGATCTGGCCGCTGCGTAATTACCTGTGGGCCACCGCCGGCCCCGCGGTTTGCGCCGGTGCCGAAGCCGACATTGCGGACAAAACCGTGCGCTACGGCGTGATCGACGGGTTCAACAAGCTATGGCGCTGGAAGCTCGAAAACCTGATTCAGAGCGGCAACACCATCGCGACGGACCAGATGATCCGCTACCCTCCGGTTGGCGGCGCGAGTAAGTACACCTTCAGCCTGTGGGCCTTTGCGGAGGAGACCTATCCGGCGGTGCTGCGGAGCTGCTTTCAATTCTGCCAGCAGTATTACAAGCAGAACGGATACCGCGTCAACATGCTCTTCGTGGGCTATTACGTGGCCAGGGATCAGAACTCGCTGCTGTCCTATTCGTACGACGGCAACGTGATGACCATCGATCCGGTCTCTACCGCGAACTCCGGGTGGGACCAGTTCCTGGCGGCCTACAACCAGTTCTCGAGCGGCCAGGGCGGCATTCCGCTCTTCAATCAAACCTATGGGATCACACCGGCCATGGCGCAGAAGGCCTGGGGCGCCCGGCTGGAGACATTCGCCGCGGCGCGCCGGAGCTACGATCCCAACGGCCGCCTGCTCAACGATTATTTTCGGGACCTGCTGGGAAACTGAAATCGGAGGATTTCCATGTTATCCACTGCCTGGGAACAACGAAAAAGCGCTTACGACATCGTGGTGATCGGCTCGGGCTACGGAGGCGCCATCACCGCGGCGCGCCTGGCTACGGCCAACCTGAATCCCAAGCCTTCCATCTGCATTCTGGAGCGCGGCAAGGAATGGCAGCCGGGGCAATACCCCGAGGCGCCGCTGGATGTGGCCGCGCAGGTTCGCAGCGATCTGAACCCGCTGGGGCTGTACGAGCTGCTCAATCATCCGGATATCTCCGTAATCAAAGGCTCGGGACTGGGCGGCACTTCGCTGATCAACGCCAACGTCGCCATCATCCCGGATGAGGAGGTCTTCGCGCAGTTCAACTGGCCTTCCGCCATCCAATACCAGGCGCTGCTGCCGTACTATCAGCGCGCCGCGCAGGTGCTGGCGGCCAATCCGCGTCCGGATGCGCTGCAGCTCGCCAAGGTGCAGGCGCTCAATCGCCGGGCAGTGGAGATTGGAACCACCGCGCAGCCGCTGAACATCGTGGTCAACTTCTCGATCGACGGCCCGAATCCTTACGGCGTCCAGCAGAAGCCTTGCATCAACTGCGGCAACTGTGTCACCGGCTGCAATGTGGGCGCCAAGAACACCCTCTACATGAACTACCTGCCGATGGCGCAGCGGGCGGGCGCGACGATTCTCACGCAGGCCAAAGTGGAGTGGCTGGAAAAGGGCGCTTCGGGCGGCTGGGTCATTCACGGAAGTTATGTGAAGACGGGCGGAGGCAGTGAAAGCTTCTCTGTGAACGCTGGCGAGGTGATCCTCTCGGCCGGGTCGCTCAATACCACCGAGATTCTGCTTCGCTCGGAGGTGCTGCACGGTCTCTCGGTGGCGCCCGCGCTGGGAACGAAGTTCAGCGGCAACGGCGATTTCTTCGGGCTGGCCTACAACGGCGGATATGAGACCGACGTGTTGGGCTACAACTATCAGACCCCTCCCACGGCCGGCGCTTCGCCCGAGCCGGGGCCGAACATCGTGGGCATCGTTCGCTACAACGGCACGCTGCCGGAATCCAAGCGCATCGCAGTCGAGGATTTTTCCTTCCCCAGCGCCTCCGTGGATGCCGCCAAGGCCGTCTTCGCCGCCATCCAGGGACAGGACACCGTCACCGGCAACGAGGCCGACCAGCGGGCGCGCCTGCTCCGCGATCTCGACCCCACCAATCGTCAACACGATCCCAACGGCGCGTTGAACCACACCATGCTCTACCTGGTAATGGGCCAGGACAATGCGCGGGGCCTCATCCTTTTCGAAAAGCCTCTCATCGAGCCCGATGGGCGCATCCAGATCTCCTGGGACCAGGCCGGCCAGCAGCAGATCTTTACCCGCATGAATGCGGAGCTCCGGCGGCACGCGCACGCGCTCAGCGCCAGCTTCATTTCCAACCCCACCTGGAGTTTCTTCAAACTGCGGCACCTGATCACCGCCCACCCGCTCGGCGGATGCCCCATGGGCGACGATTACCTCCAAGGCGCGGTGGATGTTTACGGGCGGGTTTTTGCCGGCGACGGCAGCGTGCACGACGGCCTCTATGTCACCGATGGGTCGATCGTCCCCAGCGCCCTCGGCGTCAATCCGCTGCTGACCATCTCGGCGCTCACGGAGCGCTTCGTCGAGCGCAAAATCCAGCAGCTTCAGGGCGCGGCCTATCCGAAGCCGCCCACACAGGTGAGCATGGCGGGAATCAGCGCGCTCGACGCTCCCGGTTGGAATGAGGGCGAACTCGAAGCGCTGTTTCGCCGCTGCCCCACCATGAGCATCGATACGCTGGTCAACCAGGGCGGCGCTCCGGTGATCGACACCCAGAAGCAGACCATCCGCAACGACCAATACTGGAAGGGCTTTTTCCCCCAGGGCAACGTGCTGAACGCCATGTCCTCCGCGATCTTCACGGGGTTCAAGAAGCAATTCCAGAAGGATGCCCAGGGACAGTACACCGGCGTCACCAGCGATACCGATAATCGCATTCAGGCGCGCAACAGCCTCGAGGCAGTCACCATCGAAGTGGGAAAATCCGAGGGCACTCTCGAGCCCGGCAATTATATCCTCCTCAAGTATCTGGATCCGCCCTGGCAGGGCTTCTACGACATCTTCAGAATCATCAATGAAGATCTCATGATCGGCCGCGTCTATCTGGGCAAGTATCCGAACGGCGCGCGGCTGTTTACCTTCCCCATGACGCGCCTCTATGGTTTCGGCCAGATGACCGTGGACGACCACAACGCGCTCTACGCCGCCGGCGCCGCGCCGGATGCCGCCGATTTGAACGGCGTCTGGCGCATGGATATCATCTCCAACGCCAACCACGCGGGCGGCATCGCCTATCTGCAGTTCAGCAATCTGCCCGACGGCCGCTTTGAAGCGCGCTACCAGCTCATGGGCCTGTTCGAAGGGCTGGTTACGCCCAGCTTCCTGCAGGATCACTTCCAGTTGAACGATTTCACGCCCTTTCATGACGAAATCCGTAAAGTAACTGCGGATTTCCTGGTGGGTAAGTATGTAACTACGCTGCCGGGAGTTATCGCGCAGTTTTTGTCTAACTCCACGTTCGGCATGTTCCACACCGAAGCCGGCGGGCAATTCGGCTTCTACTATATGCTGACTCGCGTTGCCGGCAAGCAATTACCCACTGATACTCTTTGGCGCCCGTTCCTGGACACGCAACTCCCGGATGGCGTCGGCATGACTTTTAAGGAGGAGATGGTGGGGTGGTATTTCCCCGGCCAGGGCACGCCGGCGCCCGGCATGGCCGGAGACCTGACCATCGCGCAACGCATCCCCGCCACCGGGACGCCGCCCGGCGCGGTGACCTGCAGTTTCCAGGCCACCATGACCATCCGCGACGTCAACGAATTCACCGATGGCTACGAGCATGAGGCGGGGATGAGCGGAACGGTTTCCTTCGGCCAGTTTGAAGGCCAGGGGCCGGCCACCTTCGCCATGGATTCCTCCAGCAGCGTTTTCCACTACCTTCGAATCAACCGCGCCACCGGCGAGGCCCAAATGAACTACCACATCGAGTTCCTGGCGGGCGGCAACCGGCGCTTTACGCTCGAAGGAGTGAAATACATGCAGAGCAACGTGGGCGATCTGCTCTATGACTATACGACCCTCTATTGCCACGTCTCCGAGCAACAATCCGCCGGCGGCCAGGAGACCGGCACGGCGCTGCTGAAATTCCAGACCTTTGAAAACCTGGCGGCGGTGGAGAATCTGGCCGGATTCCTGGGCTCCTTTCAAATCACCGGAACCAGCGACCCGGCGATTCAACTCCAGGCCCGCATGCGCTTCATCGCCTTCACGGCACAATTCGCCCAGCGGGAATTCGATCCGCTCGCGCCGCCGGCCGCCTGACCGCCCACGGCATTCGACTGCCCGCGTCGCGGCGCTCCCTCCCGCGCTCCCCCGGCCGGGGAAGGAGACCTGCGGGCCGAAGTCATTCATGCGATAGCCGGTCCCGCGCGTCTTCCCGCAGCATCAGGGGCTACCCACCCGTCTGCATGTGCTGTTTACCAAAGAGAGCTTCTACCGCCGCATTTTTTCGCCCATTGTAGATACATGGTCGCGGTCGCGCTCCTGCT